>NZ_JAFREG010000005.1:161741-168092 GCF_017377615.1 Faecalibacterium sp. Marseille-Q4896
GATCTGGCGCTACTTCAGCTGGACCAACCAGACGCTGGCCATGATCGTTCTGTGGGCTGCATCCATGTACCTGTTCAAGGAGAAGAAGAACTACTGGATCACCGCTGTGCCCGCTACCTTCATGAGCGCTGTGTCCTGCACCTACTTCGTGCTGGCACCTGAGTGCCTGGGCAAGATGATCAATACTTACGCAGACGGCAAGCTGGTCGCTTACAACACTGCCGTTGCATACCCCATCGGCATCATCTTTGCAATCGCAATGCTGGCACTCTTCATCCATGCCACCAAGAAGCACACCGCTTCTCAGAAGGCATAAGGATGTCTGCCGCACCGCATAAGCCTTAAACTCTGACACCCCCGCCGCTGCACCCCGCAGTGACGGGGGTGTTTTGACATAACAGACAAACCTTTTGTGCAAATCTTAGCAGCAGAAGGGGTTGCATTTTGAGGGCTGCAGTGCGAAAATAGAACCGGTGATTTTATTTGGAATGGCTGCAGCATCTGCGGCTGGACCGGAAACTAACAGTAAAGAAGGGAACTTCCATGATCTTCAAACCTGCACAGCTGGGTATGGCAAAGCTTGATAATCAGGAGCTGGTGGAGGACAGAAAGTCCTGCAAAAAGATCGGCCCCTGCGGCGTTGGCAAAAAGGCGCTGTACCTCAACAGCTTTTACATCGATCGCCGCTATTATCTGCCCTATGGCAGCATCAGCCGCGTGTTCAAGCGGGTGGCTATGAGCTCCGGCGGCTTTACCGGCAAGGGCATGTTTGCCTCCATGGCCTACCTTGTGGTGGAGTACGATGGCGGCAAGCAGAAGCAGTGCAACTTCAAGGACGAGCGGGATGTGGACAAGCTGCTGGAGGTGCTGGCCAAAGAGCAGCCGCAGATCCATCTGCTCAGCGCAGCCGGTGAGCAGATGCTGCAGAAGAAGGAAGCCGAAAAGGCCTCCCGCAAGCTGCCGGAAAGCGAGCTGACCGACGATGCCCGTCACAGCATCACCGTGCTGCGCAGGGCAAAGGAATATCTGGAAGCAAAGCCGGAAATCGCCGATGAGCTGAGTGCAGCCGAGCGCCGCAAGCGTGCCCAGCTGCAGAGCAAGCCGGTGTACCGCTATGTGGCGCTGGCCATCTTTGTTATGGGCATCGTCTCCGCGGCCTACGGCCTGTATGCCGTTACCACCCACACCGGCGGCTATGGCATCTACTTTGCACTGTTTGGCTTTGCAGCCATCTTCCTGTTCTCCAGCTACAACATGCTGCCCACCGCCCACAACAACCACAGCGCCATCATGAAGCGGGCCGAGAAGGCCGAAACTGCTATGGCAGAATACGTGAAGCACTACCCGAACGGTGCCTTCCCGGTGCCCAGCCATTACGCACATCCCATCGTGCTCAAGCAGATGGCCGATGCCATCGAAGAGGGCCGCGCCGTCACCGTGCCGGAGGCTTTGACTGCCGTGGAAAACCGCCTGAAGTCCCTGAATGCAGACGTGCAGGTGGAACAGGAGGAATACGACGAGGTGGTGGTCATCAAAGCGATGTTCCTGAACCACGATTATCAGTAAAAAGTAAGCAAAGAGGGCTTTTCCTTCGGGAAAGGCCCTTTTGCTTTGCCTAACTTCTTGCACAGCAGAATCGTTCGTTTTATAATGAAAAAGGAGAGTCTTTACACCCACGAGTGGAGGAAACAGCTATGGATCTGGTCACCCTTGGCAGCACCGGCATCACGGTGAACAAAAATGGCTTCGGCGCACTGCCCATCCAGCGCATCTCGCAGGAAGATGCCGTCTATCTGGCCCGCAAGGCTTACAAGGCAGGCATCCGCTTTTTTGATACCGCCCGCGCCTACACCGACAGCGAGGTGAAGCTGGGCGAAGCCTTTGACGGCATCCGCACGGAAGTGTATATCGCCACCAAAACGGCAGCGCAGAACGCAGAGGACTTCTGGAAGGATCTGCACACCTCACTCACCAACCTGCGCACCGATTACATTGACCTGTACCAGTTCCACAATCCCGCATTCTGCCCGAAGCCCGGCGACGGCTCCGGCCTCTACGAGGCTATGCAGGAGGCCAAAACCAAGGGCATGATCCGGCATATCGGCATCACCAACCACCGCCTGAAGGTGGCCCACGAGGCCATTGACAGCGGTTTGTACGAGACGCTGCAGTTCCCGTTCAGCTATATCTCCGGTGAGCAGGAGCTGGAATTGGTGAACAAGTGCAAGGCGGCAAATATGGGCTTTATCGCCATGAAGGGCCTGTCCGGTGGACTGATCACCAACAGCGCCGCAGCCTATGCCTTTGAGGCGCAGTTCGATGGAGTTCTGCCCATCTGGGGCGTGCAGCGTGAAAGGGAACTGGACGAGTTCCTCTCCTATATCGACAACCCGCCGCGCATGACCGACGACATCCGTGCCGTCATTGAGGGGGATCGTACCGAGCTGTGCGGCGAGTTCTGCCGCGGCTGCGGCTATTGTATGCCCTGCCCGGCAGGCATCGAGATCAACAACTGCGCCCGCATGAGCCTGCTGCTGCGGCGTTCGCCCTCGGCAGAGCATCTCAGCCCCGCAGGTCAGGCCAAGATGAAAAAGATCGAGGGCTGCCTGCACTGCAACCAGTGCAAGGCCAAGTGCCCATATGGTCTGGATACCCCCGCCCTGCTGGCCCGCAACTATGAGGATTACAAGCGCGTTCTGGCCGGTGAAGTAAAAGTTCAGTAACACAAAAGCTCCTGCCCATTCAGACAGGAGCTTTTGTGCTTTATGCGGCAGCTTTTGGCTGCTCAAAAATCCTCATCGATTCCTTATAGCAGTGTGCGAAGTACACGATCTCGGCAAGGGCGGTCAGCGCCCAGCTGCAGGGGTACAGTGCGTACAGCGAGGGAATGGTGTGAAAGTGCGCGAAGATGGTGTATACCCAGATCACCCGGAACACGCAGGAACCCATTACCACAATAATGGTGGGCACCACAGTCTTGCCAAGTCCGCGGGAAGCGGCGATGGTGCAATCCATAAAGGCGGAGATGCAGTAGGCAAAGCCCATCACGCCCACGCGCTTCATGCCGGCATCAATGACGGCGCTCTCGGTGGTGAACAGGGCAAGGAAGGTGCGGCCAAAGAGGAACAGGCTTCCGCCCAGGATCAGGCCCACACCAAAGGAGTAGGCCAGACTGATGAAATAACTCTTCTTTACGCGGTCCGGCTTGCCAGCGCCGTAGTTCTGGCTCATAAAGCTTGCACAGGCCATATAGAATGCGGCCATGCAGTCGTAGATCATGGCATCGGCATTGGCGGCGGCGCTGTTGCCCTTGACCATGAGAGAGTCGAAGGAGTTGACCCCTGCCTGAATGAACAGGTTTGCAATGGCGAAAATGGCATTCTGGAAACCGGCCGGAAGACCAAGGCCCAGAATGCTCTTTGTTGTGGCGGGGTCCAGATGCAGCTTTTTGGTGTCCAGCACGTAGCAGTCCTGCACTTTGGTCAAAGCGTGCAGGATCAGCCCGGCAGAGACGCACTGCGAAATGGCACTGGCCAGCGCCACGCCCATGACGCTTAACTGGCACACGATGACAAAGAACAGGTTCAGTGCAATGTTCAGTGCACCCGCAATGGACAGGTACATCAGCGGCTTTTTGGTGTCGCCGATGGCGCTGAACACAGCGTTGCCGAAGTTGTACAAGGCCAGAGCGGGCATACCAAGGAAGTACACCCGCAGGTACAGGATGGCACCGGGCAGCAGGTCGTCCTTGGTGTTCAGCAGCCGCAGCATGAAGGGGGAACCCAGCAGGCCGACGAACAGCAGCACCACACCCGCGATCAGGCTGACGATGGCGGCGGAGTGGACAGTCTTTTCCACATCGTGCTCGTGCCGTGCACCGTAGAAGCGGGCCACCAGCACGTTGATGCCGCCGCTCAAGCCGATCAGGAAGCCGGTGAACAGGCTGACGAGGATGCTGGTGGAACCCACCGCGCCCAGCGCTGTAGAGCCTGCAAACCGGCCTACCACGGCCACGTCCGACATGTTGAACAGCACCTGCAGCAGGTTGGAAAGCGCCAGCGGCAGACTGACCAGAAAGATCTGTTTGGCCAGAGGGCCTTCGGTCAGTGTTATGGTATTTGATTTCATGTTCTCTTTTTATCCTTTAACCTAAACCGTGCCCGCGCACACCGGGGCACACCCTCTATTATATGGGCCGCTGCGGCTTTTGCAAGATAGCATCGACATTTCCTATTTGATTTTTTTGTGTGGCTGTGCTATACTACTTTACACCGATGAAATAAATATGTGCGATCGTAGCTCAGCTGGATAGAGCGTTCGGCTCCGACCCGGAAGGCCAGAGGTTCGAATCCTCCCGGTCGCACCAAGAATCCCCGACACACTTTCGTGTGCCGGGGATTCTTTTTGTGCGACCGGGAGGATTCGAACAGCAACGACGACGACCGCAGCCAGCGGCTGAAACAGGGAGGAGTTGTTGGGGCCGCGTTCTGATTTTTCAAAGCCCTGCCAAGGGGCTGCAGAAAAATCAGCAAACGCAACCCGTCAGGCCCTGCGCAGCAGGGCAAGCAATCAGCCCAGCGGGCTGTTGCTTAGCGCGCGGTTCCCAGCGTGTAGGAATGTCTAACAACAGGCTGCGATTTACGGTGCGCCGGGAGGATTCGAACAAGGCGGCGGCGCGCAGCGTCGCAAGCAAAGCCACAGCGCGGCTTTGCTTAGCCTGCGGTTGCCAACCTGTAGGAATGTCTAACAAGAGGACTACTGTTCATCCGGGGAAAAATCGAACTGTCCTGAAACCCGTAAAACACATCTGTGTTCTGGTTTTTCTTTTTTCAGTGCGCCGGGAGGATTCGAGTTATCCTTTTTTGTTTTTCATCCAGATGCGGTACAGCCCGTCTGTGATGAGGGTCTCCCGGTATAAAATGGGGGTGCAGCATGCTTCCCGGATGGGAATGGGCAGATTGCCGGTGGCGTAGAATGCTGTCTGCGGGCCAAGCTCTGCGCAGAAACGTTCCGCCAGACCGTCCAGCAGGCTGGCGGTGCCCAGCACAAAGCCGTTCTGCAGGCAGGAAGAGGTGCTCTTGCCCAGAATGGATGCAGGAGCCTTTGCGGCAAGGTCGATCTGCGGCAGCTGAGCGGTGTTCTTTACCAGTGCGCTCAGCGAGAGCTGCGGCCCGGGTAGGATCACCCCGCCCACAAGTTCCTGCTTGGCATTGACTGCCATCATGGAGATAGCGGTATCGGCTGAGATCACCACCAGCGGCCCGGAACACTCTGCCAGTGCAGCAACAGCACCGCATAAAAGCTCGGCACCCAGCTGGGCGGGGTTGTCCAGCCGAAGCTTGATGCCGCTTTTCAGGCCGGGGCCGACTGTCAGGATGCGCGCATTGCAGAGGATACGCAAAGCGGAAAGAACCCGGCCGCTCAGCACGGGCACTACACTGCCCAGAATACCGCCTTCAATTTGTGCCGGCGAAGCACCGTGCAGAGAGAGCAGATTCACCAGACGGATGGCGTATTCGTCCACCGTTGCGGCGGTATCAGAGTGCAGCCGTCCACAAAAACGCAGAGTATCCTGCTCGTAGCCGCCCACGGTGATGTGGGTGTTGCCAATGTTGACGGTGAGTATCATAAACAAAGCCCTCCTCTGCAGCGCAATATAATGTATATATAATATAATAGCGCACCCGAATAGCGCGCCCGCCGCGGATGTTGACACAGGACATGGCGCTTCTCCCTTATAGAATAAGTATAGCTATATCATACAGGATACGGGGATAACTCCATAATACGTTCTGTGCACTGTCTTGTCAAGAAAAAGGCACGTCCTGTAACGGGTGAAAAACAGGGAGATCCTTTATTCTGCAAAGAAAATGGAAAAAATCCGTCAAAAAGTGTTGACAAGGAGGCGGGTGTGTGGTATTATACTTGAGCGCCAAGCGCTGAGGCAAAAGAATGACTTCCAAAGCCACAGCAGGAAGCCCTTGAAAAGAACCAATAGACGCTGAAAAACGCCAGCTGACGCTGAGATGTTTAAAGCGTTCCAAGTTCAGAAAGTTCAAAAGCTTCTAAAAAATAAGGCTTGACAAAAAACCACTTCGGTGGTAAAATGAACAGGTCGTCAGCCGCAAGGCTGAGGCGTACAGGACCTTGAAAATTGAACAATATCGAAAAACTTGTAAGGAACCTTTTAAGTGTTTGGAAAAACACTAAAAACAATTCCAAAAGTAATTCACACAGGACGCAAGCGATTGCGTGCTGAGCGAACAAGATTTAACACTTTTAAGTGATAAATATCATTTATAAAGAGTTTGATCCTGGCTCAGGACGAACGCTGGCGGCGCGCCTAACACA
>NZ_JAFREG010000006.1:0-146578 GCF_017377615.1 Faecalibacterium sp. Marseille-Q4896
TGTGTTAGGCGCGCCGCCAGCGTTCGTCCTGAGCCAGGATCAAACTCTTTATAAATGATATTTATCACTTTTAAAGTGTTAAATCTTGTTCGCTCAGCACGCAATCGCTTGCGTCCTGTGTGAATTACTTTTGGAATTGTTTTTAGTGTTTTTCCAAACACTTAAAAGGTTCCTTACAAGTTTTTCGATATTGTTCAATTTTCAAGGTCCTGTAGCGCCTCAGCCTTGCGGCTGACGACCTGTTTATTTTACCACCGAAGTGGTTTTTTGTCAAGCCTTATTTTTTAGAAGCTTTTGAACTTTCTGAACTTGGAGCGCTTCAAACATCTCAGTGTCAACTGGTGTTTTCTGCGTCTATTGGTTCTTTTCAAGGGCTTCCTGCCGAGGCTTTGGAAGTCATTCTTTTGCCTCAGCGCTTGGCGCTCAAGTATAATACCACACCCCCGCCTCCTTGTCAACACTTTTTGACAGATTTTTTCCATTCTTTTTTGCGTGCACCCCAAAACAGCAGCAGGCCGCAGGAAAAACTACGCCGCAGCTGCATTGCAGCTGCGGCGGCAAAAGCGGAAGAGTCCTCTCCCGGAACTATTCAGGTTTTCAGGATCTTCGCAGGGTCAGCCAGACTGCAGCAGCCAGCATGGGCAGCATTCCGATCAGGCCAATGGGTGCCGGCCCCAATACATTGTAATAGCTGTCTGCCGGGTTCGTCAAAACCACAAACAGCGCTGCCACCGCATTGAATGCGCCGTGTGCGATGGACGGAACCCAGATGCACCCGGTCTTTTCATAGAGCCAGTCCAACAGGGTATTGAGCGCAAAGCAGACTATGCACCACACGAAAAGGCCCAGCACTGGCGCACCCAAGTAGTTGGTGCCGTATTCGTAGCCCACCAGCAGCATCAGCGGCCAGTGCCAGACACCCCAGATCACGCCGCCCAGCAGGCGGCCGTTGAGCAGGCCGAGCTGCTTCTTCAGGTGGGGCATCATATACCCGCGCCAGCCGGCTTCCTCGCCCAAAGCTGCGAACATATTGATGACCGGAGCCAGCGTGACCGCGAACAGGCCTGTTTCCAGCATGTAGCTGAGGTTGGATACGCCCAGCTCCCTGCGCAGGGTCTGAGCGTCCATCTCGCCGCCGTAGGCCGCTGCCAGCCAGCTGCCGGAGAGGTCCAGTCGATGCGGGAACACCGCAAAGTAGAGCACTGCGGCCAGCACCGTAAATACCGCCGGGCCGAACCACGCCGCCAGCCAGTAGCGGCGCTTGCCCTGCACCTTCCAGCCGATGCCGGTGGGCTGGCGCAGAAAGACCTTTTGCACCAGCAGCACCGCCAGCAGCGGGCAGAGCATGGTGGCGACCAGCGCCAACTGATACAGCACGGCATTCTGCTTTTGCAGCAGCACCATGCAGCCGCCGACCTGACACAGCCATGCCAGACCAAATGCTAACAGGAAATAAAGGCCGAAGCCCTGCTTTTCTTTTGTGGTCATACGAACTTCACCGCCGTTCCATAAGCAATGACCTCTGCTGCGCCCTGCATGACGCTGGCGGAAGCGTAGCGCATCCCTACAACTGCATCCGCACCAAGGGCCTCTGCATCCTTGACCATGCGTCCTGTGGCGATCTGCCGGGCTTCGGTGAGCATATCCGCATAGTCGGTCACTTCACCGCCCACCAGCGTGCGGAACCCCGCCATCAGATCGTGGCCCAGATTGCGGCTCTGCACCGTGCTGCCGCGCACCACGCCCAGCGCTTCCAGCTTTTTGCCGGGCACTTCGTTAATAGTTACGATAAGCATCTTCTTCTCCCTTTCCGATCTCTTCAATGCGTTCCAGCAACACCTTCAGCGTGCCCACGATGCACCCCACCGGGATGCCGAACAATACGATGAGCAGCGGCAGCGGTGGCGCTTCCTGCGGGTCGCTGTAAAAGGCCCACGCCATCGTTGCGATCACAAAAGCCATCAGCGCCACAAAAAGGGCAGCGCCGATACAGGCGCCGCGGATGCGCTCGCCTTTTCGGTCTGTGCGTTCAATGTTCACAAAGGTCACTCCCTGTTTCTCCCGTGCAGCAAGGCGCGCAAGCGTCTGCTCCACATCCAGTTCTTCCAGACTGCCGGAGTCCTTTTGGAGCAGCTTGCAAAAGCCGATGGCTTCGTCCAGATCCTTGCGGCGGGTGCTCAGACGTTCCAGCTGCTGGGCCATTCCCTCGGCCAGCGTCTTCTGCCCTTCCAGCATTTCCCGGATCTCGGCCAGCGGCACATCCAGCTTGCGCAGCAGCTTGATGCGGCGCAGGCGTTCCACGTCCGCCTGCGAGTAGCTGCGGTAGCCGTTGCCCGGCTCGCGGCTGGGGGTAATGAGCCCCTCCTCCTCGTAAAAGCGGATGTTCTTTTTGGTCACGCCCACAGCGGCTTCCACTTCGTTGATCTTCATGGCTCCGGTGCCTCCTTACGTGCCTATGTTACACCTTCCAGAAAGGGGAAGGTCAATAGATTTTAATAGAAAAGTGAGACTCCCCCAGTCTGCTTCGCAGATAGCCCCCTCGGAGATGGGGCCTTTGGCAAAACATAAAACTTTGCCGCACTGCCAAAGGCTCCCTCCTTGAGGGAGCTGGCGAGCGAATGCGAGACTGAAGGAGTTCTTATTTTATCAGAAGTAGCACTTGATCTGGAACCGGTCGGCGCTGTCCTGCTTTTTCTCCACCACAATGTGCTCATGGTTGAAGTCGAAGTGCACCGGGGTGCACAGGTCGGTATTGCGGGTCAGGCGCAGCAGTTCCTGCACCCGCTTTTTCTCCTCCGGCACATAGAACAGGTAGCTCACGCCCTCCTTTTTGGCACGGCCGGTGCGGCCGATGCGGTGGGTGTAATGTTCGTTCTCACTGGGCACATCGTAATTGATCACGGCATCCACATCCGAAACATCGATGCCGCGGGCGGCAACGTCGGTGGCTACCAGAATGGCCAGCTTGCCGTCCCGGAAGTTCTGCATGATCTGGTTGCGCTCCTTCTGGGAGAGGTCGCCGTGGAGACAGTCCACCGAGAAGCCCAGCCGTGCCAGCTGGTTGGCCAGAGTGGCAGTGTTGAACTTGGTATCGCAGAATACCATCACCCGCTTGTAGTTCTCACCAATGATGATCTGTGCAAGGTCGGAAAGCTTGTTGCGGCCGGAGGTCTCCAGCATATACTGGGTGATCTTGGGCTGGCTTTCTTCCTTGGGCTGGACGGTGATCTCCTCGGCGTTGTGCTGGTACAGCCAGCCGATGTCCATTACCTCGCGGCTGATGGTGGCCGAGAACATGGAGAGGGACTTGCGGGCCTTCATCATTTCAATGATATGCCGCACATCCTTATAGAAGCCCATGTTCAGCATTTCGTCGGCCTCGTCCAGCACGATCTGGGTCACATGGGAGATATCAATGGAATGGTGCTTGTAGTGGTCCATCAAACGGCCCGGCGTTGCCACCACGATCTGGCAGCCCTCGGCAAGGCGCTTTGCCTGCTTTTCCATGTTGGCACCGCCGTACACGCAGGCCACCTGCACTTCGGGCATGAAATAGGTCAGCTCTTCCAGCTCCTGCGCGATCTGCTGGGCCAGCTCCCGGGTGGGGGCCATGATCACGGCCTGCGGGTACTTGTTTTCCGGTAAGATATGCTCCGCCACCGGGATGCCGAAGGCACAGGTCTTGCCGGTGCCGGTGGGGGCTTTTGCGATCACGTCATAGCCCGCCATCATGACGGGGATAGTCTTTTCCTGAATTTCGGTCATTTCGGCAAAGCCCATGCGCTCCACGGCCTTGTGGATGGCATCGCTGCACTGCAACTCACTGTAAAGCATCTGATTCTCCGTTCCTTTGTCATTTTATATTCTGAACCCAGTATAGCATGAAATGCCACACTTGTCAGCAGGTTCTTAACGAACTCCTTCCGTCATCACTAATGCGATGCCACCTTCCTCCCAGAGGGAGACTTTTCCGCACGGCGAGGCTCCCTCTCCGAGGGAGCTGTTGAGCAAATGCGAACCTGAGGGATTGCCAAACAAAAAGAGCTGCGCCCCGAGTGGAGGGCACAGCTCTTTGCATTTGATTTGAGGATCAGACAGCTTCCTCAGTCTTGGCAGCCTTGCCTGCTTCCAGCTTCTGCTTGAAGCGGCCGCTGGCCTTGAAGCCGGGGATGGAGGTGGACTCCAGACGGCTGGAAACCTTGGTCTTGGGGTTGGTGTAGGCCTTGGGCTTGCGGGGACGCATCTCAAAACGGCCAAAGCCTGCGATGGTCACCTTCTCGTCTGCGCGCAGGCAGTCGGCGATCTGGTCAAACATTGCATCCATCGTGGTCTCGACCTGTGCTTCGGTGAAGCCGGTCTTGCGTGCCACAGTCTCGATCATCTGGGAACGGGTCATGTATCTATATCCTCCTGGAGTGTCCAAAAGTAACGTCTTTTGGCAAATTTTGCGTTGTTGAGTATAACATAATTCACACACTGTTTGCGACAGATTGCGCACAAAACGTCATTTATTGCGCACGAACTTATGTAATCTCTCTCCGTCCTTCACAAATACAGCGCCCGCTGTTTTGGCGGGCGCTGCAAAAAAGCATTTTACGGGTAATTCGTGAGGTAATTATTTGCGGTGATACAGGGTGGCAATATCCACCAGCGGGATATTTTCCAGACTGTGATCACTGCGCAGGCAGTCCACCAGAGCGTTGGCGGTATCCACTGCGGTGATGCAGGGGATGCTCAGCTCCACAGCCTTGCGGCGCAGGCGGACGGAGTCGCGCTTGGGGTCACGGCCCTTAGCGCTGGTAGAGAACACATAATCCACCAGACCGCTCTGCAGCAGGTCCACGATGTTGGGCGACTCGCCGGACATATTGCGCACCTCGTTGCAGGGCACCATGTGCTTGTTGAGCCATGCGCAGGTGCCGGAGGTACCGTACAGCTTGTAGCCCATGCTCTTGAGCTTCCATGCGATATCCACGAACTCCGGCTTGTCGCTGTCCTTCACGGTGAAGATGCAGCAGCTTGCAGGGCCGGGGGTCTTGAAGGTGTAGCCCGCGCCGATGAGGCCCTTGAGCAGGGCATCGTGGTAGTTGGGGGCAATGCCCAGCACTTCGCCGGTGGACTTCATCTCGGGGCCGAACTGGGTATCCACACCGTGCAGCTTTTCAAAGCTGAACACAGGCACCTTGACGGCCACATAAGGTGCGTTGGGGTGCAGGCCGGTGCCGTAGCCCATATCTGCCAGCTTTTCGCCCAGACAGCAGCGCACCGCCAGATCCACCATGGGCACGCCGGTGACCTTGGAGATATACGGCACGGTACGGGAGGAACGGGGGTTCACCTCAATGACGTACACCTTGCCGTTGGAAACTGCGTACTGCACGTTCACCAGACCGTTGACATGCAGCTCGCGGGCAAAGCGGCCGGTGTAATCCACCATGGTGTCGATCTCGGCCTGAGTCAGGTGCTGTGCCGGGTAGACACAGATGGAGTCGCCGGAGTGCACGCCGGTGCGCTCCACCTGCTCCATAATGCCGGGGATCAGGAAGTTTTCGCCATCACAGATGGCATCCACTTCGCACTCGGTGCCCAGAATATACTTATCCAGCAGCACAGGGTGATCCATGTCCACATGCTCGGTGATAACGCCCATGTACTCGATCACGTCCGCCTTGGTGTAGGCCACGATCATGTTCTGACCGCCCAGCACGTAGGAGGGGCGCATCAGCACCGGCAGACCGATCTCATCGGCGGCGGCCAGCGCCTCGTCCAGATTGAAGACAGTGCGGCCCGGTGCGCGGGGGATCCTGCAGCGCTCCAGCAGCTCGTCGAAGCGCTCACGATCCTCTGCTTCATCGATGGCATCTGCCGGGGTGCCCAGAATGGGCAGGCCGATCTCGTCCATGTGCTTTGCCAGCTTGATGGCGGTCTGGCCGCCGAACTGCACCACGCAGGCATCCGGCTTCTCGGTGGCAATGATGTTGTCCACGCTCTCCGGGTTCAGCGGGTCAAAGTACAGACGGTCGCCGGTGTCAAAGTCGGTGGAGACAGTCTCGGGGTTGTTGTTGACCAGGATGGCTTCGCAGCCGTGCTTCTTCAGGGTCCACACACAGTGCACCGAGCAGTAGTCGAACTCGATGCCCTGACCGATGCGGATGGGGCCGGAACCAAAGACCAGGACCTTCTTTTTCCTAGGCTCGCCCTTGGCAGATGCTTCGGCTTCCTTCTCGGCAATGAACTCAGCGGCTTCGTTGTCGCCGTCGTATGTGGAGTAGAAATAGGGGGTGTTGGCCGAGAACTCGGCAGCACAGGTATCCACCATCTTGAAGCCGGCGCGGTAGTTCTCCACGGGCAGGGTGTCCACCTGAGCCAGACGCTTGATGGTCTTATCCTGGAAGCCGTACTTCTTGGCAGTCTTGTACTGCTCTTCGGTCAGCACGCCGTTGCACTTGGCAAGGCCATTCTCAAGGTTTGCCAGATGCTGCATCTTGTCTAGGAACCACCAGTCGATCTTGGTGATGCGGTAGATGGTCTGGTGGTCGATGCCGCGCTTGAGAGCCTCGTACACGCAGAACACGCGTTCGGCATCCTGAACATGCATGTGGGCCACGATCTCGTCATCGGTCAGCTCCTCAAAGGGCTTGTGGGTCAGGGTGTCCATACCCAGCTCAATGGAGGAGACTGCCTTCATCATGGCAGCCTCGAAGCTGTTGCCAATGCTCATCACCTCGCCGGTGGCCATCATCTGGGTGCCCAGAGACTTGTCGGCGTAGACGAACTTATCAAAGGGCCACTTCGGGTACTTGACCACGATGTAGTCCAGCGCGGGCTCAAAGCAGGCGCAGGTCTTGCCGGTGACATCGTTGGTGATCTCGTCCAGCGTGTAGCCAATGGCGATCTTGGTAGCCACCTTGGCAATGGGATAACCGGTGGCCTTGGAAGCCAGTGCGGAAGAGCGGGACACACGGGGGTTGACCTCGATGACCGCGTAATCGTAGCTGTCCGGTTTCAGGGCGAACTGGCAGTTGCAGCCGCCCTCAATGCCCAGCTCGGTGATGATATCCAGAGCAGCGGTGCGCAGCATCTGGTATTCGTGGTCGGTCAGGGTCTGGGAAGGAGCCACGACCACCGAGTCGCCGGTGTGGATGCCCACAGGGTCCAGGTTCTCCATGTTACACACGGTGATCACGTTGCCCTTGTGGTCACGCATGACCTCATACTCGATCTCTTTCCAGCCGGCGATGCACTTTTCCACAAGAATCTGATGGATGGGGGAAAGGCGCAGGCCGTTGGTGCCGATCTCGATGAGCTTTTCGCGGGTCTCGCAGATGCCGCCGCCGGTGCCGCCCATGGTAAAGGCCGGGCGCACGATGACCGGGTAGCCGATGCGGTCGGCGCAGGCCAGAGCGTCCTGCAGCGTCTCCACCACCTCAGAGGGGATGATGGGCTGGTGCAGCTTTTCCATCGTCTCCTTGAACAGCTCGCGGTCCTCGGCACGGTCGATGGTCTCGGGCTTGCAGGCCAGCAGACGGATGCCGGTGCGGTCCAGATAGCCGGAGCGGGCCAGCTCCATGGACAGGTTCAGACCCATCTGGCCGCCGAGGTTCGGCAGCACAGAGTCCGGCTTTTCGATGTCCAGAATGCGCTCCACGACTTCCAGCGTCATGGGCTCGATGTAAACATGGTCGGCCACATCCGGGTCGGTCATGATGGTTGCGGGGTTGGAGTTCAGCAGAACGGTCTCGATGCCCTCTGCCTTCAGGGCGCGGCAGGCCTGCGTGCCGGAGTAGTCGAACTCCGCAGCCTGACCAATGATGATGGGGCCGGAGCCAATGACCAGCACCTTCTTGATTCTAGGGTCCTTCGGCATTTCAGCGTGCCTCCTTTTTTGCTGCTTTGACGTTGTTCAGGAAGCGGTCGAACAGAAACTCGGTATCCTTGGGGCCGCCGTTTGCTTCCGGGTGGAACTGCACGGTAAAGCAGTTCCACTTCTTGTACTTGATGCCCTCACAGGTGCCGTCGTTGGCGTTCACCTGTGCCACCTCGCCCATCTCGGCGGGCAGCTCGTCGCCCACCACAGCGTAGCCGTGGTTCTGGCTGGTGATGAAGGTGCGGCCGGACTCAAAGTCGGTCACGGGCTGGTTGGCACCGCGGTGGCCGTATTTGAGCTTCATGGTCTTGGCACCGGCTGCCAGAGCACTCAGCTGGTGGCCCAGACAGATGCCGAAGGTGGGGATGTTCAGCTCAAAGATGTGCTTGAGGTTCTCGATAACCTCCACGGGTTCCGCCGGGTCGCCGGGACCATTGGACAGCATGATGCCGTCCGGAGCAAGGGCCTTGATTTCCTCTGCCGTTGCAAAGGCGGGCATGACCGTCACCTTGCAGCCGCGCTTGACAAGGCAGCGCACGATGTTGCGCTTGCAGCCGTAGTGCATCAGCACGATATGGGTCTCGCCCTGCGGGTTGAACACCTCGGGCTTTTCACAGGTAACATTCTTCACCGCATCGGTGACGGCATAGGCGCGGATCTGAGCCAACAGAGCCTCGGTCTCGGCCTTGTTGGCCGGGTCGGCGGGGTCGAAGGTGGTCAGGATGGCACCGTTCATCACACCGCTCTCCCGGATGATGCGGGTCAGGTGGCGGGTGTCGATGCCCTCAATGCCGATGGTGTTGTTCTTTTTCAAAAAGCTGTCCAGCGTTTCCTCGCAGCGCCAGTTGGAGGGGGTGGTGCAGGCCTCGCGCACGATGTAGCCCTTTGCCCAGATGCGGTCGGACTCCATGTCGTCCTTATTCATGCCGTAGTTGCCGATAAGGGGGTAGGTCTGGGTGATGATCTGGCCATAGTAGCTGGGGTCGGTCAGGGTCTCCTGAAAGCCCACCATGCCGGTGGCAAAGACCACCTCGCCCACGGTGACACCCTCGGCACCCACCGACTGGCCGGCAAAGACCATGCCATTTGCCAAAAGAAGATATGCGTTCATAGTTTTCCTCGTTTCAACACATTACAGGGTCTGCTTTGCTTCCTGCTTCATCTTGCGGCTGCCCAGATGCACCAGCGGCAGCTTGCCTTCCTTGCAGATGGGGCACTCTTCCGGTGCGTAGTTGGGCAGGTCCAGCTTGAGGGCGCTTGCCACGATGGGAATGGGAGACGGAGCCTCGGGCTTGGTGCGGTCCACCACGCAGGTGATGCCCACGCAGATGCCGCCGTTCTCTTCGATCACGCGCTTGGTCTCCAGAGAGGAGATACCGGTGGTGACCACGTCCTCAGCGATGAGGCACTTCTCACCCGGGTGGATGGCGAAGCGCTTCAGGGTCATCACATTGTCCACGCGCTCGGTAAAGATGGCGCGCTTGCCGGTCTGGCGGGCCAGCTCGTAGGCGTACACGATGCCGCCCATGGCCGGGCCGACGATCACATCCACGTCCATTTCCTTGACCTTATCTGCCACGACCTTCATCACCTCGGCGCAGCGGTCGGGGTACTGCTGCAGGTAGGCCATCTGGCAGTATGCGCTGGAATGGCGGCCGGAGGACAGCAGGAAGTGGCCTTCCAGGAACGCGTCACAGCTCTTCAGGATCTCAAGTGCTTCACTCATTGTACTTCTCCCTCTCTTTTATAAAAATGTCTTTTAAACGGTATTGTACCACGCTTTTGCGTGATTTGCAAATTTATGCAGTAGCTTTGTTTTTATGCGTATAAATCAGCATTTTACTGGTATATCAATCGGATTATTCAGCATTCCGGGCACATCCGCGGATCTCGTCCAGCGTTTTCACGCCGTTCTTGTCCATCCATGCGGCCATCTCGTCGGCAATGGTCTCCATGGCGCGGGGGTTGGCAAAGTTTGCGGCACCCACCTGCACCGCCGCAGCACCGGCCATGATGAACTCCAGTGCGTCACGGCCCGTGGCGATGCCGCCCAGACCCACCACCGGGATGTTCACAGCGCCCACGGCCTGCCACACCATGCGCAGGGCAATGGGCCGCACCGCCGGGCCGGACAGGCCCGCAAAGATGTTGTTGAACACCGGGCGGCGCTTTTCCAGATCGATGGCGCAGGCCTGGAAGGTGTTGGTCAGGCTGATGGCATCCGCACCGGCGGCTTCCACGGCCTTGCACATCTCAGGGATGTTCTCGGCCTGCGGGCTCAGCTTGACCATCAGGGGCTTTTTGCAGGCAGCGCGCACCATGCGCACCACCTCACCGGCAGCTTCGGCTTTCACGCCGTAGGCCATGCCGCCCACCTTGA
Source organism: Faecalibacterium sp. Marseille-Q4896 (assembly GCF_017377615.1). Classification (NCBI taxonomy): domain Bacteria; kingdom Bacillati; phylum Bacillota; class Clostridia; order Eubacteriales; family Oscillospiraceae; genus Faecalibacterium; species Faecalibacterium sp. Marseille-Q4896. The sequence goes on from NZ_JAFREG010000006.1 coordinate 10,248, forward strand.
CGTTTGGGCAGGAGATGTTCAGCTCCACGATGTCCACTGCGCTGTCGCTCAGCATCGCGGCACCTTCCACATACTCTTCCTCACTGTGGCCGCCAAGGTTGGCAATGGCCACCGTGCCGTACTTCTGCTTCAGTTCCAGCATCTCGGGCAGCTCCACGTCAATGAAGTGCTGCACGCCGGGGTTCTGCAGGCCGATGCTGTTGATGAGGCCGGAGGGGGTCTCCCACAGGCGCTCGCCCTTGTTGCCGTACTGGCCGTGCAGGGTCAGGCCCTTGCCGGAGATGCCGCCGATCTTGGCAAAGTCTGCCAGCTCTTCGTACTCCACACCGTAGCCCACAGTGCCGGATGCGCCGATGACCGGGCTGTTCATCACAAAGCCCAGCAGGTTGGTTTTCAGGTCAGCCATCAGAAGAACACCTCCGTTGCATCAAATACCGGGCCGTTCTTGCACACGCTCTTGCCCTCGCCGCTCCTGGTCTCGCAGGTGCAGCCAAGGCAGGCACCAATGCCGCAGGCCATCTTCTTTTCCATGCTCACAAAGCAGGGGGTGCCCTTCTCGGCACACAGGCGGGCGGCGTTCTTCATCATGACCGTGGGGCCGCACACCAGCACCACATCGTAGTCGGCGGGGTCGTACAGCTGGGTGACAAAGCCGTGGAAGCCCACCGCGCCGGTGTCGGTGGACACCTTGACGAGGTTTGCGATCTCGCGGTACTCCTCCATGCAGTAGGGGGCATCCCGGAAGCCGAAGAACACATCCGGCTTCACACCTGCCGCTGCCAGTTCACGGGTGAGCTGGAACATGGGCGCGGTGCCGATGCCGCCGCCCACCACAGCGATCTTTTTGTACTTGCTCAGGATGTCCGGCACATCAAAGCCGTTGCCCATAGGGCCGGTGAGCTGGAAGGTATCCTTCATTTTGAGCTGCGCGATCTTTTCAGTGCCCTCGCCCACCACCTGATACAGAAACTCGATGGTGCTGCTGTCCGGGTTCCAGCGGTGCACGCTGATGGGCCGGGACAGGAAGGGGGCTTCGTCTGCGCCCCATGCACGCAGGGTAAAGAACTGGCCTGCGTGGGGTGCGTGATCGCGGTCCGGCCAGACCACCGTCAGCAGGCGGATGTCCGGGGCAATGACCTCATTGCGCAGAACAGTGGCTTCACAGCAGGCTGCACGCATGAGCAATGGCCTCCTTCATATTCACACATTCGTTGTAAGCGGCTTCGTCAAAGGCAGTGCCCGGCTGCTTCTTATAGGCCAGCAGGATGCCGCGGCTGGAGTTGACCACGCCGCCGTTGCCCTTGGTGAGGTACTGGGCAATGTCCTCGGCCTTGCCGCCCTGTGCGCCGTAGCCGGGGATCAGGAAGAAGCTGTCCTGATACTTTGCACGGATCTCGGTGGCCTCCTCGATGTGGGTGCCGCCGATGACCAGACCGATGGAGGAGTAGCCGTGCTCGCCCATGTAGTCCTTGCCCAGAGCGTTCAGCTTGTCGCCCACCAGATCGTAGACGTGGCGGCCGTCGGCCAGCTTCTCATACTCAAAGTCCTTGGCACCGCCGTTGGAGGTGCGGCAGAGCACGAACATGCCCTTGCCCTGCTTTTCGGCGTAGGGCAGGTATGGGCTGATGGAGTCCAGACCCATATAGGGTGCCAGCGTGACGAAATCGCTCTCGAAATCGCCGGTAAAGTGACCCATGGCGTACATCTCGGCGGTCTTGGCAATGTCGCCGCGCTTGATGTCGGCGATCACCGGCACACCGACCTCACGCACAGCCTTCAGGGTGTCGGCGTAGGCCTTCATGCCCTCAAGACCCAGAGACTCGTAGTAAGCGATCTGCACCTTGTAGCAGCCTGCCACGGCCTTGGTGGCATCGATGAGCTTCCTGTTGAAGCGCACGATGTTTTCGCCGCGGGACAGGGTGTTGTCCACAAAATCGGCGGGCAGGTAGCTGAAGTCGGTGTCCAGACCCACGCACACCGGGCCGCGGGCTTCCACAGCTTCGTACAGTTTGTCCATGTTCGTCATTTGGGTGTACCTCCTGTTTGCTCTCTTATCTATTTTATATCATATTATTTTGTGAAACATTTTCTCAGTTCTCTGCCTGATAGGTCAGCTTGCCGCCCTTGATGGTGGCGCACACCTTGCCGTACAGCTCAGCGCCGTCGAATGGGGTGTTGTGAGATTTGGAGTGCAGCTTGTCCTTGTCCACAATATAAGGCGTATCCAGATCCACCAGCACCATGTCGGCATCGTAGCCCGGCTCCAGCTGGCCCTTGGCAAGGCCCAGAATTTCTGCCGGGCGGGTGCTCATCAGGTGCACCAGCACTTCCAGCGGCAGGCCTTCCTGCTTGCAGAGCTTGGTGTAGCAGACGCCGAAAGCGGTCTCGCTGCCCACCATACCGGCCATGCCCTTGAGCTTGTCCTCTTCGGAGTGGGGCGCGTGGTCGGTTGCAATGGCATCCACGATGCCGGTGCGGATGCCGTCCACCAGCGCCTGCACATCGTCGGCGGTGCGGATGGGCGGGTTCACACGGTAATCGCAGGTATCATTGGTGAACCACAGGTGGTGCGGGGTCACCTCGCAGGTGACGGGTGCCCCCCGCAGCTTTGCCATCTGGATGGCATCCAGCGCACCGCGGGTGGACACGTGGCACATGTGCAGCTTGGTCTGGTAGTATTCGCTCAGCCAGCAGTTGCGCACCGTCTCGATGTCCTCAGCCAGACGGTAGTCCCACGGGCTGATCTCCATATCCTCAGCGTGGCTCATCACGGTGATATCCTTCTGGGTGCAGATGGCAAACGCCTTTGCCATGGTGGCATTGTCCTGCACGCCGTGGCCGTCCTCGGTGATGAACTTCACACCGGCAGGCAGGGTCTTGAGGTGGTCGATGCTCACACCGTCAAAGTTCTCGGTGATGGAGACGGTCTGGTTTACATCGCACAGGCCTACTTCGGCAGCCTTCTGCTCCACCATGAACGCCTGTGCCGCAGAAGAGCACACCGGCTTTGTGTTGGGCATCAGGTTCACGAAGGTGTAACCGCCGGCAGCTGCGGCGCGGCTGCCGGTCTCGATGTCCTCCTTGTACTCAAAGCCCGGGGTGCGCCAGTGGCAGTGCAGATCCACAAAGGCGGGCAGCACGGTCAGCCCGCCGGCATCAATGACCGTTTCGTTCTCCCCGGCCAGTGCCTCCAGCTCCTGACCTACAGCAGCGATCCTGCCGTCCTTTACAAAAATCTCAAGCGGTCTTCCTTCGGTGTTCACAGCATTTACAAGCAGCATCGCAGTTCCCTCCTGATTTGCGTTTGTCTGGTTCGGCTTTCCGGCTTACGGGCAAAAAAAAACTTTTCCCCGCAAAGGGAAAAGCTCATTCCACAAAAAAAGGAAACAACGAACCCACGGCAAAACCGGATGCGAACTGCTTGTTCAGTTTGGTGCACATCGCGCTTTTCTGCATGGTGCTGTCTCCTTTTATAAGTCTGGAATCTTTTCATAATATTTTAGCATAGAAGCGCGAAATGTGTCAATGCTTCCGCATATATTTTGTTGCAAAAAGGTTTGCCGCTTCCCTCCCGGAATTTTAGCTACTCTACCCAAAAGCAGTTTTTCCCCGCCAGATTCAGGGTTAGTCACATCAATTCCTAGCATATTGCTGTACATTCCCGTCCGGGTGTGCTATTATAATATGGTCAAAAGAGTCAGAGGCTGTTTTCATGGCAGAGGCGTGATTTTTATTCAGAGCAGCTTCATCGGAATCAGGAAAGAGAGGGTTTTCCCATGGGTTTGTTGGAGGACGCGCGGAACATCCAGCGCAAGGACCCCGCTGCACGCAACGTGCTGGAGGTCATTTTGCTGTATCCGGGCTTTCACATTCTGGTGTATCACCGCATTGCGCACTGGCTGTACCGGCATAAGCGCTTTTTCCTTGCCCGCTGGGTCAGCCAGCACGGACGCCGCCGCACCGGCATCGAAATCCACCCCGGTGCCACCATCGGCAGATGCCTGTTTATCGACCACGGCATGGGCATCGTGTTCGGTGAGACCTGTGAGATCGGGGACAACTGCACCATCTACCACGGTGTCACTCTGGGCGGCACCGGCAAGGACACCGGCAAGCGCCACCCCACTCTGGGCAACAACGTGCTGATCGGTGCAGGCACCAAGGTCCTTGGCCCGGTGTATATCGGGGACAACTCCCGCATCGGCGCAGGCAGCGTGGTGCTGCGCAATCTGCCCGCCAACTGCACCGCCGTGGGCGTGCCCGCCGAGGTGGTGCGCATCAACAACAAGGCCGTGAACCCGGCGGACGATCTGGACCAGCAGGATCTGCCGGATATCGTAGCCCAGCGCCTGACCGATCTGGACCGCCGCCTCGGCGCGCTGGAAAACGCTGCGCAGGGCGACACCCCGCCCACGGCAGCGCAGATCGCCGCACGACAGAAGTCGTAACCATTTTAATGCCCTCCGCTTGCGCTCTGGGCATTATTCAAGGAATTTATATTCTTTAGATGCAAGTCGGAAAATCCTGCGGGATTTTCCGACTTGCCTTTTCACTGGAGCGGGCACAATGAAGAAGTGGCCTGTTTCCCGGCTGTGCGGCTGTTTCCGCAGGAAACAAGCACAGACAGATCAAGTTTCCCTCTTGGACCCTTTCCGTGAAAATGCAACAGCGGACAGCCCGCAGGCTGTCCGCTGTTGCTCTATTATAAGATATTTTTCCGCTGAAGATGCCCAGAGCGCAAGCGGAGGGCATTTTCAATAAACCCTTTTTCCGCAGCCTTCCCCGGCGCAGAGAGCTTTCACCTTCTGCACCGCAGCGGCCACCAGATCGCTGATGGGCTGCTCCGGCACACCCACGATATAGTTTTCGCAGTGGTTCACCGGGATGAGCACCCGCATCGCATGGCTCTGGCACACGGCCGTGGCCATGGCGGGCGTGATCTCGCCCAGCAGTGCATCCGCAACGACGATGCCGATGGGCCCCACGATGATATCCGCGCTGCGGCAGTTCACCACCACGGCGTTCTCGCCGGTGGCGGCACGCGGGGCACCGGCCTTGCGCATGGCGTTTGCCGCCAGACTGTTGGTGCCCACCGCAGTGAGCCGGGCCTCCGGACACTGCGCGCTCAGGGCTGCCACCAGCTGTTTGCCAAGGCCCCCGCCCTGCCCGTCGATGACGAGCACATTCATCGGCTGCATCAGAAGTCGATCTCCTCAAGGCGCAGCAGCGCGATGATATAGATCTTCACGGCTTCCAGCAGCTTGTCGATGGGTGCCGCTTCGTTTGCACCGTGCATCGGGCCGCCGAATTCCGGCAGCGGCAGGTCCACATGCTCGGGGCCGAAGCTGACCGCATAGGGGAAGTGGCGGGCATAGGTGCCGCCGCCCATGGTGAAGGGCTTGGCGTTCTCGCCGGTCACCTCGTTGTAGGTGTTGATGCAGGCCAGAATGGCAGGGCTGTCGGCTTCAATATAGAAGGGCTCGGCAGCGGTCACATCGCGCAGCTCAGCGCCATCGCCCAGTGCGGCACGGATCTGCTCGGTCATCTTTTTGCCGTTGGTGCAGGTGGGGAAGCGGCTGTCCATGGTCTGGAAAATGCGGCCATCTTCCATGTAGATGCGGCCGCCGATCACGGTCAGCGGACCAAAGGGGCCGTCGGCGCAGTTGATGCCCAGACCCTCACCGGCAGTAGAAGCGTGCAGCTTGCGCACGGCCTCCAGATAGGTGCGCTCGGTCTCATTGCACAGGCCGTTGTCCAGCAGGTAGTTCACCACCAGACCAATGGCGTTCACGGTGCCCTGCGGCATGGCTGCGTGGCCGGACTTGCCCCAGCCGCGGATGCGCACGCCGTCGCCTTCCGGCTCCAGCGTGATGTTCGGGGCATTCTTCAGCTTGGAGATGTCGGTCCTGACCAGCGCGCTTGCACGGTCGGGCACGGCGTTGTTTGCCACGCCGCCCTCGATCTCCACGATGACGCCGTTGCACACCGGGCTGACGATCTTGGCACCGAACAGGCCCTTCTCGCCGTTGCACACCGGGAACTCGGCATCCGGGGTAAAGCAGAAAGCGGGAGCCGGGTAGTTCTTGAGGTAGTAGTCCACATCCTGCATGTGGGTCTCCTCGTTGGTGCCTGCCAGTGCGCGGATGGGGTAGCGCAGCTCATAGCCCTGCTCCTTGAGGAACTTCAGGGCATACAGGGTAGCCACCATGGGGCCTTTGTCGTCGGCAACGCCGCGGCCCAGCAGCCAGCCGTCCTGAATGCGCATGGTGAAGGGGTCGGCCGTCCAGCCGTTGCCCACGGGCACCACGTCCACATGGCAGATGGTCGCCAGATACTTTTCAGGGTCCTTGCCGGCCAGCTCTGCATAGCCGATGTAGTTTTCACAGTTGCGGGTGGCAAGGCCCATGCCTGCAGCCAGCTCCAGCGTCTTGTCCAGTGCGGCGCGGGGGCCTGCGCCATAGGGTGCGCCCTCTTCCGGGGTGCCCTCTACGCTGTTGACTGCCACCAGAGCGGCAATATCCTTCAGCAGCTGTTCCTTGTTTTGCGCAATATATGCGTCGATTTTCTGATTCAGTGCCTGATCCATGATCTTATCGTTCCTTTCTGTCCGGCAGCTTTGCGCCGCCGGTTTCAAAACACCTTTTTATTTTAGCATACTCAGCGGCAAAATGCCATTGTCAATTGTTGTTCTTTGCCAGAACACAGTCTTTTTTTCTCAGCCCACCGAGAACAGGGTGCTCAGCGCACCCAGTAGGCCCGCGCTGGCCAGACCCATGATGATGCCCGCCAGCAGCACGCCGCCCATGCAGGCCTTGACCACGTCCTTGAACTTCATATCCAGGATCGAGCCCGCCAGCGTCCCGGTCCACGCGCCGGTGCCCGGCAGCGGGATACCCACGAACAGCAGCAGCGCCACCACAAGGCCGCGGCCCGCCTTGGCTTCCAGTGCGCGTCCGCCTTTTTCGCCCTTGACGATGCAGAACTTGCAGATTGGCCCGATAAGGGGCTTGTGGTAGCCCCAGATCAGGAATTTGCGTGCAAACAGATAGATGAACGGCACCGGGATCATGTTGCCCACCACGCACACCAGATAGGTGGGCAGGATGGGCAGGCCCATGCCAAGCCCGATGGGAATGGCTCCGCGCAGTTCAATGAGCGGCACCATGGAAACAAAAAATACCAGCAGATAGCTTTTGAGCATAGAGTCTCCTTTTTCCTGCTCTTTCCGGGAGAGCAGGCATTTTTTTACAGGTTACAGGTCAATGTCCAGCTCCACCGGGCAGTGGTCTGAGCCGAAGATCTCGTTGTGGATCTCCGCCGCGCGGATCTTATCGGCAATGCGGCGGGACACGATGAAGTAATCGATGCGCCAGCCCGCATTCTTCTCGCGGGCGTGGAAGCGGTAGCTCCACCAGCTGTACTTCACCTCGTCCGGGTGCAGCACGCGGAAGCTGTCGGCAAAGCCTGCGTCCAGCAGTTCGGTCATTTTGCCGCGCTCCTGATCGGTAAAGCCTGCGCTCATGTGGTTGGTCTTGTCGTTCTTGATGTCGATCTCTCTATGGGCAACATTCAGATCGCCGCACAGGATCACCGGCTTTTTTGCGTCCAGTGCCAGCAGGTAGGCACGGAAGGCATCCTCCCACTCCATGCGGTAGTCCAGACGCTTCAGTCCGTCCTGACTGTTGGGGGTATAGCAGTTCACCAGCCAGAACCCCGGGTATTCCAGCGTGAGCACACGGCCCTCGTGGTCGTGCTGCTCAATGCCAATGCCGGCGGTCACGGTCAGCGGCTGCTCACGGCACCAGCAGGCCGTGCCGGAGTAGCCCTTCTTCTCGGCAGAATAGGTATACTCGGTGTAGCCATCCGGCGCAAAATCCGCCTGACCGGGCTGCATCTTGGTCTCCTGCACCGAAAAGATATCGGCATCCAGAGCCGCAAAGCTCTCGGCAAAGCCATGGGTCAGGCAGGCGCGCAGACCGTTGACGTTCCAGCTGATCAGTTTCATAGGTATACTCCTCTTTATGTTATGCCTGATATTTGGTTTTCCATACACCGCTGCGGAAGCGGAGCACAAAGCATGTCACGCGGCAAACCCAGTCAATGATCATTGCGATCCACACGCCCACAGCGCCCCAGCCCATGCGCACGCACAGCAGGTAGCTGAAGCCCAGCCGCCACACCGCCATGCTCAGGATGGACACGATCATGGTGAACTTCACATCGTTGGCTGCACGCAGGGCGTTGGGCAGCACGAAGGACAGGGTCCACAGCAGGATGGCAAAGCCTGCATGGATACGTACCAGCAGCTCAGAAAGCACCATCGTCTCACCGGACAGCGCGTAGATGCCGATGAGCTTGTGCAAAAACAGCAGGATGGCACCGTTGGAAAGCCCCATTGCGATGTAAGACCACACCGTCAGCTTGCGGGTATAATAAACAGCCTGCTCGTCGTCCCGCGCACCGATGCAGCGGCCCACCACCGTGATCATGGCAAGGCTGAGGGCCTTGCCGGGGATCACACCCATGCCGTCCAGATTGTTTGCCACGGCGTTTGCTGCGATCTGCACTGTGCCGAAGGTGGAGATCATGCTCACCACCAGAATGCGTCCAGCCTCGAACAGGCTGTTCTCAAAGGCGGACGGGATGCCGATGCCCAGAATGCGCTTTGTCATCTTTGTATCCAGCCGGGTGGTCTTGGGCACCGTGATGGCATTGCCCTTCTGGTAGCACTTGCGCAGGATAAGGGCCGCTGCCACCACACGAGACAGCACGCTGGGCCATGCAACACCGTCTACGCCCATTTTAAATCCGAAGATGCACACTGCGTTGCCCACAATGTTGATCACGTTCATCAAAAAGCTGATCTGCATGGAGATCTTGGAGTTGCCCATGCTGCGGAACAGTGCCGCACCGCCGTTATACAGTGCCAGAAACGGATAACTGATGGCGATGATGCGCAGGTACAGCACGCTGGCATCCAGCACATCGGCATCGATGGCGCCGTAGAACAGCCGGATCATCGGCCTTGCAAAAACAAAGCAGAATGCCCCCACCAGCAAACCGAATACGCCGCTGAGCAAAAGCAGCTGGCCAGAGCTTGCATCGGCCTCCTTCTGCTCCCGCGCACCCAAAAACTGGCTTACCACCACTGCGCCGCCAGTGGCCAGCGCCGCAAACAGCACGATGATGAGGTTGTTGATCATGTCCACAAGGCTGACACCGGAAATGGCCGCTTCGCCGCAGCGGGACACCATCATGGTATCGGCCATACCCACGGTCACTTCCAGCAGCTGCTCCACCAGCAGCGGGCCGGTCAGCAGCAGCAGTTCCTTTTGTGTGAACAGCGGCTTCCGCCCTCCGAAGAGCGGCTTTTTTGTTCCGCTCACCGCCTGATTTTCCATTGATATGCTCCTTTCCCCGTGCCGGGCCATCCCGCTCGGACACATACGCCCACCCTTCGCAGGGCAGACTCTCCATTGAATGTATTCATCTTAGCACACGGACCGGTTCTTGTAAAGAACTGTCGCATTCTGCGTCTTTTTTGCCGCCGTTCCGGGCCGCACCTGCTCATTTTTATGCTTGTTCGTCAGTTTGCCGGGAACTTCTCGTTGAATTTGTGCGTTTCTCCAAAAATGCGATTTTTCGCACGTTTATTGGTGAAAAATCGAAAAAAGGGCTTGTAATTCTTCCAAAAAAGTGGTATGTTGTATCCAACAAAGGCATTACGTTGGATACATGAACTTCTACGAGCGGTTCTTCGCTCAGCACAAAACCTTTGTTCTTAAAATTGCTATTTTCTTCATTTACCTTCTTATCATTTACCCTGCCTGCCCCACAAGGGGCAAGAAAAGCGATGACTCAACCTGCACGAGTCACCGCTTTTTCTTTTTGTCTGTGCTATCGCAGGCCTAACCATTTAAATGCCCTCCGTTTCACTCTGGGCATTTTCAGCGGAAAAATATTTTTATATTTGCAAATCAGGAATGACTGCGGTCATTCCTGATTTGCTTTTTCACGGGAAGGGGCCGTGGCGAGTAGCTGCATCTGCTGGCGCTCGCTCCCCTGCGGGGAGCTGTCGCACAGCGACTGAGGGGCCTTGAAATCGGCGCAACACAAAAAATCCTTTAGCGGAGCGACTTGGATTTTTTGTATGGAGCCCATCTGCTTTGGGATTATTAAGGGCGAGCAGCCCTTAGTTTGCAACGGCGACGACCGCGGCCAGTGGCCGAAACAGGGAGGAGCTGTTGGGGCAGCGGCCTGCAGGATGCGAGTGCCATCCAAGGCACGAAGCAGACGCAGGGAGCCGCAACCCGCCGCCTCGAAAGTAGCGGAGACCTTTCCGCGCTGAACACGCGGCATTTGCTTTGCAAACCGGTCTGCGGCTTAAAAGCCCCACTGGGGCTTTCATGCCCTGCGGGCACCGCCGTCCTTTCTGGTTCTCTTTTGGCACGCAAAAGAGAACATACCCGGCGGAGAAGAATTTCATAAAAGCCCTTAAGCCTGTCCCACGCGACCGCTCTCTGCACAAGAAGCAACTTTTTCCGTGAAAAAGCAAATCAGGAAGATCAGCTGATCTTCCTGATTTGCAATATTAAAAATAATTTTTCCGCTGATGATGGCGCAGCGCACGCGGAGCCATTTTAAATCTTCAGCCCTTCACAAGTTCCGCAAACGCCTTCCGCACATCGCCAGAGAAATACAGCGTGCCCAGTGCGCACACCGGGCCTTCGCCGCCCAGCTCCACCGCCCGGGCCACGCCCGCTTCAATGGAAGCTGCCGCTTCCGCCCTGCAGCCATAGGCCCGGATGTGTTCTGCCAGCGTTTCGGCAGGCATGGCGCGCGGCGTGTGCGCCGCCACCGTGACGAACCGCACCGCCAGCGGTGCCAGCAGGCTGAGCATCTGGTCCACATCCTTGTCTGCCATGATGCTGACCAGAAAAACGAACTTCTGCCCGGGGAAGCGGTCTCTCAGGCTCTGCACCGTGGCACGCATTCCGTGGGCGTTGTGGCTGCCGTCCAGCAGAAACGCGGGCGCGTGCCGCAGCAGTTCAAAGCGGCCCGGCCAGCTCACCGTTTCAAGACCGGTACGGATGGCATTTTCCGGAATGTTCCAGCCATGGGTGCGCATCACCCGCAGAGCCGTGATAGCCAGCGCCGCATTTCGCGGCTGGTAGCTGCCGATCAGGGGCAGGTGCACATCCGTCAGGCCGTCAAAGTCGAACTCCACTGCGTCAAGGCTGCCGCCCTCGTATTTCAGCCTGCTGAAATCCACCTCAGTCAGCTCGGCATGCTTTTCAGCACAGACGCGGCGGATAACAATATCTGCCTCCGGCACGCCGCCGTAGCTCACCACCGGGCAGCCTTCCTTGATGATCCCCGCCTTGGCGGCGGCAATGTCCGCAAGAGTGGGGCCAAGCTCCTTCACATGATCCATACCCAGTGCCGTGATGACTGCGCATTCCGGGGCATCAATGACATTGGTGGAATCCAGCGTGCCGCCAAGGCCCACCTCCAGCACCACGATCTCACATTTCTGCTGGGCAAAATAGAGCATCCCAAGCGCCGTGATGATCTCAAACTCGGTGGGCACATCTTCCATGGCATCGGCGGCGGGCTTTACCTGCTCCACCAGTTTCACCAGCTCTTCGTCCGGGATCTGCACGCCGTTGATCTGGATGCGCTCGTTGAAGCGGTTGATGAAGGGCGAGGTGTACAGGCCCACCCGATAGCCCGCGGCCTGCAGGCAGGACGCCATCATGGCGGCGGTGCTGCCCTTGCCGTTGGTGCCTGCAACATGCACGAATCTGAGCTGTTTGTGCGGGTCGCCCAGTGCGGCCAGCAGGGTGCGGGTGCGCGTCAGGCCGGGCTTGTGGCCGGCCCACTGGACCGCATGGATGTATTCCATTGCCTGTTCGTAATTCATTGTAATGCCTCTTTTTACTTTTTCACCATCTTCATCAGGGTACGGTTCTCCAGCAGGATGCGCAGCAGCACAGTGTTCACCGCAGCCAGGATCAGTGCATTGGGGATGCGCACTGCCAGCGTTGCCCACGGGTAGCCGTAGAAGATGCGCAGTGCCAGCGAGGTGATGACCATGGAACCCACAAAGTGTCCCAGCAGCACGCTGATCTGCAGCCGCAGGCCGGTGCGCAGCCCGGGCAGCTTCTGCCATGCAAGCCCCGCCACCAGACCAATGGCACCCGCGCCCAGCGTGATGAGCGGGTTGATGGCGTAGCCTGCCAGCACGCCGCCGATCATATCGGCCACGGCGCCCACGGCAAAGCCGGCACCGGGGCCGAACAGCAGCGCTGCCAGCAGCACCGGCAGGCTGCCCAGATTGAACCGCACAAAGCCGGTGGAGATGCTCAGCACCCGGCTGAACACGATGCTCATTGCCACCAGCAAGGCCAGCATGGTGAGCGTGCGGACGGAATTTTTCGAGTTGTTCATATCAACTGTCCTCCTTGCAAAAGGAATACCGGGCGGGCGGTCTGCACAAACAAAAACGCCCTCCCTGTGACAAACCGCACAAAGGAGGGCGTGAATCCAACAACTTTCACTTCCGGGCGGGACGCAAGCCGTCTCGCCTGCACCCAAGTCCATGCAGCAGCGGGATGCAGACCATGCACCGCGGGTACACCTTCGTCCACAGCACAACTCCCCGTTGATGCGGCACTTAACGCACATGGCCTTACTCTGTTGATGGTTTTATTATAGTCCTTTTGCCACAGCCATGCAACCGCCTGCACAGACAACTTTGCCAAACCGCATCGTCAAATTTTAGCAGTTGTGCATAGCATCTGCCGGGTTTTGGCCTGTGTCCCCTTTTCATTTGCCGCATAACGTGGTAAGATGGGTTTAACCTTAAATATGGAGTCTTCTCCCGGAAAGGAATGTTTCCCGATGAAATTCAACGAAATGACCTATACCCGCCCGGACATCGGTGCCCTGCTGGCCCGGTGCAAAGAGCTGGCCGCAAAGGCCGCTGCCGCACCGGACGGCGATGCTCTTGTCCGGCTCTACTACGAGCAGAGCGAAGCCTTTGCGGAGTACAACACCGCCGCGAACCTTGCCAACATCCACTACACCTGCGACACCCGCGACGCTTACTGGAAGGCCGAACAGGACTTCTTTGATGCCACCGGCCCCGCCGTGACCAACGCCAGCGTGGAGATCAGCCGGGCATTTCTGGCAAATCCCCATGTGGATGCCCTGACCGAAAAATTCGGCACCACCTGTGTGGCCGGTATGAAGAATGCCGTTCTGGGCATGGATGACCGCACCGTGGAGCTGCAGCAGCAGTTCAATGCTCTGGTGAGCCGCTACCAGCAGATCTACGGCGGCGCACTGGTGGAGCTGGACGGCAAACAGCTCACCATCCCGCAGCTGGGCCCTTACAAGGAGGATCTGGACCCTGCCGTGCGCCGCGCCGCCTACGAGGCCGAGGCTGGTTATTTTGACGCCCACCGTGCCGAGCTGGACGAGCTGTACGGCGAGATCGTGAAGAACCTGAATGCACAGGCCCGGGTGATGGGCTATCACGACTACAGTGAGCTTTCCTATGTGCGCATGAACCGCATCGGCTACGGCCCGGAGGAGATCCGGAAATTCCGCGATCAGGTGGCAAACGATGTGGTGCCCCAGCTGCAAAAGGTGATGGCCATGCGTGCAAAGCGCACCGGCATTGCCCGCCCCACCTTCACCGATCTGCCCATCATGTTCAAGGACGGCAATCCCAAGCCCATTCCCGGCTACAAAGCCCGTATGGATGCCGCCCGCACCATGTACCATGAGCTTAGCCCGGAAACCGCCGAGTTCATCGACTTTATGCAGGACAACGAGCTGTTCGATGTGGAGAGCCGCCCCGGCAAGATGTCCGGCGGCTACATGACCAGCCTGCCCAGCTACAAGGCCCCCTTCATTTTTGCCAACTGGAACAACACCTCCGGCGATGTGGACGTGCTGACCCACGAGTGCGGCCACGCCTTTGAGGGCTATGTAGCCGAGCGTGACCCCGCCATCCCCGCCGATCTGGAATGCCCCGGCATGGAGAGCGCCGAGATTCACTCCATGGCCATGGAGTTCCTGACCGCACCGTGGCATCATCTGCTCTTCGGCCAGGATACCGACAAATACGCCCTGCTCCACGCTGAGGACAGTTTTGTGTTCCTTGCTTACGGATGCGAAGTGGACGAGTTCCAGCACATCATGTACCAGAACCCGGATCTGACCCCCGATGAACGCAATGCCGAGTGGCTCAAGCTGGAAAAGAAGTACCGCCCGTGGATCGATTTTGACAATCTGCCCTTCTATGGCCGCGGTGCAGGCTGGCAGCGTCAGCTGCACATTTATGAGTGCCCCTTCTACTATATCGACTACTGCCTGTCCACCATGGCCGCACTGCAGTTCTTCCTGCTGAGCCTTGACGACCACAAGGATGCGTGGGAGCGCTACCTGCGCCTTGTGCGCCGTGCAGGCATGGCCAGCTACACCGAGCTGCTGGAGACCGCAGGGCTGAAAGTCCCCTTTGAGGAAGGCAGCATCAAGGGCATCGCCCAGCAGATGACCGACTGGCTGGAGACCCATCAGGTATAAGAAGCCGTTTTCATCCGCACCGCACCCCGTCTGAATGGTCGTTCTGATGCATCTGAGGGGCGATTCATGCCGTTTTGCTGTCAGGAGCTGTAAAATCTGGTATGCTCTGGACAGAGAAAAAGCGTTTCTGTGAAGCGAAAGGAGATCCTTATGAAACTGACCGGACTGTTCAAGCGCGGTGCCGCCTGCCTGTGCACCGCCGCCATCCTGATGGGCGGCGTCTCCGCCTTTGCCCTGAGCCCTGCTCTTCCGGACGAGCCTGCCCCGGCAGAGCTCTCTGTGACCAATGCGGTGTCGGAGGCGCAGCTGCGCTCTGCCCTGTCCAAGCTCACTGTCACCTATGACAGCGAGGCCGAGGGCTGGCAGATCGATTCTCCCTACGAGGAGGCCAGCATGGAAAAGGCCTCCTGCGGTCTGTACCCCTACCTGTTCGTTACCAACGATGATCCCACCGTGTATCTCAGTCTGGGCATGACCTACTTCGGCAATAAAAAGCTGGACATGAAATCTGTTCGGGTAGAGACCGAGGATAACTACTACGACTTCACCTGTGATGAAGAGTTCATCGGCGGCTACGACAACGACCTCAAGGCATGGTTTGACTATGAGCTGTTCGATATGGACGACGAGACCAGCTGGCTGAACGAGTGGCTTGCCGCCAAGAGCGTCACCGCCACCTTTACCGGCAAAGACGGCTCCACCAAGACCTACACCCTGACCAAGGACAACCTGCAGGCCATCCGCGACATCCTGAATGCCTACGACACCCTGCTCGGTTCCGATGTTTCCACTGCCCGCGTTGTGCTGCGCGGCCTTGTAAAGTAAACATTATCTGCTTACAGCAAAAGTCCCCGGAACGTTTCACACCGTTCCGGGGGCTTTGTGTTATGCCTTATTCAGGTTCAGGCACTTCTCTTACAGGTTGAAGTAGCGCTTTGCGTTGTCGAAGCAGATGCCCTTGACGATCTTCTCCAGAGCCTTCTCGTCGTTGGGATACTCGCCATCCTCGACCCACTGGCCGATGATGTTGCACAGGATGCGGCGGAAGTAGTCGTGACGGGTGTAGCTCAGGAAGCTGCGGCTGTCGGTCAGCATGCCAACGAAGTTGCCCAGCAGGCCCAGGCTTGCCAGACGGGTCATCTGCTCTTCCATGCCGATCTTGTGGTCATTGAACCACCATGCGGAGCCGTGCTGGATCTTGCCCGGCACCTCGCTGTTCTGGAAGCAGCCCAGAATGGTGCCGATCTGTGCGTCGTCGGCGGGGTTCAGGCTGTAGATGATGGTCTTGGGGCACTCGTCGGTGTCGTTCAGGGCGCTCAGCAGGCTTGCGATCTCGCCGCCGCAGGTAGCGGTGTTGATCATATCAAAGCCGGTGTCGGGTCCCAGCAGAGCGTTCATCTTGCGGTTCACGCCGCGCAGGCAGTTGTAGTGGATCTGCATGGCGATGCCCAGACGGTGATACTGCTTGCCCAGATGGATCAGGACGTAGGTCTGGTACTTCTCAGCCTCTTCGGTGGTGCAGGTCTCGCCCTTCATCACCTTCTGGTAGATGGCGTTGACCTCTTCCTTGGTGGCCTCACGGTAGGGGATGTAATCCAGACCGTGGTCCGAAGCGCGGCAGCCCATCTCGGCAAAGAACTCGATGCGCTTGGTCAGAGCGTCGGTGACGCAGTCGATGCAGGCCAGCTTTTCCTTGCCCACAACAGCGGCCAGCTTGCCCATGTACTCGGCAAAGCCGGGCTTGTTGATGTTGATGGCCTTATCGGGGCGGAAGGAAGGAGCCACGGTGAACTTGATGGTGGAGTCTTCCTTGATCTTCTTGTGCCAGTACAGATCATCGATGGGGTCATCGGTGGTGCCGATGAAGGCCACGTTGGACTGCTCGATCAGGCCGCGGACAGTCAGCTTGGGATCGTGCTGCAGCTTGTCGTTGCACAGGTTCCACACTTCCTCAGCGGTGTCGCCGTTCAGCACGCCGTCGTAGCCAAAGAACACATGCAGCTCGAGGTTGGTCCAGTGGTACATCGGGTTGCCGATGGCCATGGGCAGAGCCTCTGCAAACTTCTGGAAGCGCTCGCGGTCGGGCTTATCACCGGTGATGTACTCCTCGGGCACACCGTTGGAACGCATCACACGCCACTTGTAGTGGTCGCCAAAGTAGCTGCCGTCCGGGTTGCGGCCGCCCAGCCATACCTGAGCGATGTTCTCAAAGCGGCGGTTCTCGTAGATCTCACGGGGAGGGATGTGGCAGTGGTAGTCGCAGATAGGCATATCCGCAGCGTAGTCGTGGTACAGATGCTGAGCAGTGGGAGACTGGAGCATGAATTCCTTATCCATAAATGCTTTCATGGGTCGATAACTCCTTTTCTCTGATGGTTTTTGTTAAAAATCCGTCAAACCTTGTGTACAACGGGACGCCCGCCTGCACGGGCAGGTTTGTCTTACCTTTAGTATAACGGAAAATGTGCATGTATACAACTGAAAAAGTGACAAATTTTCTAGCACACAATTGTGCTTTTCGCTGGAAATGCCCCAAATCGTCACCTTAAGGCTAAAAATATTGCACAAAGCTCTTGACTTATTTGTATACAACAGCATAAAATAGGGTAAGGAGCAGAGGGCAGACAAAGAGGCTCTCTGATAAGCAAAGCAAGTTTATAAAGGAGATCAACAAGATGGAAACTTTGAACTACAAGGTTCTGGAAGGCACCGGCTATAACGGCTACATCCTGAAGGATGCACCCGTCAAGGTCATGCAGTTTGGCGAGGGCAACTTCCTGCGTGCTTTCGTGGATTACTTCTATGACATCGCAAACGAGAAGGCCGGCTACAACGGCAAGGTCAAGCTGGTGCAGCCCATCAGCAACTTCCCCCAGATGGCAGACTGGATCAACGAGCAGGAAGGCCTGTACACCCTGTACCTGCGCGGCAGTGAGAAGGGCCAGAAGGTCGATGCAAAGCGCGTGATCTCCTGCGTGTCCGACTGTGTGTGCCCCTACATCGACGGCAAGTGGGACGAAGTGCTGGAGCTTGCACG
Organism: Faecalibacterium sp. Marseille-Q4896; assembly: GCF_017377615.1. NCBI lineage: Bacteria > Bacillati > Bacillota > Clostridia > Eubacteriales > Oscillospiraceae > Faecalibacterium > Faecalibacterium sp. Marseille-Q4896. The sequence continues at coordinate 27,880 of NZ_JAFREG010000006.1, forward strand.
CTCTGCCGATCTCGAGACCATCGTTTCCAACACCACTGAGGCCGGCATCGCCTACACGCAGGGCGACAGCCAGTTCGATCAGGTTCCTCCCAACAGCTTCCCCGCAAAGCTGACCCGCGTGCTGTTCGAGCGCTACAAGGCATTCAACGGCGCTGCTGACAAGGGTCTGGCCATCCTGTCCTGCGAGCTGATCGACAACAACGGCAAGGAGCTGCAGAAGTGCTGCAACAACTACGCCAAGGATTGGAATCTGGAGCCTGCCTTCATCGACTGGATGAACAACGCAAACACCTTCTGCTCCACTCTGGTGGACCGCATCGTTCCGGGCCGCATCCGCGATCCCAAGGAACTGGCTGCCATGGAAGAGGCCAACGGCTACCATGATGCCGCTCTGGACGTGGGCGAAGTGTTCGGCGTGTGGGTCATCGAAGGCCCCGCTGAGCTGGAGGACAAGCTGCCGTTCAAGAAGGCCGGCGTGAACGTCATGGTCGTGCCCGATGTTACCCCCTACAAGAAGCGCAAGGTCCGCATCCTGAACGGTGCACACACCGGCTTCGTTCTGGGCGCATATCTGGCCGGCTTCGACATTGTGCGTGACTGCATGCACAACGACACCATCCGCGGCTTCATGAACAAGATGCTGCACGAGGAGATCATCCCCACCCTGCCGCTGGACAAGAAGGATCTGGAAGAGTTTGCTTCCGCTGTTGAGGACCGCTTCAACAACCCCTTTGTCAACCACGAGCTGATGAGCATTTCCCTGAACTCCACCTCCAAGTGGAAGGCCCGCAACATGCCTTCCTTCCTGGCTTACATCGAGGAGCAGAAGCAGCTGCCCAAGTGCCTGACCATGTCTCTGGCAGCCTACATTGCCTTCTATTCCAGCGACATTCAGGAGCGCACCGCCGACGGCCTGATCTGCAAGCGCCCTGCCGGCAACACCTACAAAATCCAGGATGACGCATGGGCACTGGACTTCTACTATGCACACAAGGACGACACCGCTGCTCAGCTGGTGAACGCTGTGCTGACCAACACCCAGATGTGGGATCAGGATCTGACCAAGATCGAGGGTCTCGAGGCCGCTGTTCTGGCTGATCTGGAAATGATCCGCACTCAGGGTGCCGAGGCTGCTTACAAGAGCTGCCTGTAAGCCTGAAAAACCAACCTACCCGCACAACAAAGGGCTGCTGCTTTGGGCAGCAGCCCTTTTGTGCGATACGATAAGGAGAACTACTATGCCGCAGGCAATTCATATCAGCCCCATCGACAACGTGGTCGTTGCCCTGCACCCCATTGCCAAGGGCACGCTGGTGGAAGTGGACGGTCTTTCTGTGACTGCTCTGGAGGACATTCCGCAGGGCCACAAGATGGCCGTGAAGCCCATCAAGAACGGTGAGAACGTGATCAAGTACGGCTTTCCCATCGGCCACGCCACCGCAGATGCCGCTCCCGGCAGCTGGATGCACACCCACAACGTGCACACCAACCTGTCCGGTGAGGTAGAGTACAGCTACAACCCCGCCCCGGATCTGGCTCCCCTGCCCAAGGTCGAGCCGGAGACCTTTATGGGCTTCCGCCGCAAGGACGGCCGTGCCGCCATCCGCAATGAGATCTGGATCATCCCCACCGTGGGCTGCGTCAACGACATCGCCAAGAAGATCGTTGCCGACAATCAGGATCTGGTCACCGGCTCCATCGAGGGCCTGTACACCTTCACCCATCCCTTCGGCTGCAGCCAGACCGGCCACGACCATGCACAGACCCGCAAGCTGCTGGCTGCGCTGGTGCGCCACCCCAATGCTGCCGCCGTTCTGGTGCTGCATCTGGGCTGCGAGAACCTGCAGCACGATCAGTTCGTGGAAGAGCTGGGCGAGTACGACCACGACCGTGTGAAGTTCCTCACCTGTCAGGAGGTGGACGACGAGTTCACCGCTGCCCGCGATATCCTCAAGGAACTGGCCGCTTACGCCGGGCAGTTCAAGCGTGAGCCTATCCCCGTGTCCGATCTGGTGGTGGGCATGAAGTGCGGCGGCTCGGACGGCCTGTCCGGCATCACCGCCAATCCCACCATCGGCCGCTTCTCCGACATGATGGGCCAGCGCGGCGGTTCCACCGTGCTGACCGAGGTGCCCGAGATGTTCGGTGCCGAGGGCTTCCTGATGGATCGCTGCATCAACCATGATGTCTTTGTCAAGGCTGAGCACATGATCAACGGCTTCAAGGATTACTTTATCAGCCACAACGAGGTGGTCTACGATAACCCCTCTCCGGGCAACAAACAGGGCGGTATCACCACGCTGGAAGACAAGAGCTGCGGCTGCGTGCAGAAGGGCGGCACCGCCCCCATCATGGACGTGATCGGCTACGGTGATCCCGTTGTCACCAAGGGCCTGAACATGCTGTACGGCCCCGGCAACGATCTGGTTTCTGCCACGGCCATGACCGCCGCAGGCGCACACCTGATCCTGTTCTCCACCGGCCGCGGCACTCCGTTCTCGGCCCCGGCTCCCACCCTGAAGATCTCCACCAACACCCCGCTGGCCCAGAAGAAATCCGGCTGGATCGACTTCAACACCGGCGTGATCGCCGATGGCGAAAAGACCATCGACGAGGCTGCAAAGGACCTGCTGGATCTGGTCATCCGCGTTGCAAGCGGTGAGCAGACCAAGGCCGAGAAGCACGGCTTCCGCGAGATCTCCATCTTCAAGGACGGCGTCGTTCTGTAATCGTTTCGAGGCTGCTGTATGGCACTTTGGCTGTACGGCAGCCTCTTTGTGCATGAAAACGGAAGGGAAGTGTTTTTATGGCTATGACCACTCGCATGATGATCTATGCGTTTCTGCTTTACGGCGGCATTTTTGCCGCTATCGTGGCCGTTATTGCAAGGGTCATAAAATATCTCATTCGCTATGGCATTGATTATTATTTTGAAAAACTGGCACAGAACCAGAAACATAAGGAGGACTGAACTATGAATCAGATCACCACCCGTTATGTCACCGAAAACGGTGCCTGCTATGAGCAGTACGTTATCACCGATGCTGAGGCAAAGACCGAGCTGGTCATCACCCCGGAGCGCGGCGGCATGATCACCGGCTTCTCCCTGAACGGCGAGGAGTACATCTGGACCCGCCACCCCAATTTTTCCGAGTGCAACCGCCCCCGCTTCGGCGTGCCGGTGCTGTTCCCCAACTGCGGCCTGCCGGATAACGGCGTGCACATCTTTGACGGCAAGGCATACCCCATGGAGAACCACGGCTTTGCCGACCTGTGCGCATGGGATGTGGAGAGCGTCGGCCCGGACGGCGTGACCCTGATTTTGGAGTCCACCCCGCTGACCAAGTTCCTCTATCCCTTCGATTTCACCGTGCTGATGAACTATAACCTTGAGGGCAACACTGCCGCCATCAACATGACCGTGATCAACGAGGGCGACACCAACATGCCCTTCAGCTTCGGCTTCCACCCCTACTTCAAGGCTTCCAAGCTGGAGAATGTGGACTTCGATATCAAGTGCGCCACCTGTTCCGAGAGCGCCAAGGGCGAGCAGCCCGCTGCCCCGGAAAAGATCACCCTCACCCGCAAGGAAGGTGCGGACAACAGCGTGCGCCTGCTGACCGGCGTGCAGTTCCCCATGACCCTCACCGACAGCGGCAGCGGCCACAAGGTGACTGTGGATGCCGACGACAGCTTCGACCACGCCGTGCTGTGGCAGCAGGATGCCGAGAGCTTTGTGTGCATGGAGCCGTGGAACGGCTGGGCCAACAGCGTCAATGAGGAAGGCAAGCACGAAGTGCTGGAGCCGGACGAGGCCATGACCGCTGATTGGAGCATCACCATCGAGAAGATCTGAGCTTCATATCGTATAACAAAAAGGACACGCCGTTATGGTGTGTCCTTTTTGTTATAATTCAGTTCTTTGCCGGAATCATAAAGCTCTTATTTTCCGCCGGGTCCCAGTAGAGCAGTTCCACCCTGCCGCCCTGTGCCAGCAGTTTTTCCTTTGGCTCCTGCTTTTGCCAGCAGCGTTCCAGCAGCTTTTCCATGTCGGCATCGGCAGACACCTTCTCCGGGCAGAGGGTACTGCCCTGCCATCTGCCATCGGCATACAGGCTCAGCGCACCGGCATTGCCCGCCAGAATGGCTGCAATGTCCTTCTTCATGCGGTCGTAGTCGTACTCCACGGCCTTGTACTGCCCATGCCACAGGCCGAAGAACACCGAGAACTCGCCGCCCAGTTCAATGAGCAAATTCTCATCATTGTGCGGGTTCTTGACCACAAAAGCCACATCCCCGTTTTCCATGTAGTCGAAGTCCGGCTCCTCATTCGTGTGCACGGTCACATGCTGGCTGCTCAGCGCCGCAAGCAGGTCCTCCTGCACGGCACTGGTATCCGGGATCTCATCATAATTGATATTTGCGTTCATGGGATGCTCCTTTTCTCTGTACTATTTGTGTTGTTATTTTTCACCAGACCGCACAGGTCTTCTTATTTTCCTTCATATTGCTGGATCATTTTTATACGCTGTGTAACAGAATCCATAAAACAGTTCACCCTACTTCACATTAGATCAATGCTTTTTGAATCTAACCATCGAACACACGACCTCGACACGATCCTGATTGTCCAAACTCAATTCAAGGTCATGGTCGATGATAGGCAGCTTGAACCGGACGGACTTCAGCCACTGTCCGTTAGGCTGGCGTTCCGGGTAGATCTGCACCTCGTCGATCAAAATCTCCACCAGTCTGCGGCGTTCCGCCTCGGTCATGGTGGCATAAAGCTTGTCAAAGCAAATCAGGATCTTATAGATGTTGCCGCCTGTGATTTTGTCGGCTTCAATGGCCTGCTTCTTTGCCCGGGCATCCATCAGTTCATTTTCCACCTCTTCGATTTTATCGTACATCTTATAAAGGCGGTCGTCAAGGTCAGATTTTCGGGCGATAAAGTGCCGGTCGTCCGGGTCAAGGCTGTCGATCTCCTCCATAAGCCGGGATTTTGTGGAGTAGTGCTGCCGCAGCTGCTTCTCATAGGCGGCGATCTCCTGCTCAATGGCAGTGGTATCTACCTTCATGTGTAGACCTTGATCTTTTCTGCTGCCATTTCCAGCACCTCCCGTTCGTACCGTCTTGTTCGGAATAGACTTTGCAAGCAAAGTCGTGTGCCAAAGGGCGCTGCTCTCGCCTGTCGGCTCGGTCAAGCGCTTCAAAATGCAACGCATTTTGAGGTTGCCACTGGCGACCCGCGCCCCTTTGGATTCTCCGTTCACATTGTCCTACGGACGATGTGATTTTATTGTTGTAGCGATTCGCTTCATCCCGGTTTCGTCCCGGTTTGCAGAATGCCCTTGCAATCCGAAAGGAGCCGTGCTATAATGCCGCTGTAATTGAATCAGAAATCTTCAGGGCAGGGTGCGATTCCCTACCGGTGGTACAGCCCACGAGCCGTAAGGCATGATTCGGTGAAACTCCGAAGCCGACAGTACAGTCTGGATGAAAGAAGATACCAAGCGCAGAGCCCGCACGGTTCTGCGCTTGTGGAGGCTGCTCTGGGATGCGTTTGCATTCTGGAGCTTTCTTTTTTTGCATAAGGGTTCCTTGTGTCTTTTCGGCTTGCCCTGAACGTTTTTGTTCAGGGCTTTTTCTTTTGGAGGCGACACGATGAACGACAAAGAGTATATGCGTCTGGCTTTGCAGCTTGCAAAAAAGGGTTGCGGATGGACATCTCCCAACCCGATGGTGGGTGCCGTGGTCGTAAAAGAGGGCAGGATCATCGGACAGGGCTGGCACCAGAGATACGGTCAGGCTCATGCGGAGCGCAATGCGCTGGCATCCTGCACCGAAGATCCGCAGGGAGCGACCCTGTATGTGACATTGGAGCCGTGCTGCCATTACGGAAAGCAGCCGCCCTGCGTGGATGCGATTCTGGACGCGGGCATTCACCGGGTGGTCGTGGGTTCTGCTGACCCGAATCCGCTGGTGGCTGGAAAAGGAATTGCAATCCTGCGCGCACACGGCATAGATGTGACCGAAAATGTTCTGCAAGAGGAATGCGATGCGCTGAACAAGGTGTTCTTCCACTATATCACCACAAAACGCCCCTTCGTTTCCATGAAATACGCCATGACGATGGACGGAAAAATCGCCACATACACAGGCGCTTCCAAATGGATCACCGGGGAAATTGCCCGGAATCATGTTCAACGGCAGCGACACCGATTCCGCGGCATTATGGTGGGAGTCGGAACCATCCTAGCAGATGACCCGCTGCTGACCTGCCGGATAGAGGGTGGCCGTGATCCCGTCCGGATCATCTGTGATACACATTTGCGGACACCGCTGCAATCCCAGGTGGTCATGACCGCCAAACAGGTTCCGACCATTCTTGCGACCTGCTGCGGCGACCCGGAGAAGCAGGCGGCATATCAACAGGCCGGGTGCCGGGTCCTTTGTCTGGAAGCGCATTGCGGTCATGTGAATCTTCTGCAACTGATGGAACAGCTGGGGCAGGAGCAGATCGACAGCATTCTGCTGGAAGGCGGCGGAACCTTGAACTGGTCTGCACTGGAAAGCGGTATCGTGCAGCAGGTACAGGCTTACATTGCCCCGAAGCTGTTCGGAGGAAGGGATGCCAAAGCACCCATTGAGGGTGCAGGTGTCCCGCTTCCGGATGCTGCATTCCGCCTGAAGAACAGCCGATTGGAACAGCTTGGCAAAGATTTCCTGATCGAAAGTGAGGTGGAGTACCCGTGTTTACCGGAATCGTGGAAGAAGTCGGAACAATAAAGTCCATCAATCGGGGACAGCATTCCGCCGTACTGACTGTTCGTGCAAAAACGGTTCTGGAAGGAACCAGGATCGGCGACAGCATCGCCGTCAACGGCATCTGTCTGACCGTCAGGCAGCTCTTCCCGGATAGCTTTGCTGCGGATGTCATGCACGAGACCTTGAACCGCTCTGCACTTGCACAGCTCACCGTTGGAAGTGCTGTCAATCTGGAACGTGCCATGCCGGCCAACGGACGTTTTGGCGGACACATCGTAGCAGGCCATGTGGATGGCGTCGGACGCATTGCTAATATCCGAAAAGACGATACGGCTATCTGGTACACCATTCATGCAGATTCTGCGATCCTTCGCTATGTCGTTGAAAAAGGCTCTATCACAATAGACGGTATCAGCCTGACCGTGGCTGCGGTGGAACCTACGGGCTTTTCCGTGTCCACGATACCGCACACCGTCCGTCAGACGAACCTGAACCAACGGCACAAAGGGGATTTTGTCAATTTGGAAACCGATGTTGTTGGAAAATATATCGAGAGGCTGCTTCCATCAGAAACACCGAAGCAAAACACGCTCACAAAAGAAATGCTGCTGCGCTGCGGCTTTTAAGGAGAGTTTACGATGAACTTCAATACCATTCCCGAAGCTTTGCAAGACCTGAAGCAAGGAAAAATCATTCTGGTAACGGATGACCCCGACCGTGAAAACGAGGGGGACTTCATCTGTGCTGCCGAATTTGCCACCACCGAAAACGTCAACTTTATGGCGACCCACGGCAAAGGTCTGATCTGTATGCCGATGTCCGAGGCTTTCGTCCAGAAGCTGCAATTTCCGCAGATGGTGCAGCATAACACCGACAACCATGAAACGGCATTTACGGTGTCCATCGACCACGTTTCTACTTCTACGGGCATTTCTGCCGCAGAGCGTTCCATTACGGCGATGGCTTGTGTGGACGATCACGCAAAAGCAGAAGATTTCCGCAGACCGGGCCATATGTTCCCCCTTCTGGCAAAAAAGAACGGTGTGTTGGAGCGCAACGGTCACACGGAAGCAACCGTTGACCTGTGCCGTCTGGCAGGGCTGAAAGAATGCGGCCTGTGCTGCGAGATCATGCGGGAGGATGGCACGATGATGCGCACCGCTGAACTGGCAAAGCTGGCAGAGCGTTTCCAGATCAAATTCATCACCATCCGTGATTTACAGGAGTACCGCAAGTGTCACGATAAACTGGTCGATCAGGTGACGGCAGTGAACCTGCCCACCAAGTATGGCACCTTCAGAGCTTATGGTTTTGTGAGCCGCCTGAACGGAGAGCATCACATTGCACTGGTAAAAGGTGACATTGGCGATGGAAAGGATATTCTGTGCCGCGTCCACTCGGAATGCCTGACAGGAGATACATTTGGCTCTTTGCGTTGTGACTGCGGCCAGCAGCTGGCCGCTGCCATGACGCAGATCGAAAAAGAAGACCGGGGTATCCTGCTCTATATGCGGCAGGAAGGCCGGGGCATCGGTCTGATCAACAAACTGCGTGCCTATGAACTTCAGGAGCAGGGCATGGATACGCTGGAAGCCAATCTCGCTCTGGGGTTCCATGGAGATGAACGGGAGTATTATCTCGGCGCGCAGATCCTCCGGGAACTTGGCGTAAAAAGCCTGCGCCTGCTTACCAATAACCCGGACAAAGTATATCAGCTCTCCGAGTTTGGGCTGGAGATCTCCGAGCGCGTACCCATTCAGATGACGGCGACCCCGTATGACCTGTTTTACCTGAAAACGAAGCAGGCACGGATGGGGCATCTTCTGGAATATTAACAACGAAAGAGGTATTTAAAAATGAAAACATTTGAAGGCAAGCTGGTTTCTCAGAACATCAAGGTCGGTATCGTAGCTGCCCGCTTCAACGAATTTATCACGTCCAAACTTCTGAGCGGAGCAATGGATGGTCTGCTCCGGCACGATGTGCAGGACGCTGATATTCATGTTGCATGGGTTCCGGGTGCTTTTGAGATCCCACTGGTTGCCTCTAAAATGGCAAAAAGCGGAAAGTATGATGCTGTGATCTGCCTTGGTGCCGTGATTCGCGGTTCTACCAGCCATTACGACTATGTGTGCAATGAGGTTTCCAAAGGCATTGCCACGGTCTCGCTGGAAAGCGGGGTTCCCGTCCTCTTTGGTGTTCTGACCACCGAAAACATCGAACAGGCCATCGAGCGGGCAGGCACCAAAGCAGGTAATAAAGGCTATGACTGTGCAGTCAGTGCCATCGAGATGGTAAACCTGCTCCGGGAAATGGATACCGCCGCAGAGTAAAATACACGCAGGAGTTTGCCATGATCGTTATAAAGACCCGACAGCCTGACCCGGAATTGGAGCAGAAGATCCGGATGCTTCTGGAACGAGAGCACATCGAGGCAGAGCAAATATCCATTGATTCATGGGAGAAGTTGGTTCTTCCGGGGCTTACACTGGACGGAATGACCCACGAAGTGTCGTGCAACGGCAGAAAAGTCTCCCTTACACGACTGGAGTTCGATTTGCTGCTGATGCTTGCCTCCCACGAAGGACAAATCTTCTCAAAAGAAGAGCTTTTCCGTGCTGTGTGGGGACAAAACTGTGACGACACCTTAAAGGTCGTGGCAAATACCGTTTCCAATCTGCGAAAGAAGCTGGCCGGCTGCGGCAGCTTTATCCGCACTACCCACGGCGGCTATGCTTTTGTAAGCCAAAAGGAGAACGACCCGGCATGACCAGGATCTTATTTATTTGTCTCGGAAATATCTGCCGAAGCCCGATGGCGGAGTATGTGATGAAAGACCTTACGTCCAAGGCAGGACTATCCGAGCAATTTGAAATCGCATCAGCCGCCACCAGTGCATGGGAAATCGGAAATCCGGTCTATCCTCCTGCACGGCAGAAGCTGGCAGAACATGGCATCGACTGCAACGGCAAGACCGCCCGGCAGATGACCCGGCTGGATTATGCACGGTATGATCATCTGATTGGCATGGACGAAAGTAATCTGTGCGACATCCTGCGGCTTGTCGGCGGAGACCCACAGCATAAAGTCTCGCTGCTGATGGCGCATACAGATCATCCCCGTGAAGTGGCAGACCCATGGTTCACGGGAGATTTTGAAGCCACATGGCAGGATATACTGGAAGGATGCACGGCATTGCTTGAGGAACTGCGATCATAACAGATTATCATAAAAACGGACGGATGTCTGCCAGTTGACAGACATCCGTCTATTTTTTTATTTCAAATCATCTTAAAATACTTCAGCGCCTCCCGGATGGCTCTTTCCTTCTCCGCCGGGCACTTGAGCCGCTTGGGGTTCTCAGCCTTAGGCTTGTTGTAGTTCTGCCGCTCCTTGATGCCGCATTTCTGCTTGACCTGTGCAATATAGAGGTCGCTCACGTTCAGACCGGTGTGTTCCTTGACGTACTCCCGGATCTCTTCATAAGTAGCCTTGGTCTCTGCAGCAGTCACGTCCAACTCATCCATCTTCAGGTCTACCGTGATCTTCTGGTGGATATCCAGTTTGGACAATGCGCATACCGTCTCGATATGCTCACTGTGAGGGAACATATCCACCGGCGTGCTGCTCTCCACTTTGTATCCCTTCCGGGTCAGCAGCTCCAGATCCCGGGCCAGCGTGACCGGGTTGCAGCTCACGTAGACCACACGTTTCGGGGCCATGCGGGCCACGCTTTCGATAAACTGCGGCGTAGAGCCCTCTCGCGGCGGGTCCATAAAGATCACGTCTGCGCGTTCACCAGCCGCAGCGGCTTCGCCGATCCACCGGGTGGCATCTGCGGCAAAGAAGCGGGCGTTCTTCACGCCATTGTGCTTTGCATTGCCTATGGCATCGTGCACCGCTTCGCGGTTCACCTCCACGCCCACTACCTGCTTTGCATGGTCGGCGGCGGTCAGGCCGATGGTTCCGATGCCGCAGTAGGCATCCAGCACCACTTCTTTGCCGGTGAGATGCGCCGCGTCCACCGCAAGGCCGTACAGCACTTCAGTCTGGGCGTGGTTGATCTGGTAAAAGCTGCGTGGGCTGATGGCATAGGTCTTGCCGCAGAGGGTATCCAGAATGAAGCCCTTGCCGTACAGCACCTTTTCCATATCGCCCAGCACCACGCTGGTTTTGCGGTCGTTCACGTTCTGGACGATGGTGGTGATGGCCACGCCCTGCTTTCCGGCTTCGGTCAGCAGGGCTTTGACAAAGTTCTTGGCACCCGGCAGCACCGGCTGAGCCGTCACCAGCACCACCATCACCTGCCCGGTCATAACGCCCCGCCGCAGCAGGCAGTGACGCAGAAGGCCGGTGCCCTTATCCTCATTAAAAGGCTGGTAATGGCAGGCGCCCGCCGCTGCGCGCACAGCCAGCATGGTCTTATCCAGCACTTCGTCCTGCAAAAGGCAGCTTTCCACCGGCAGCACCTTATGGCTGTTTGCCGCGTAAATGCCGGAAGTAAGTTCTCCACCCCAGCCGGTGGTAAAGGTGGAGATCACCTTGTTCCGATAGTGGTACGGCGTTTCCATGCCCCGGATGTGCTCCACCGGGCCGAATCTGCCCAACAGCTTTTTCACGGTCTCTTCTTTCTGTTTCAGCTGTGCGGCGTAGTCCATGCCCAGCATCGGGCAGCCGCCGCAGTTTTTGGCACGCAGTTTGCAATCCATCTTCCGCTCTCCTTTTTACCCATAAGGGTCATACAGATCATATTCTTCCGCTTCCAGATGCTTTTCCTCCAGCACCTTCATGGCCTGTTCCAGCTCGCTCTGGCCGCAGCCGCTCTCGCTGACCAGCGCGTGCACCGCCGCCGCAAGGTCGCCGCCAAAGAGGGTATCCAGCCGTTCCCGCATACTCCACACATTATAGGCGCGCTGGGTGATGGCCGGAGTGTAGGTGTTGCGGTTGCCATCCTTGCCGCTTTTCACCCAACCCTTTTCTTCCAGCCGGTAAAGAAAGTTGAGCACGGTCGCCGGTGCCCAGCCCTTTGCGCGCAGCTTTGCGTCGATGTCCCGCCGGGTGACGGGCGCACGGCAGGCCCACACCGCCAGCATCACCTGCTCCTCTGCCGCCGAAAGCGGCTTTACACTGTCCGGGATGCCATACATCCTGCTGTTCTCCCTCCTTTTGGCATCTTTTTTTCTTTTACGTTTGTCTTTGTTTTATTATTATACCAATTTCTGCTCCAAAGTGCAAGAGCCGAAAACGCCGATGAAATCAGGCTTTTTTAGCTATATTTTACATTTGTCTTTGTTTTTGTTTTTCTATCAAGGACATTTGTGTGCTTTGTGCCCGCACAGGGGCTTTTGCGCCGTATCTTTGTGCAAAGATGCTCTTGTTTTCATCCCTGCAAAACCGGTATACTACGGCTACAGCAATCAACAGAACGCACCGCAGAAAACCGCGGTGCTGTGCGATACAGGAAAGGGAGAGTTCATTATGGCACGAGTTTACAACTTCAGCGCAGGCCCCAGCATGCTGCCCGAGAAGGTGCTCAAGCAGGCACAGGCAGAGCTGCTCGAGTATGGCGACAGCGGTCAGAGCGTGATGGAGATGAGCCACCGCAGCAAGTGGTTCGATGCCATCATCAAGGACACCGAGGCCACCCTGCGCCGGGTAATGAACATTCCCGACAACTACAAGGTCGGTTTCTTTCAGGGCGGTGCCACCCAGCAGTTCGCCATGGTCCCGCTGAATTTCATGACCACCGGCAAGGCAGATTACCTTGTCACCGGCAACTTCTCGAACCTTGCCGCCAAGGAAGCTGCCAAGTTCGGCGAGGTGAACATTGTTGCTTCCAGCAAGGACAAAAACTTCACCTACATCCCGGACGTGAACGCCATCAACTATGATAAGGATGCCAGCTACATCCACATCTGCCAGAACAACACCATCTTCGGCACCCAGTTCGTGGAGGTGCCGCAGGTGGAGGGTGTGCCTCTGGTGGCAGACATGAGCTCCATGATCCTCTCCAAGCCGGTGGACGTGACCAAGTACGGCTGCATCTACTTCGGCGTGCAGAAGAATGTGGCCCCCGCCGGTATGGCCATTGCCATCGTCCGCGATGACCTGCTGGGCCATGCCGCCGACAATGTGCCCACCATGATGAACTACACCACCCTGCTGGGCAAGGACAGCATGTACAACACGCCCCCCTGCTGGTGCATCTATATGACCGGTCTGGTGCTCAAGTATCTGGAAAATGACATCGGCGGTCTTGCCAACATGCAGAAGATCAACGAAGCCAAGGCCAAGGTGCTGTACGACTATCTGGATGGTCAGGACTTCTTCACGAATCCTGTGGAGCACCGCTACCGCAGCACCATGAACGTCACCTTCACCAGCCCCAATGCAGATCTGGACAAGAAGTTCTGCGCCGAAGCTGCAGAAGCAGGCTTCGTGAACCTGAAGGGCCACCGTCTGGTGGGCGGCATGCGCGCTTCTATCTACAACGCCATGCCTGCCGAGGGCGTGGATAAGCTGGTGGACTTCATGGAGAAGTTCCGCAAAGAAAATGCATAAAACCCTCTCTGCCTCACTTCGTTCGGCAGCTCCCCCGAGGGGGGAGCTTTTTATCAGAAGGACAACTTGATCGAACCCGCTTTCTAAGCTCACCCTTCGGGAGAGCTGGCACGGTGCAAGCCGTGACTGAGAGGGTTCTCGTATAACAGAAGGGAAATCTGGACTATGTACACCATCAAAACTTTGAACGCCATCAGCCCGGTGGGTCTGGCAAAGCTGAACAACAAGCAGTTTGACGTGGCTGTGGACACCGATGCCCCGGACGGCATCCTCGTCCGCAGCGCCGACATGCTGAATACCACCTTCAACGACAATCTTCTGGCCATTGCCCGCGCCGGTGCCGGCGTGAATAACATCCCGCTGGACCGCTGCAGTGAGCAGGGCATCGTGGTGTTCAACACCCCCGGTGCCAACGCCAACGCTGTGGCCGAGCTGGTGATCGGCATGCTGATCGCCGGCAGCCGCAATGTGGCTGTTGCTGCCCAGTGGTGTCAGGGCCTTGTCGGCGACCCCGCCATGGCAAAGACCGTGGAAAAGGGCAAGAAGCAGTTCGTGGGCAACGAGATCAAGGGCAAGACGCTGGGTGTCATCGGTCTGGGTGCCATCGGCTCCCGCGTGGCCAACTGCGCCATTGAGCTGGGCATGGAGGTCTACGGCTACGACCCCTACATCTCCATTGACGCCGCCTGGAACCTGAGCAGTCAGGTACGCCACTGCGTGAACCTGAACGACATGCTGCCCCTGTGCGACTACATCACCATCCATGTGCCCTACCTGCCCACCACCAAGGACACCATCAACGCCCAGACACTTGCCCTGTGCAAGGACGGCGTGAAGATCCTGAACTACGCCCGCGGCGAACTGGTGAACGCCGAAGCGCTGCTGGAAGCCATGGAGACCGGCAAGGTGTCCGGCTATATGACCGACTTCCCGTCTGAGGCCATTCTGGGCAAGCCCGGCATCGTGTGCACCCCCCATCTGGGCGCTTCCACCCCGGAAGCCGAGGACAACTGCGCCGTGATGGCTGCAAAAGAGCTGAGCGACTACCTGAAGAACGGCAACATCATCCACTCGGTGAACATGCCGGAGGTCAACCAGCCCCGCGCCGGCGGCAAGCGCATCTGCATCATCCACAAAAACGAGCCCGGCATGATCAGCCAGATCACCGCCCTGACCACCGAAGCCGGCCTGAACATCGAGAACATGGTGAACAAGAGCAAAAAGAACATGGCCTACACCATGCTGGATGCTACCGGTGCTGTGGACAAGAAGCTGGCCGAAAAGCTGGCTGCCATCCCCGCCGTGATCCGGGTGCGCATCCTGTAAAGCAAAACGGTTTAAAATGTCCGCCGCGTCGCTCTTGGCATCTTCAGCGGAAAACGATTTTTATTTTAGCAACCCGGAAAAATCTGCGGATTTTTCCGGGTTGCTTTTTCACAGAGAAGGGCCGTGGCGGCAGCCTGCATTTCCAAACCAGGATTTTTTACAAGCCGGAAATTCTTTCTCGTCCCATCTGCCGGTTAGTTTCCATTTACAAACTGTAGTTTGTCTCAAAAAACGCGTTAAAGATAGTTTTTTCTAACTACACATCGTAAAAAGTTTACACGTATTAACATTCAAGGAAAACCTTGAAAATGGTAAATTCTGTGCTACAATAGGCTCGACAGCAGGGAAATGTCCACCCTGTTCTCCGGCTTTTGGGCCGGTATATTCATCTTACAGGTCCTGCGGTGCAGGGCCTCTGACAGGAAATAGAAAAGGTAGGGAAGTTACTATGGATATCAAGAAGATCGCACTGTTCGCCGCCGGTACTCTGTTCGGCTCTGCCGGTTTCAAGCTGCTGTCCAGCAAGGATGCCAAGAAGGTCTACACCCAGACCACTGCTGCCGTGCTGCGCATGAAGGACTCCACCATGGAGACCGTCAGCAAGGTCCAGGAGCAGGCCGGTGACATTCTGGCCGATGCAAAGGCCATCAACGAGGCTCGTGCTGTTGAAGCCGAGGCTGCTGTGATCGAGGATGCCGCCGAGGAGACCACCGAAGAGACCGCTGAGTAATTTTCGGTTCGTAAAGCACTGAAAGCCCCAACGTGGCTTTCGAGCCGCCTTCGGGCGGCTCTTTTTTGTGAGAGTGGGGCCGCAGGCGTGCAGGGTATAGCAGCCTGACGCTGCGGCAAAAAGATAGAGAAGGATATTTGATATATGAAATGTACCATTCTGCATGAAGGCAAAGGCCGGATGCGCGTGCATGTGGAAAACGTCCGCATGACTTTGCACCGTGCCGATGTGCTGGAAGCATATCTGAACCACAAAGATGCCATCGTCCATGCCGCCGTTTACGAGCGCACCGGCGATGTGGTCATTACCTATACCGGCAAGCGCACCGCCGCCATTGCCATTCTGGCAGGCTACAAGTTCGATGTGGCCGAGTATGACGCTCTGGTCACCTCCGCCGACAGCCGCAGGCTGAACCGGGAATATCAGGATAAAATGTTCGATCTGGTGGCAGGCCGCTGCCTGCGCAAGCTGTTCCTGCCCGCACCCCTTGACGCTGCCTACACCGCCTTCCGCTCCATCCGCTTCCTCTGGAAGGGTGTGCGCTGCGTGCTGAGCCGCAGGCTGGAAGTGGAGGTGCTGGACGCTTTGTCCATCGGCGTCTCGCTGCTGCGCGGCGACTTTGGCACCGCCGGTTCTGTCATGTTCCTGCTGAATCTGGGCTCTCTGCTGGAAGAGTGGACCCGCAAGAAGAGTCTGGACGATCTGGCCCGCAGCATGGCCCTGAACGTGGACAAGGTGTGGGTGCGCAGCCAAGGCACCGAAGTGCTGGTGCCTCTGACCAAAGTACGCTCCGGCGATGAGGTGGTCGTGCGCAGCGGCAACATGATCCCGCTGGACGGCACCGTGCTGGAAGGCGAAGCCATGGTGAATCAGGCTGCCCTGACCGGCGAAGCCATGCCGGTGCGCAAGACAGAGGGGTCCACCCTCTATGCCGGCACCGTTGTGGAGGAGGGCGAGTGCGTCTTTATCGCCAAGGCCGAGGGCGGTTCCAACCGCTACGACAAGATCGTGGCCATGATCGAGGAATCCGAAAAGCTCAAGTCCAGCACCGAGAACCGTGCGCTGGTGCTGGCCGACAAGCTGGTGCCATGGTGTTTGGGCGCAACGGTGGTCACCTATCTGCTCACCCGCAACGCCACCCGCGCCATCTCCTGCCTGATGGTGGATTTCTCCTGCGCGCTCAAGCTCTCCATGCCGCTGGCCGTGCTTTCCGCCATGCGCGAGTGCGGCAGCTACCACATCACCGTCAAGGGCGGCAAGTATCTGGAAGCGCTGTCTCAGGCCGACACTATCGTGTTCGACAAGACCGGCACTCTCACCCGTGCCACCCCGCAGGTAGTGGAGGTCGTGCCCTTCTCCGGCTGCAACGAGCGCGAAGTTCTGCAGCTGGCCGCATGTCTGGAAGAGCACTTCCCCCATTCCATGGCCAACGCCGTGGTGCGTGCCGCCAAAGAGCGCGGCATTTCCCATGAGGAGATGCACTCCGAGGTGGAGTACATCGTGGCCCACGGCATTGCAAGCCGCGTGGGCGGCCAGCGCGTGGTCATCGGCAGCCACCACTTCGTCTTTGAGGATGAAAAGTGTACCATCCCCACAGCCGAGCAGCAGAAGTTCGATGCCCTCAAGCCCGCGTATTCGCACCTGTACATGGCAGCCAGCGGGCAGCTGGTGGGCGTCATCTGCATCTCCGACCCGCTGCGCCCGGAAGCCGCCGCTGTGCTGAACGGCCTGCGTGCGCTGGGCATCCGGAACACCGTCATGATGACCGGCGACAGCGAACGCACCGCTGCCGCCATTGCAAAGCAGGTGGGCGTGGACCGCTTCTTTGCCGAGGTGCTGCCCGAGGACAAGGCAAACTTCGTCCAGCAGGCCAAGGCCGAGGGCCACACCGTGGTGATGATCGGCGACGGCATCAACGACTCCCCCGCCCTGTCCGCTGCCGACATTGGCATTGCCATCAACTCCGGCGCTGCCATCGCCCGCGAGATCGCAGACGTGACCATCAAAGCCGACAGTCTGGAGGAACTGGTGGCCCTCAAGGCCATCGCCAACTCTCTGCAAAAGCGCGTGCACGCAAACTACCGCTTCGTGCTCACCTTCAACTCGGCCCTCATCGCGCTGGGTGCTCTGGGCATCCTGCAGCCGGCCTCCTCTGCCATGCTGCATAATCTCTCCACCATCGGCATCAGCCTGAAGAGCATGACCAATCTCCTGCCGGAGAACAAGGCTCCGCAGCTGAAAGCATAATTACCGCAAAAAATAACGCCGTGTCTGAACATTCGACACGGCGTTATTTTTTATCTGTTATTCCAGCCCGATCTGCTGTGCATACTCTTCCAGCAGCTCCCGCTCCAGGAACGGAGTCTTGACACCCTCGCGGTCACGGTAGGTCTCGTGGCCCTTGCCAATGACGGCGATCAGGTCGCCCTCCTGCGCGTGATCCACTGCGTAGTGCAGCGCATCCAGACGGTCGGGGATCTCCACGAACTTTGCATCCGGGTTGCCCTTGTTCATGCCCACGCGGATATCAGCAAGGATGTCCTCCACCTTTTCAAAGCGGTTGTTGTCCTCGGTAAGGATGGAGAGATCCGCCATCTTGGCGCAGATCTCGCCCATGCCGTAGCGGCGCAGCTTGGAGCGGTTGCCGCCGCAGCCGAACACCACCACTAGACGGTGGGGCTTGTAGGCCCGCAGAGTGGTGAGCAGGCTTTCGGTGGACACCTCGTTGTGGGCATAGTCCAGCAGGATGGTGAACTTCTTGCTGATGGGCACCAGCTCCACGCGGCCCTTGACCACGCACTTGCCAAGGCCGTCGTAGATCGCCTGATCCGGCAGGCCCAGCACCTTGCCCACCGCCAGAGCTGCCAGCGCGTTGTACACGCTGAACTCGCCGGGCATGTTCACCTTCACATCCATCTCGTCCTTGCCGGTCACATGGAACTTCACGCCCAGAAAATCGTGGGTGCGCAGCAGTTCAAAGCCGGTCTCGCGGTAGTCCGCCTGCTCAGCGCGGCCATAGGTGACAAGGCGGCAGGTGTGGCCTTCCAGAAGTGCTTCGGTATTCTCATCGTCAATGTTCACCACGCCCACGTCGCAGCGCTTGAACAGCTGGCCCTTCCAGCTGCGGTACTCCTCAAAGGTCTTGTGCTCGCCGGGGCCGATGTGATCCGGCGAAAGGTTGGTGAACACGCCCACATTGTAGTGCACACCGGCCACGCGGTCCATCATCAAGCCCTGGCTGGAAACTTCCATCAGCGCGGTGTCGCAGCCTGCATCCAGAAACTCCCGGAAGGTCTTTTGCAGCTCGTAACTTTCCGGGGTGGTGTTGGCAGTTTCCTTGTGGCGGCCCATATAATAAATGCCGTTGGTGCCGATCATGCCCACCTTGCGGCCTGCAGCTTCCAGCACGCTCTTGATCATGTGGGTGGTAGTGGTCTTGCCCTTGGTGCCGGTCACACCGATCATGGTCATCTGGCGGGACGGGTTGCCGAAGAGGTTCGCGCTCATCAGAGCCATGGCATAGCGGCTGCTTTCCACCTTGACCACGGTCACGCCCGGCATGGCGGAAAGGTCGATGTCGTGCTGGATGACCAGTGCGCTGACACCCTTTGCCGCGCAGTCGGCGGCAAACTCATGGCTGTCACGCTGGGTGCCCACGATGCACACGAACAAAAGGCCCGGTGCCGCCTTGCGGCTGTCGTAGATGATATCCGAGATCTCGGTGTCCAGACTGCCCTGCGCAAGGGTAAAGGGCACGCCTTCCAATAACTGTTCCAGTTTCATACTGCACACGCTCCTCAAAACATTTTGTCACATGGGGTTTTCTTCGTTATTTGCGGTCATGCGGGCGGGCTCGGTCAGCGGTGTTTCTTTCGCAGCTGCCGCCGTATCGTCCGCAGGCTGGGCCGCAGCGGCATCCTCTGCACCGTCTGCCGCAGTATCCTCGGCAGCAGAGGTGTCAGGCTCTTCCGGCACGGTCTTTTCCGGCACAACATAACCGGAGGGCAGGGTCGGCTGGCCCTGTGCAAAGTAAATTTTACGGGTGCTGCCCGCGCTGACATGGCTGAAATCCAGTCTGCCGGTGTCGGTAGGGGCACAACCCTTGCCGTCGGCATTGGTCAGCACATAGCGTGCGCGGTCCAGCTTATAATCCAGATCGTTCCGTGTACCCAGAAGCACACTGACACGATCCTGATACAAAAATGCCATCTGGTCGGTGTCCGCAAATTCCATGCGGGTCACATCGTCCAGCATCCCATACTCTTCCAGCTTTGCCTGCAGCTCATTCAGCGCATCCAGACGGTCGTCCGTCTGCACCGCTGCCGAAGCTGCTGCCGAACCGGATGCATCCGATGCCGCCGGGTCTGCCTGCGCTGCAAAGGTCAGCTGGTCGCCGGGTGTCACCGACACCGGCTCGCCGCCGTATAGGGTCTTGAGTTCTTCCGGCTGGGCAGACTCGCAGGCCAGGATCTTGAACTGATCCGAGAGGGTCAGCCAGCCGCTCTTCGTCTGCATGGCATAGGTAGGCACCGCCTCGGTCACCTGCACCACCACCGTGTTGGGGTAATCCCGAACCACCCTGATGGATTCCAGCAGCGGGAACTGCTTTTCCAGTTCCGCTTCCTTGGCGGCGGGGTCAAAGCTGAAAATGTTCTCTTCGGTCTGCACACCCAGTGCCTGCAGGATCTGGCTGCTGGAATAGCCGCCCACCTCCTGCACCACGGTGCCGTCCGCCGTCTGCACCTGAATGGTACCGATCTTAAACAGCATGGTCATGGTCAGGTAAACACCGGCGGCGATCACGGCCAGCAGGGTCACAAAGGCCATCAGCCGCCGCAGCATCCGCCGCCGCTTCAGTGCAGCGCGGGTCAGGCGGCGCTTCTTGCGTTTTTCCCGCTGTACCGGGTCGCGTGGCTGCTGTTGTGCCGGGCGCAGACGCTGGTTTTTGTAGCGCTGCTGCGCTGCCTGAGCCGCTGTCTTGCGCGGCTTCTGCCCCTGTGAACGGCGCTGCTGCGGCTTGCGGGCCGTGCCGGATGCACGCTGTTCCGGCTGGGCCGTGCGGCTTCGCTGCGCGGTACGGTTCCGGTTCTGGCCGCTGGTGCGCCGGGTGCCGCTCTGTTCGGTGCGGCGCGGCTGCGAAGGGAACTCGATGCTGTTATCGGTACGGGTGCGGCGCACCGTACCATTGGCGGTGCGGTCCGGCGCAAAGCTCAGCGGTTCCCCGTTGAAGCCATAGCGCCCGTCCGCACTGCCGGAAGATCCTTTTTGTTGTGAAGGCGGCGGAGTATGCTGCAGGTCTTTCCGCAGGTCGTAGATATTGCCGTTGTTTCTGTTATTGCGGTATTGCTGCATGGCGCACACCTCCTTTCCGGTTTAGGTTTTGTTTTACTTCTGCACCAGTTTCATCAGAGCGTCTGCAATACGGTCAAGGCTGTCATCCACCGACAGGCTGCGGGCATTTTTGCCCATCTCAGCCAGCTTGCCGGGCTGTGCCAGCATGTCGGACACCGTGCTCACCAGCTTTTCGCCGGTCAGGTCTTTTTCCTCGATCACCACAGCGGCATCGGCCTTCTGCAGTTCCATGGCATTGAAGTACTGGTGGTTCTCAGCCACATTGGGGCTGGGGATGAGCACGGCTGCACGGCCAACAGCTTCCAGCTCGGCCAGCGTCAGCGCACCGGCGCGGCTGATGACAAGGTCTGCCGCAGCCAGCAGTTCCGGCATATTGTTGATGTATTCCTTCACCACAAGGCCGTCGCCCTCCGCGAAGTTCTTTTCCTTTTCCAGATCCTTGAACAGCTGCACACCGTACTGGCCGGTAGCGTGGAGATGCAGCACCGGCTTCTTCTCGTGCTGTTCCCATGCACACAGGTCGGCCACCACCTCGTTGACGCGGCGTGCGCCAAGGCTGCCGCCGAAGGAAAGGATCACCGTGCGGTCGCCCGCGCCCAGCTCAGCGCGGATGGCATCGCGGTCCTTTGCCTTGGTGAACACCTCCGGGCGCACCGGATTGCCCACCACGATGGTCTTATCAGGTGCGCCCAGCTTTTCCACTGCAGCAGGCACGGCGGCAAACACGAGATCCACATCCGGTGCCAGCAGCTTGTTGGTCACGCCGGGGAAGGCGTTCTGCTCATGAATGGCGGTGTGGATGCCCATTTTGGCGGCACAGCGCACCACCGGGCCGGACACATAGCCGCCGCAGCCGATCACAAGATCGGGTTTGACCTCCTTCATAATGGCCTTTGCCTTGGGGCCAGAGAGGGCCAGATTCCACAGCGTAACGATGTTGCGCTTGATGTTGTTCAGCGACAGCCTGCGCTGGAAACCGGTGATCTCGATATGGTGGAAGGGATAGCCCGCCTGTCCTACCAGACGGTACTCCATGCCCTCCTTGCGGCCGGCAAAGTGGATCTCGGCAGAAGGGTCTGCCTTTTTGATAGCACCTGCAATGGCAAGTGCCGGGTTGATATGGCCGGCAGTGCCGCCGGCAGCGATCAGAACTCGCATGACGATTCCTCCTCTATTATTAGTGCATCTGGGCAGGCTATCGGGGAGTTCCCCACTGGCCTGCGCCCTCAAAACAGTCGTTACAGTTCATTGCGCGCACGGCGGGCATCGTCCAGATTGATGGTACGGTCCTTCAGCTCCGCATCACGCTGAGCCTTTGCAGCCTGCCGCTGTGCGTGGGCCGCTGCCCTCTGCTGCGCCGCCCGCTCTCCGTTGCGCCCAATGTTCACCATCACGCCCATTTCTGCCAGCAGCAAGATCAGACTGGTGCCGCCGGACGAGAAAAACGGAAGGCTGATGCCGGTATTCGGGATGGTGTTGGTGACCACGGCGATGTTGCAGAACACCTGCCAGGCGATCTGCGCCATAATGCCAATCCCCACCATGGTGCAGAACTGGTTCTCGGCCTTATAGGCGATCATCAGGCCCTGCGCTATGAGCAGTATGAACAGCACGATGATGAGCACCGCACCGATGAAGCCCAACTCTTCGCACACCACACTGAAGATGAAGTCGTTGGTGCTTTCCGGCAGCCAGAGCTGCTTTTCTACGCTGTTGCCAAGGCCAAGGCCCTTCAGTCCGCCGGAGCCGATGGCGTACAAGCTCTGCTTGGTCTGGTCGTTCAGCGCTTCCAGATCATCGGACCATGTGTTCAGGCGGTCCTGCAGATAGCCAATGGATTCCACCAGCGTCAGGGCCGGTTTCAGCAGCAGAGCCGCCGCTGCGGCCCCGCACCATGTCAATACACCGCCGCAGCCGGTCAGCATGAGGATGGTGCCCACGATGGCGGTGGTCAGCAGGATGCCGGACATGTGCGGCTCTAAAAACAGCAGCACCACCACCGGCACCAGCGGCAGCACCGGCACGATCAGCTGCCTTACGATGC
The DNA here is from genome assembly GCF_017377615.1 of Faecalibacterium sp. Marseille-Q4896. NCBI lineage: Bacteria > Bacillati > Bacillota > Clostridia > Eubacteriales > Oscillospiraceae > Faecalibacterium > Faecalibacterium sp. Marseille-Q4896. Next base: position 50,661 of record NZ_JAFREG010000006.1, read on the forward strand.
GGATGAACAGCCAATCCTTTGGCTTGATCTTTTCTCTCAGCGACGGGCTGAACCGGCCGATCTGCGGCGCACTTGCCGCCAGATGGGACGAGAGCAGGATCATCTCAAACTTTGCCACCTCAGAGGTCTGCAGAGTCAGGCCGCCCAGACGGATCCAGCGGCGGCAGCCGTTCAGCGGTGCAAAGGTCAGCGTGACGGCCAGCATGGCCAGTACCACCCAGTACAGCGGCTTGCTCGCCCAGCGCAGGAAGCGGTGATCCACATAGCTCATGACTACCATACAGCCAATGCCAATGGCCATGCAGATAGCCTGCTGCTTGATGTAGTGCAGGCTGTCGCCCATGCGCAGGTAGCCGGTGGTGTAGCTTGCGCTGTACAGCATTACAAGGCCGAACACCATGATAATGGCCAGCGTTGCCAGCCAGTTGAGCAGCAGCCGGTTCCACGGTCCCGGGTCCCGCTGCAGCGGCGGCACCCATGCGCTTTCTTTTTGGTTTTTATGTTGTCTGCGGGTGGCTGCCATTGCCACGCCCCCTTATTTTCAGAATCAGGCGCTCAGGCCCAGCGTGCCAGACGCACGGCCAGCGCCAGCCCGCACACGCTCAGTGCGCACAGGCTGTAAAAAATATTCACTGCACTCATGCCGCGCTTTTCCAGCCAGCGGTGCAGCGGTGCCGCCGCAAACAGCGGCCTGCCCTTCCAGCGGCAGAACAGGACCTGCAGCAACACCATGCCGCCCTCCACCCAGAAGGGCAGTGCCAGCGGGATGCTCAGCTCTGCGTAGCCAATGCACAGCGGAATGCAGCCAATGGCTCCCGCTGCATACAAGCAGCCGCACCGGCCGGGGTGCAGCTTCGCCGGTGGAAAATCCCACAGCAGAAAGGCCATCAGTGCACCGGCCAGTGCCGCCGGGAATACTGCCAGCGGGAACCAGCCCAGCTGCGTTTCCAGCATCATCAGGCCCAGCATAGCTACAAAGGCCGCGCCGCACACCGTGCCGTCGGCACCGTCGGCCACGCGGGCCGCCTCGGCCATCGCCACCAGCAGCACAGCCCACAGCAGCGGTGCCAGCGCACATTCCACATAGCCTGCTCCCGGCAGGATCAGCCCTGTGGGCAAGCACCCGTTCAGTGCCAGCAGGCCCAGCACCAGCGCTGCAGCGATGCATTCCAGTGCAAGGCGCTGTGTGCGGCGCAGGCCAAGGCCCAAACCGTCCGGGTAGCGGCTGCGGATGCGGGCCAGATCATCGGCCAGCCCCACTGCGCCAAAGGCCAGCGACCCCAGCAGTGCAATGAGCAGGCGGGAGGTCATCTGCCGGTCGCTGCCAAGCAGGGAAGGCTGTGCAGCACATGCGGCCAGCCAGCCCACGCCCACAGCGGCAAGGGTGCCCACCATCAGGCACAGCCCGCCCATGGTAGGCACCGGGCTGTCCGGGGCATCGCTGTCCGGCTGTGTGCCGCGTGCCGCACGCTGCAGCTCCCGCAGAAGCGGCACCATCATATTGCCGAGCGCCGCAGTCAGCACAAAACCCAGCACCGACGCGACGACCAAGGCGAAACGAATCATTTTTCAATCTCCAAATTCATGCCAAAGGGTTATTCTTCGGCATCTTTCTGCTCTGCGTAGAAAATTTCCAGCACTTTTTCCAGCGCCATGCCGCGGCTTGCCTTCACCAGCAGGGCATCGCCCGGCTCTATCCGGTTCAGCAGAGCATCCGCTGCCTCGCGGTAGTTGTTGGCATGGAGGGTCTTGACCCCCTTGGCTGCAGCCACCACAGCCGTGCGCTTTGCGTTTTCGCCGTAGGTCACAAGGCAGTACAGATCACTCTCCGCAGCCAGACGGCCCAGCTCCTCGTGAGCTTCGCGGGACAGCTCGCCCAGCTCCAGCATATCGCCCAGCAGGGCAAAGCGGCGCTTGCAGGGGAATTCCTTGAACATGGCAAGCGCGGCCTTCATGCTGTCGGGGTTTGCATTGTAGCAATCCTCAATGACGGTAACGCCCTTGCTGTGCACCACCTTCTGGCGACGGCCGGTCTGCTCAAAATTGGAAAGCCCCTTGATGACACCGCGCGGGTCGCAGCCCAAGCGGGTGGCGGCGCAGTAGGCAGCCAGAGCGTTTGCCACATTGTGCTTGCCCATGGCCGGGATCTTGACCACAAAGGTGCCCTCTTCCTGATCTTCCAGCACAAAGCTCATGCCGTCCTCTTCCTGCCGGATGGACAGTGCACACACATCAGCGTTCTCATCTGCCAGACTGAACCATACCGGCTTCACGTGGGCGGGCAGCTTTGCGGCGCGCAGGAACTTATCATCATAGTTCAGCACCAGCGGTGCACCCTCCGGCAGGCCGTTGCAGATCTCCAGCTTTGCCTTGCAGATGTTCTCCTGACTCCCCAGATTGCCGATGTGGGACACACCGATGCAGGTAATGATGCCCACATCCGGGCGTGCGGCCCGGGCCAGACGGTCGATCTCGCCCGCATGGCTCATGCCCATCTCGATCACGGCATACTCAGTGCTGCTTTCCAGCCGCATCAGGGTGCGGGGCATGCCCAGTTCATTGTTCTGGTTGCCCTCGGTCTTGATGGTCTCGCCAAAGCCTGCAAGGGCGGCGTAGGTCATCTGCTTGGTGGTGGTCTTGCCCACGCTGCCGGTCACACCCACCATCTTGGGGTGATACTGGCTGCGGTAGTTCGCACCCATCACCATCATGGCGTGGTAGCTGTCCGGGCAGAGGATGGCCTTTTCCGCAGGCACGCCCTCCACCGGGTGGTTCACCACCACATAAACAGCACCGTTCTCCAGTGCTTTGGCCGCAAAATCGTGGCCGTCAAATTTTTCACCCGGGAACGCTACAAAAATGCAGCCGGGCCGCACCTCGCGGCTGTCGGTGGTCACCAGTTCCACCTGCACCTCTTCCCGGATGAAGTCTGCGGGCACCAGCCCTGCCAGAAGCTTGCTTGCAGAAATTTTTTCCATTGTTCATGTCCCCTCTCTGTTTATTCAGGATCACAGGATACTCTCTCTTATCCACAGGTAATGGTCACGACGGTGCCGCGCTGCACACTGGAACCGGGGTCTGCACTCTGGGCCTGCACGGTGCCGTTCGCATTGCCCTCCACCACACAGTTCAATCCGGCGGCAGACAGCATCTGGCGGGCAAAGTCCGCGCTCTTGCCGGTCACATCCGGCACATCGGTATGGCTGCCCTCATAGGTATCGGTATACAGGTACACGGTGGTGCCGTAGGCCACCTTTGCACCCGCGTGCGGATACTGGTAGGTGACAGCTGCTGCCGCCTGACTGGTGGTGCTTTCGGCCAGCTGATGCCTGAGGCCCTTGATGTTCAGCTGCACCTGCGCACTGCTCCACTCGGTGCCCACCAGATTCGGCACAGTGACCACAGTCTGGCTGCGATCCTCGCCGTCGGCGGCAATGCCAAGGTAGGGTGCGATCTCGCTGATGATGTTGCCCACAACGGGCGCTGCCAGCAGGGACGAGTAGTCCGTTCTGGCGTTGTTGGGGTCATCCAGCATCACATAGACGATGATCTCCGGGTCGTCGGCAGGCAGGACAGCGGCAAAGGATGCCACCTTCTTGTAGTCGCCGTCGGCACGGCGGTCCATGTTCAACTGTTCGGAAGTGCCGGACTTGCCGCCGATACGGTAGCCGGACACATAGGCATACTTGCCGCCGCCGGTGCCGTTGCCCACCTCATATTCCATGATCTGGCGGATCACATTGCTGGTACTCTCGCTGATGACCTGACGGCGCACATTGGCACCGATCTCCTCGATCACGTTGCCATTTGCATCGGTGATCTTATCCACCACATGGGGCGTGACCAGATAGCCGCCGTTGACGGCTGCGGCCACAGCGGTGCACATCTGCAGCGGGGTGATGGCCATTGCCTGACCAAAGGCCGAGGAAGCCAGCTGCACTTCGCCCAGCTGGTTGGCCTTATAATACTGCATGAAGCCCGTCTCACTGGGCAGGTCCACGCCGGTGCGGCTGGTAAAGCCAAAGGCATCGAAGTAGTTATAGAAGGTCTGGGAGCCAACGCGCTGACCCAGCTGGATATAGTAGATATTGCAGCTCTGGCGCAGAGCTTCGGCCAGTGTGATGGTGCCGTGGGCTTTGTGGCCTGCGCAGTGGTAGGTCTCCTTTGCCACGCCGTAAGCACCGGCGCAGGTAAAGGTGGTGTTGATGTTTGCAAGGCCGGAGTCCACGCCCATGGCCGAGGTGATCACCTTGAACACACTGCCGGGGTAGTACAACTCGGTGATGGCCTTGTTTTTCCACTGGATATCGCGGAAGTAGCCGGAGTAATCGCCCTCCTCGTCCAGAATGCGGTTGCCGTTTGCATCCTTCAGCTCGTTGCCGTTCTCATCCTTTTTGTAGATGCCGTACAGCTCCGGCTCAGCGCGCACCAGCTCGTTGAGGTAATCCAGATTTGCGCTGTAGTCCAGCGGGTCGTTGGGGTCAAAATCCGGCTTGGAAGCCATGGCAAGGATGGCACCGGTCTTGACGTTCATCACGATGGCGCAGCCGCGGTTCTCCACCGTGTTGGCTGCAATGGCTTCGTTCAGATACCGTTCCACGATCTCCTGCACATTCACATCCAGCGAAAGCACCAGATTGGAGCCATCCTTGGCTGCAAAGGTGGTGGCATTCTCGTCCGCAATGGCGTTGCCGTAGGCATTGCGCTGGGTAATGGTGCGGCCATCCACACCGGCCAGCGTGGACTGATAGGATTTTTCCAGACCGTAAGTACCAATGCCGTCCGCATCGGTAAAGCCCAGCACTGCCGCTGCAAACGCTCCGTAGGGGTAATTGCGCTGGAAGCTCTTCTCGCTGCCGACCGAGATGTTGCCCTTGCGGGAGGTCTCAGTGGCACGCTTGTGTGCCTTGTTGAACTGGGAAACGTAGGATTCGATGGACAGCTTGACAGCGTTGTTCACCTTGGTGGCCAGCACCTGATACTTGGTGTCCGTCTTGGAAAGTGCATCGTAAACCTTCTGGTACTGGGTCTGGTACGCTTCCGAGGAAGTGTCCACCGCGTCCAGACTTTCGCCGTCGCCGGAAAGCAGGCGCAGGGTCAGTTCCCGGCTGACCTCGGCGCACATGGCCGTGTCCAGCGTGCGCGCCGCCTCCTCATCCTTGCCGGTGGTGGTATATAAGATTTTGCTGTTGTCCGGGTCGGCCCAGATGGTCCACACCACGCTGGTGGAGGCCAGCGTGATGCCGGAGGTATCGTAGATCTCGCCGCGGGTGGCCTTGATGGTGGTATCCAGCAGCTGCTGCTTTGCGGCCAGCTGGCGGTAGGTATCACCGTTTTTGATCTGGATATCATACAGGCTGTAGGTCACACGGGCCGCAGCAAGGCCCATGACCACAAGGGCCAGACCGCCGCAGATCAGACTGGTTCTGGGGTTCATGCGGGCACCGGTGCTGGTTTCCGGCCAGGGGCCTTTTATTTTTTTGATGAATTTTCGGAAGAATTTCCACATGGTATGCTCCTGCGGCAGCGGGCATTTGCTGCCTTCTGCCGCGCTTTTGTCAAATTTGGAACTGCCCTGCAAACAGGGTGTATAAACCGAAAAAGCGTGCGCTGCCGCACGCTTTCCCATATTTGGTTCACTTTACAGTGCCAAGAATGTTCACGGCACCGTTGTAGATAAAGTCGGTCCACTGCCGCACAGCGGACTGGGTGCGCTCCAGCGTGTCGCTCTCGCCCAAACGGATGTAGGTGATCTGGCTCTGATCAATTTTCATCAGGCCCAGCCTGCCGGCCGTCTCTTCCACGCTGGTAATGTTGGTCTTGCTGTTCAGGGTGCTGTTATAGTAAGTATACTGGCTCTGCTCACTGACCAGCTGAGCCTTTGCGTCCTGAATCTGGTCGTTCAGCTCCACCAGCTTGGACTCGCTCCACAGCAGGCTGATGGCAAACCCCACCAGCAGTGCTGCTGCTACCAGGTGCATGGCGTTGTGCACCGCTGCCTGCAGCGGCGAAAGCCGACGCTTGCCGCCCTTTGCTACCCGCAGATCTGCCTTGCGCTGTGTCTGCGGGGCTTTTCTGCGGCGTACCGCGTTATAATCATATGCTGCCTGACCCATGGTTTGCTCTCCTCCTCACACAACGGCTTCTGCCGTTCAGCATTTTTCCAAAACTCTCAGGTGGGCGGACCGGCTGCGCCGGTTCTCTTCCAATTCCTGACTGTTTGCTTCAATGGGTTTGCGGGTGATCAGCTTCGCTTTGGCTTTGCCGCCGCATACGCACACCGGAAACTCCGGCGGGCAGGTGCACGCGGTGGACCAGCGGCGAAATTTGTTCTTCACCAGCCGGTCCTCCAGCGAGTGGAAGGTGATCACGCACAGCCGGCCGCCCGGCGCAAGATGATCAAAAATGGTATCCAAGCCTTCTTCCAGCGCATCCAGTTCATGGTTCACTGCAATGCGCAGCGCCTGAAAGGTGCGGCGGGAAGGGTTCTTGTTTTTGCGGCGTTCCGCCGGGGGCATGGCGCTGGCCACGATATCTGCCAGCTGCAGGGTCGTTTCGATGGGAGAATTCTCCCTTGCCTCCACGATCCTGCCCGCGATCTGCCATGCGAAAGGTTCTTCGCCGTAATCCCGCAGAATGCGTGCCAGCTCTTCGCGGCTCTCGGTGTTCACAAGGTCCGCTGCCGTTTCGCCCTGCTGGCTCATCCGCATGTCCAGCGGTGCATCCGCACGGTAGGAAAAGCCGCGGGCCGCATCGTCCAGCTGATGGCTGGAAACGCCCAGATCCAGCAGCGCGCCGTTGACCTTGTCGATGCCAAGGCTCTCCAGAGCTTGTCCGGCATAGCGGAAGTTGATCTGCACCACCGTGGCAGGCAGGCCCGCAAGGCGGGCACGCGCGGTCTGCACCGCGTCCGGGTCCTGATCCAGCGAGATCAGCCTGCCGCCCTTTTCTGCATCCAGCCGCAAGGCGATCTGGCGGGAATGTCCCGCGCCGCCTGCAGTGCCGTCAAGGTAGGTGCCGGCCGGATCAATGGAAAGACCCTCCAGACACTCGTTCAGCAGAACGGGGATATGCTCAAACGAGGCCGGGTCAAAGGCTGCTTGTGTTTCAAGTTCCATCGCTGCGGCCTCCTTTCTCAGTTCATAAGCTTTCCGTGTTCCGGGCACTGTGCACACAGCGCACACTTTTACCCGATAACACAGTTTTATTTTAACAAATCAGGCCCCTGATTGCAAGGGTTTGTGCTCCCGTTTTTGCCGCAAAATGCAACAAAAAAAGTCCCTGTCGGCCGTCATTTCTGCCTGCAGGAACTTTGGTTTTTGCCGTATGTGTAATTTGTGTGTGAAAAAGGCTGTCTTCAGCCGTTTTTCTTGGCGTTCTGGCGCAGATTTGCGCGCACATTCTTTACCTGTGCCGCATTTTCCACCATTGTTTCCTCGGTGTTCTTGAGCATGTTGTCGCAATAGTCGGTCACGGTCTGGCGCAGGGTGCGGGCCTCGTTCTGGGCTGCAGTGGTGATTTCCCCGGCGCGCTGCTGTGCAGCCTTCACGATCTCGGCTTCACTCACCAGAATGCGCGCCCGCTCCTCAGCCTTTTTCACAATGGCCTGCGCCTGTGCGTTGGCCGTCTCCACAATCTGAGCGCGGTCGTTCACGATCTGCTGGGCCTGCCGCAGCTCGCCGGGCAGGTTTGCGCGGATCTCGTCCAGATAATCCCGGATCTGCTCCACATCCACGATCTTTTTGCCGCCGGAAAGGGGCACATTGGCACCTTCCTCCAGAGCATCCTCAATGGTATCCAAAAGTTCGTTCACGTTCATAGTGCTTCTCCCTTCGGTTCGTTCTCGGCAGGGTCTGTGTTCTGCATGGGCTTTGTGTATTTCCACAGCAGCACCCTGCCGTACTTGTACTGTTTTTTCAGGGTCAGGCCGCCTGCCTCGGCCGGCAGCACGATGCCGGTCTCGCTCTCGCACAGCACGATGCCGCCGGGCGCGGTGCATTTATCCACCGCAGGCAGGATCTTTTCCAGTGTACCATTGCGGAAGGGCGGGTCCAGCAGTACGATGTCGAACTGCTCGCGGCAGGCGGAAAGATACCGCGCAGCCTCACCGATATTGACGCGGCTGCGGTCGAACACGCCGCAGGCCTTGCAGTTGCGCATGATGATGTTCACCGCCTCGCGGTTCTCGTCCAGAAACACGCAGCGCGCCGCGCCGCGGCTCAGTGCTTCAATGCCAAGCTGGCCGCTGCCCGCATACAGGTCCAGCACCCGTGCGCCGGGCAGGTCGAACTGGACGATGCTGAACATCGCCTCCTTTACCTGCGAAAGGGTGGGCCGGGTCACGTCGGTCCCCGGCAGGGCCTCCAGACTGCGGCCCCGGGCTTCTCCTGCGATCACGCGCATGTTCTCTTTCCTCCTCCTTGCAGCCGAAAGATATGGCTGCAAACACGTTTTTTGTATCACTTTATTATCACCCAACTGCATATTCTTGTCAAGGGCCGCGCGTTGCGCCGTCTGGCGGTTTGTGCTACAATAAAATCGGCAGCGCCGGGCTTTTGCGGCGCATTCTGGCATAAAAGGAGAGTATTCCCATGAAAGTTCTGCTCATCAACGGCAGCCCGCACGAAAAAGGCTGCACCTATACCGCCCTTTCGCTCATTGCAAAGGAACTGAACGATGCCGGTGTGGACACTGAGATCCTGCATGTCGGCGGCAAACCCGTGGGCGGCTGCATCGGCTGCGGCGGCTGTGCCGCAGGCAACGGCTGCGTGTTTGGCGGCGTGGTCAACGAGGCCATCGAGAAGGCCAAAACTGCCGATGGCTTCGTGTTCGGCAGCCCGGTGCACTATGCATCCGCATCCGGCAACATGACCAGCTTCATGGACCGCCTTGCCTACGCGGGCGGCAGATATCTGGCCTACAAGCCCGCCGCCATCTGCTGCTCGGCCCGCCGTGCAGGCACCACCACCACGCTGGACCAGCTGGTAAAGTACCCGCAGTTCTTCCACATGCCGCTGGTGAACGGCTCCTACTGGGCCATGGTGCACGGCTCCAATGCCGAGCAGGTGCTGCAGGATGCCGAGGGCTGCGCTGTAATGCAGGAGCTGGGCCGCAACATGGCATGGCTGTTGCACTGCATCGAAGCAGGCAGGGCCGCTGGCTTTGAACACCCGCAGAACCCCAAGCGCCCCATGACCAATTTTATCCGCTGATCGGAAAATCAATTTCTGATCCAAAGGCTCAGAACAGTCCGTAAGCTGCTCTGAGCCTCTTTTTCTTTGCAGTCCACGCCATTTCGTGCCAAAAACAGTAAAAAACCTTTTTCAAAGCGCCTTCCGCTTCTTTTTTCGTTCATAAGTTTGTGTTACTATAAGATGTAAAGTGATTTTAGCAGGATGGAGACCCTTGTATGGAACACTACGATTGGAACGAAGGCTGGCTGTTCACGCCCCGGTTCGACCCGGCACTGGTGCGGCCGGAGTGCGGACTGGAACTGGAACCGGTGCGCATCCCCCACACTGTGCGGGTGCTGCCCTACAATTACTGCAACGAAAATGAATACCAGTGCCTGTGCGGCTACCGGCGGGAGTTTTTTGCCCCCAGAGAGTGGGCAGGCCGCACTGTTCTGCTCACCTTTGGTGCCGTTGCCCATGACGCGACCGTGTTCTGCAATGGGCGGCGGCTGTTCCACCACGCCTGCGGCTACACCGCCTTCACGGTAGATCTGACCAGCGCTTTGCATCTGGGGCAGAAAAACGTGGTGGCTGTGCGCTGCGACAGCCGCGAGGATCTGAACATTCCGCCCTTTGGCGGGCAGATCGATCACCTGACCTACGGCGGCATCTACCGTGCCGTCAGTCTGGACATCAAGGAACCCGCCTATCTGCGGGATGTGTTCATCGAGGCAAAGGCCGAGGGCGATTTCCGCATCTATACCTCCACCGTGGGTGAGACGGTAGGCTGCACCCTGCAGGCCGAGATCCGCAGCCCTTCCGGCAGCCGCGCCGCCTACAGCGGCGAGCTTTCCCTGCCCATCACCGGCGTGCTGAACGGTGTGCACCCGTGGAGCATCGAGCATCCCACCCTGTACACCCTCACCGTACAGCTGATCCGCCCCGGCTCTGCCGGTCTGCCGGACCGTGTGCTGGACGAAAAGACCATCCGCTTCGGCTTCCGCACCGTGCAGTTCGTGGCAGGCGGGCTGTACCTGAACGGTCAGCGCGTGGAGCTGCGGGGCCTGAACCGCCACCAGAGCTACGCCTATCAGGGCTATGCCATGCCGGACAGCATCCAGCGGCTGGATGCTCAGATCCTGAAAAAAGACCTTGGCTGCAACGCAGTGCGCACCAGCCATTCCCCCCAGAGCCCGGCGTTTCTGGATGCCTGCGATGAGCTGGGCCTGTTGGTGTTCACCGAGATGCCCGGCTGGCGGTACATCGGCGACGAGAGCTGGAAGGCGCAGGCCTTGCAGAACTGCCGCGAAATGGTATGCCAGTGCCGCAACCACCCCAGCATCTTTTTGTGGGGTGCCCGTGTGAACGGCAGCGCCGACGACGAAGCGTTTTATAAGCGCACCAACGAGGCCATCCACCGGCTGGACCCCACCCGTCCCACGGCAGGCGCGCGGAACCACCGCAAGAGCCAGCTGCTGGAGGATGTTTACGCCTACAACGATTACTCTTACCGTGGGCGCGGTGCCGCCTGCGAAGCCCGCGCCGCGGTGACTTCCGACCCCCGCAAAGGCTACCTCATCAGCGAGTTCGGCGGGCAGCAGCTGCCCACCAAGCCCTTTGACGACGAGACCCACCGGCTGGTGCAGGCTCTGCGCTATGCCGCCGGGATCAACGATTCCATTGCACAGCAGGGTGTGGCCGGCAGCTTTGGCTGGTGCATGGCCGATTACAACACCCACCGGGAATTTGGCAGCGGCGACCGCATCTGCTACCACGGTGTGATGGATATGTTCCGCAACCCGAAGCTTTCGGCGGCGGTATATGCAAGCCAGAAAACGCCGCGTTCCCCCTCGGACATCGTGCTGGAAGTCTCTTCCGGCATGGCACTGGGCGACCTGCCCGGCGGCGTTCCCACAGCCTGCTGGGTGTTCACCAACGCCGAAAGCGTGCGGCTGTACCGCGGCAACGACTACATTGCCGAGTTCACGCCTGACCGGCACGGCCGTTTTGCCGCCATGACGCATCCGCCCATTGAGATCAACGATTTTGTGGGTTCTTTGTTGGAAAAGTACGAGGGCATGGACCCGGCCTCCGCCCAGATGACAGCCGCTATCCTGAACGAGATGCGCCGGGATGCCATGGAGCTTTCACCGCTTTCCAAGGCGCGGATGCTTTCGCTGCGGCTGAGCTGGAACGAGGTAGCCCGCATGTATTACAAATACATCGGCGTGCTGGGCACACCGTGCGCAGCCTACCGTTTTGAAGCCGTGTGGCATGGCCGCACCGTGCGCACCGTGGTGCGGGAACCGGTGCAGAGCGTCCGGCTGGAATGCACCGTGCACAACCCCATCCTCACCGACGGCCCCACCTGGGACTGCGCCGCCGTCAGCCTGCGCGCCATCGACCAGAACGGCAGCCTGCTGCCCTACTGCGGCGAAGCCGTTCAGCTGAGCGTGGACGGCCCGCTGAAGATCATTGGTCCCAGCGTGGTGCCGCTGCGCGGCGGCATGGCGGGCACCTACCTTGCCACTACCGGCGAAGCGGGCCGCGCCGTGCTGCACTGCCGCATGGAAGGTGCGCTGGATACCGATGCCGTGGTGACCATCCGCTGCCGGGAAGCTTAATTTCCGTCCCTTCATGATAGATTTGCACTCTGTTCAAAATTTCATCATGGTTGACTGGTATCCTAAGAACTGTAAAATAACGGCGGGCGCGCCCGCTTTGATTCCAAAACAAAGGATGCAGGAGTTATGAGAGAAAAATTCCGTCAGTTTATGATCGGCCGCTACGGTACCGATGGCCTAAACCAGTTTTTGAGCATCGCGTCCATCGTGCTGCTGCTGATCTCGCTGCTCACCCGCTTCAGCCTGTTCACATGGCTGGGTCTGGTGCTGCTGGTGCTGTGCTACTACCGCTCGCTCAGCCGCAACATTTCCAAGCGCACGGAGGAGAACTACCAGTACTATGCCCTGAAGGACCGCGTAGACCGTAAGTTCCGCGGTCTGAAGGATCAGTGGGCCAACCGCAAGCTCTACCACTACTACCGCTGCCCCAAGTGCCGCCAGAAGCTGCGTGTGCCCCGTGGCCGCGGCCGCATTCAGATCTCCTGCCCGCGCTGCGGCACCCAGTTCATCAAAAAGAGCTGAGCGGCCATGTTTGGTTATGTTGTGCCCAATCAGGCTGCGCTTTCGGACGAAGCACAAAAGCGCTACCGCACCGCCTACTGCGGGCTGTGCCGCCGCATCGACGCACTGCACGGCCTGCGGGGCCGCTTTACGCTGAGCTATGACCTCACCTTCCTGAACCTGCTGCTGTGCAGCCTGTACGAGGGCGAGACCGAAGCTTCTTCCGGCCACGACCGGTGCCCCATCCACCCCTTGGGCGGTGTGGAATGGCGGGCGGCCTCCCCCACCGATTACTGTGCAGATCTGAGCGTAGCCTTGCACTACTACAACGCCGAGGATAAGTGGAAGGACGACCGCAGCCTGCTGGGCCTTGGATATGAAAAGCTGCTTACCGGCTGTAAGCAGGCTGCCGAGAGCCGCTGGCCCCGTCAGTGCAGCGCCATCCGCACCTGTCTGGACAGGCTGGCAGAATATGAAGCTGCCGGGAGCGAAGATCTGGATGCCGTGTCCGGCTGCTTTGGCGAGCTGATGGCAGAGCTGTTCGACTACCGGCAGGATCACTGGTCACCGGAGCTGCGCAGCATCGGCTTCCATCTGGGCAAGTTCATCTACCTGCTGGATGCCTATGACGATCTGGAGCATGACCAGCGCAAGGGGGCCTACAATCCGCTGAAAGCACTCAGCCAGCAGCCCGGCTATGAGGAAGAGATGAAAGAGATCTTTGAGCTGCTGCTGGCGCAGTGTGCCCAGAGCTTTGAACGTCTGCCCTGCGTGGAGGACGCAGACCTGCTGCGCAACATCCTTTACTCCGGCGTATGGCTCAAATACAACTGCAAAACAGCCAAGCAGGCCCGCAGCCGTGGCTGAATGGCGGCTTTGTCTTGATTTTTCCACGGCAATACGGTAGACTATAAATATTGCGCGGCGCTGTGGCTGCGCGAAATGAGACGTGAGGAAGTATATCCATGAGAGACCCCTATGAGGTGCTGGGCGTTTCGCGCGGCGCAAGCGATGACGAGATCAAAAAAGCATACCGCGCCAAGTGCAAGCGCTGGCACCCGGACCTGAACCCCAACGATCCTACCGCCGAAGAGCACTTCAAGGAAGTGCAGGCGGCTTACGATGCCATTACCAAGGGCGAGACCGGCCCCCAGATGGGCGGAAATCCCTACGGCAGCTACCAACAACAGGGTTACGGCCAGCAGAACTACCAGCAGCAGGGTTATCAGAACGGTTACGGCGGTTTTGACGGATTCGATGGCTTTGACCCGTTCGGTTTCGGGTTTGGCTTTGGCGGCTACCAGCAGGGTTACGGCCAGCAGGGCGCAAGCTATTCCGGCTCCGACAGCCCGGAGATGCAGGCCGCCCGCAACTTTGTGGCCAATGGCCGCTATGCGGAGGCCCGCCGCGTGCTGGACGGCATGACCGGCCGCAATGCCCGGTGGTATTATCTTTCCTCCCTCGCAAATCAGGGCTTGGGCAACCGCATCGATGCGCTGCAGGATGCCCGCCGTGCCGTGCAGCTGGACCCGGGCAACACCGAGTACCAGATGCACCTGCGCCGGATGCAGAACCCCGGCCAGACCTACCGCACCACACAGGCCACCTACACCAGCCCCGGCGGCCTGATGCAGTGGTGCTGGAGCATGATCCTGCTGAACCTGCTTTGCAACTGCTGCTGCGGCGGCTGGGGCTTCCATTTCCGCATGTGATCCCGTTTTTCTCATAAGATACAGCAAGACCCCGCACCTTCTGGTGCGGGGTCTTGTTTTTGCTTTACGACATCACTTTACGGTGATGTTGCGGCTGATCTTGCTGCAGGAGTAATTGCCGCCGATCTCTGCCGTCTGCACATAGGTGCCCGGCTCTGTGGGCAGCTCGCTGGTGGCATCACTGCCCCAGCCGGACTTCTTGTAGCTGTAGCGGATCTTATCGGTGGGCACCACCTGACCATCCACTTCCAGCACAGCCGCTTCATTGAAGCTTTGCAGCTCTACGGCGGTCATGGGCTTTTCGGCCTGCTGTGCCCAGTACATGCGCACGCCGTTTGTCTTGGGCTTGATCTTGAACATGGCAAAGCCTGCGGTGTTCATATCGCTGCTTTCCAGCGCCAGTGCACCGGCCACATAGTTGCCGGCATCCACCGGCTGCTCGTCCAGATAAATGCGGCTGAACGCGCCCTCCGGCAGATACTTGCGGATCAGGTTCAGCGCAAGGCGCAGGCCGTTGGACACCTGATCGATGGTAGGCACATAGAAGTGCAGTACATCCATCACCGAGACGGCCTCATCGGCCACCCGCAGCAGCACGCTGACATCGTTGCCGTCGATCAGCTGCTTGAGGTAGCTGTACACATTGAACTCCTCTGCCTGATCCGGTGTCTTGGACATCTTCTTGGGCAGCGGGATCATCTTGAGCAGCGTGCGGATCTTATCCGACAGCACCAGCGTCACATAGCCATTCGCTTCGCCGCCAACGCCCACCACAACACCGATATACTGGGTATCGGCAGGGTTGGTCTGCACCTCCAGCTTGTAGTTGGAGCCATAAACAAGGTCGCCCGTGGCTTTGAGCCGGATGGAAACCATATCATTCTGCTGCTCCAGCGCTGCATTTTCCTGCGGCAGAGCTGCTGCGGCAAACACCGGCGTTGCTGCCGCGCTGAGCAGGAACACTGCTGCCAGTGCAAGAGCTATCAATCGTTTGGCCTTCATTGCTTAAGACCTCCTTATTCTATAAAGGGATCGCACAGCCGCGCCCCACGGCACACTGCGTCGGGAACCGGCATGATACCATGCCTGTTGCACCTCGATTTTACCGCAAAACGCTGTTTTGGTCAATAACGTGATTCAAGTAATTCAATTTTTTTATATTTTATGCAAAAAAGAGGAACCTGCCCTCTTCCAGTGGTTTCTCCCTCAAGTTCATTCATCAATAAAATATTCCGGGTGGACGCTGCGGGCCTGCGCCACCGA
The DNA here is from genome assembly GCF_017377615.1 of Faecalibacterium sp. Marseille-Q4896. Classification (NCBI taxonomy): domain Bacteria; kingdom Bacillati; phylum Bacillota; class Clostridia; order Eubacteriales; family Oscillospiraceae; genus Faecalibacterium; species Faecalibacterium sp. Marseille-Q4896. The sequence goes on from NZ_JAFREG010000006.1 coordinate 65,934, forward strand.
CTGCTTATACCGGCTCAGGTGGCTTTCCAGCGCTTCGCTCACGTCGTCCGTGCTGCCGTGCAGCAGTGCTTCCAGAATTGCCGTGTGCGAGGAGCAGACCGACTTGTTTTCCTCGGTCAGCAGGCTGAACTTGCGGATGCGCTCCACATGCTGCAGGCTGGCCAGCATGTGGTCGTAGTGAGCTTCCATGCCGCACAACTCAAAGGATTTGCGGTGGAATGCATTATCCAGCTCCAGCATACGGGCAGTGCGGTCCGGCTGGCTCATATCCGCTTCCAGCACACGGTATGTCTCAATGTTGCTGCGGTATTCTTCCTCCTGCCGGGGTGTCACACGGCCGCGCAGCCGGTTCAGGATCTCTTTTTCCAGTGTATAGCGGGCAAACTGCTCCATCTCCATCAACTTCAGGTTGATGGGTGCCACATGGGTGCCGCTCTGCGGTTTGATGTCCACCATGCGGGCCAGATTGAGCATCAGCAAAGCCTCCCGCATGGGCGTGCGGCTGATGCCCAGCTCTTCGGCCAGCTCCCGGTCATTCAGCGGATCACCGGGCTTCAGCTCCATCGTGATGATCCGGCTGCGGATCGTCTGGTATGCCGTTTCGCGCGCACTCAGTAATGGCATGTGGTCTCTCTCCCTTCAACCTCCGGTGTAAAGCAAAAATTGATATACTAGTATTGAAGTTATCAAGACCATATTACCCAACCACAGGGCGGCTGTCAAGTGTGGCTGCAGCTAAAAATCGCCAACATTTTTCTCTGTTTTGTCAAGACAGGCCCCATGGCAGCACAAAAGCCCTCCGGGTGAAGGGCTTTTGCTGCGTTTACTTTTTAGCGGAACGGTACACCACCGGCACCCACACAAAGGCCACGGCCAGACCGCACACCACATCAATGATGGAGTGCTGCTTGGTGAACACTGTGGACGCACAGATCAGTGCAGCCCACACCCAGGCCAGAATTTTCAGGGCCGGGCGCTCCTTTGCCAGCTTGCTGTGGCTGAACGCCAGTGCCATGCAGGCCGAGCTTTGGCAATGGATAGACGGGCACACATTGACCGAGGCGTCCGCCCTCCAGATCAGCTGCATGATGCTCATTGCAATGTTGCTGCGGCCCACCGCATCCACTGTGGGGCGGATATCCAGACCGTTGGGCAGCAGCATGTACAGGATCAGGCAGAAGGTCATGCCGGAAAACATGGTCAGGCAGAGCTTATCGTAGCTTTGGGTGTCGCACCACCACAGCAGGGCCGTCACACCAGCCAGCAGCACAAACCAGCTGCAATACGGAAAGATGAACCACTCATTGAAGGGGATCCGGTCATCAAGCGGGGCGTGGATGATATATTTGGGATCTTTGATGGTCAGATCCAGCCAGAAGAACCAGATCAGATACACCACCCAGTACAGCTGGAACCACAGGTGCGGGCGGCGCCGGCTCCACAATTGTTTGGGATTCATGGTATTTCTCCTATATTTTCAATGTGATAAGATATAATTATACCACATCACGCCATCTTGCGCAAACCTTTCCGGTGCGATAAAATAAAAAGAGTGTTGTAAACTTGCGCTCTGTTTTTGAGCGTACCTATTATAAAAGGAGCCATTATGTTGCAAAGCTTTCCCCTTGTCCGCCTTGCCGCGCTGGATCTGGACGGCACCCTGCTGAACCGGAACAACGAGGTCACCCTTGCCACCCGTCAAGCCATTGCCCGCGCTGTAGAGCATGGCGTGGTGGTGGTGCCCGCCACAGGCCGCCCACTGGCCAGTCTGCCGCCTGTTGTGGCAAAGCTGCCCGGCATCCGGTATGCCATCACCTCCAACGGTGCCGCCGTGTGGGACCTTGGTGATGACCCCATGGGTGCTGTGCACAGCCGCTATGCCAACGCTGCCCAGCGCCACACCAGCGAACCCGCCTGCCTGCTGCACCGCCTGATGCCGACAGAAGTGGCACGGGAAGCTTTTGACCTGTTCCAGCAGTACGATGGCGAGCTGAGCGTATTCAGCGACGGCCTTGCCATCAAGACTCCGGAGGGCATTGCAAAGCTCACCTCCCGCACCGCCCACTTTCTCTCCTCCGAGGCGCGGCAGAACCTGACCGACGGCCGCTTTACCGTCATTCCCGGCATCGAGAGCTGGATGTCCCGCCATGCGCACGAGATTGAAAAACTGTGCATGTTCTTCGACAGCACCGAAAAGACCGCCGCTGCCCTGCCAAAGTTTCAGGCTATCCCGGGCGTGGCCGTGGTGCAGGGTTCGCCGGATAACATTGAAGTGACCGCTGCCGGTGTGGATAAGGGCAGTGCCCTGCTGGCTCTGGCCGACCTGCTGGGCATCCCCCACGAGAATACCCTTGCCGTGGGCGACAGCGAGAACGACCGCGCCATGCTGGAAAAGGCAGGGATCGCCGCTGTTATGGCCAACGGAATGCCCCAGATCAAGGCCATTGGCAGCATTGTGAGCGAAGCCGACTGCGATCACGACGGCGTTGCAGAGCTGTTCGGCAGGCTCGGCATCTGAGCAAACCGGGGCAAAACGGCCCTGCTTTTCAGGTCATTCGTCATTTTTGTGCAATGTATACAAGCTCTTATGCAAAACATTGTGCTTGTTGAGCATTACCAAACTTGTTTCCGTCGTTTATACTAATATTACAAGCGCACAGTGGGTGCACCATGCCTAAACGGCAGCCCACGCGCACCAAGAGAGTTCAAACTAAAAGGAGAAATGCATTTATGAATCCCATCGTAGAAAAGGTCTATCAGATCGGCATTATCCCTGTTATCGCTTTTAACAGCGTTGATGAAGCCCTGCCCCTGTGCAAGGCTCTGGCTGACGGCGGTCTGCCCGCAGCTGAGGTCACCTTCCGTACCGCATGCGCTGAGGAGTGCATCCGCAAGATCCACGAGGAGATGCCCGAGATGCTGCTGGGCGCAGGCACTGTCCTGACCACCGAGCAGGCTGACCGTGCAATGGCAGCAGGCGCATCCTTCATCGTTGCTCCCGGCTTCGACCCCGAAGTCTGCAAGCACGTCATCGACAAGGGCGGCATTATGATGCCCGGCACCTGCTCTGCAGGCGAGATGCAGCAGGCTATGAACATGGGCTGCGAGGCCCTGAAGTTCTTCCCCGCTGAGGCAAACGGCGGTGTCGGCATGCTGAAGAACATCGGCGCTGCCCTGAAGAGCGCACGCTGGATGTGCACCGGCGGTGTCAACGCAAAGAACGTCAACGATTATCTGGGCTATGACCAGATCTTCGCTGTGGGCGGCACCTGGATGTGCAAGAGCGACGTGATCAAAGCCGGCGACTGGGCAAAGATCACCGCTCAGAGCAAGGAAGCTGTTGACACCATGCTGGGCCTGAAGCTGATGCACATTGGCATCAACACCGAGAACGAGGAAGAGGCCATGAAGTTGGCAAACCTCATCGGCAGCCTGCTGAACATGAAGGTCGCTCCCGGCAATTCCAGTATCTTTGTGGGCAACAAGGAGTTTGAGATCATGAAGAAGCCCGGCCGCGGCACCAATGGCCACATCGCCATCGGCTGCAACAACGTCGACCGTGCCATCTATCACCTGTCTCAGCGCGGCGTGAAGTTCGATCTGGACAGCAAGAACGTGAAGAACGGCAAGACCATCGCCTGCTACTTTGCAGACGAGATCGGCGGCTTCGCATTCCATCTGGTTCAGGCCTGAGCTCCGGCTCCCCTATCCGTGAAAGCCCTGCTGCGCCGGGGATGCCCCGCAGCAGAAGGTCATAAACACCTGTAAATAAAAGGAGAATAACCAATGAAAGTCGTTACTTTTGGCGAACTGATGGTTCGTCTGCAGCCGTTCAACTACGAGCGTTTCGTTCAGGCTAACAGCCTGGAGTTCAGCTTCGGCGGCGGCGAGGCAAACGTTGCTGTTTCTCTGGCCAACTACGGTCTGGACGCAGCTTTCGTCACTAAGCTCCCCGCACACGCAATCGGTCAGGCCGCTGTCAACAGCCTGCGCCGTTACGGCGTTGACACCAGCATGATCACCCGCGGCGGCGATCGCGTTGGCATCTACTACAACGAGAAGGGTGCTTCTCAGCGTGGTTCCGTCTGCATCTACGACCGTGCCAACAGTGCCATCCAGCTGGCTCAGCCCTCCGACTTTGATTGGGATAAGATCTTCGAGGGCGTGGACTGGTTCCACTTCACCGGCATCACCCCGGCTCTGGGCGAGAATGTCGTCGAGATCTGCCGCGAGGCCTGCAAGGCTGCTAAGGCTCACGGCGTGAAGATCAGCTGCGACCTGAACTACCGCGGCAAGCTGTGGACCCGTGAGCAGGCCCGCGCTGCCATGACCGATCTGTGCCAGTACGTTGACGTGTGCATCTCCAACGAGGAGGACGCAAAGGACGTGTTCGGCATCGAGGCCGAGGCTACCGATATCTACGGCGGCAAGCTGAATGCTGAGGGCTACAAGAGCGTTGCAAAGCAGCTGGCTGACAAGTTCCACTTCGAGAAGGTCGCTATCACCCTGCGTGAGAGCCACAACGCTTCCGAGAACGGCTGGAGCGCAATGCTGTACGATGTTGCTTCCAATGAGTACTGCTTCTCCAAGAAGTACGAGCTGAAGATCATCGACCGCGTTGGCGGTGGTGACTCCTTCGGCGGCGGCCTGATCTACAGCCTGCTGACCGGCAAGACCACTCAGGAAGCTGTTGAGTTCGCTGTTGCTGCTTCTGCTCTGAAGCACTCCATCGAGGGCGACTACAACATGATGACCGTGTCCGAGGTCGAGAAGCTGGCTGGCGGCGACGGTTCCGGCCGTATCCAGCGCTAATTGCAGGAAGGAGTCCAGAATGGATATCCGCTACTCCTGCAACCAGAAGGATTTCAAGCGCTATACCACTGAGGAAATGCGGGACGAAATGCTCATCACCGGCCTGTACAAGGCCGATGAGGTCGTTGCTGTGTACAGCCATGTGGACCGCATGGTCACGCTGGGCTGCATGCCGGTGCACGAGACCGTGTCCATCGACAAGGGCATCGATGTGTGGGCAAACTTCGGCACCCACTACTTTCTGGAGCGCCGCGAGATCGGCATGTTCAACATCGGCAAGGATTCCACCGGCATCGTGGTGGCCGACGGCGTGAAGTACGAGCTGGGCTACAAGGACTGCCTGTACATCACCAAGGGCACCAAGGAAGTCACCTTTGCTTCCGCCGACCCGGAGCATCCCGCCAAGTTCTACATGGTATCCGCTCCCGCACATTGCTCTTACGAGACCCGCCTGATCAAGATGGCCGATGCAAATCACCGTCCTCTGGGCAGCGTCGAGACCTGCAATAAGCGCACCATCAATCAGTTCATCCACCCGGATGTGCTGAAGACCTGCCAGCTCAGCATGGGTATGACCGAACTGGAATCCGGTTCCAACTGGAACACGATGCCCAGCCACACCCACGAGCGGCGCATGGAAATTTATACCTACTTTGAACTGCCCGAGGGGCAGGTGGTGTTCCACATGTGCGGCGAGCCTACCCAGACCCGCCACATCGTGATGCACAACGAGGATGCTGTCATCAGCCCTTCTTGGAGCATTCACAGCGGCGTAGGCACCTCGAACTATACGTTTATCTGGGCAATGGGCGGCGAGAACATGGAGTTTGACGACATGGACAACATCGCTACCACTGACCTGCGCTAAAAAGCACCATACACAAGCCCCGTACCGGGTCCACCGGTACGGGGCTTTTTGCTAAAAATTTAACTTGAGAAGGAGAAAATCATGGATCTTTCCGCTTTCAACCTGCAGGGCAAGGTGGCTCTGATCACCGGCGGTGCCCACGGCATCGGTTTTTCCATCGCCGAAGGCATGGCCAAGTGCGGTGCCGCCATCTGCTTCAACTGCTCTTCCGAAGCAAGCCTTGAAAAGGGCCTTGCAGCATACAAGGCAGCCGGCATCGACGCACACGGCTATGTGGCCGACGTGTCCGATGAGGACGCTGTGAACGCCATGGTTGCAAAGATCAAGGCCGAGGTCGGCCCTGTGGACATTCTGGTAAACAATGCCGGCCTGATGAAGCGCGTGCCCATGATTGAGATGAGCCACGCCGACTTTATGCGGGTCATCGACGTGCATGTAGGCGGTGCCTTCAACTGCTCCAAGGCCGTTCTGCCGGACATGATGGAAAAGCGCGAGGGCAAGATCATCAACATCTGCTCCATGATGAGCGAGCTGGGCCGCGAGACCGTCTCCGCCTACGCTGCCGCCAAGGGTGCACTGAAGATGCTCACCAAGAACATCGCTTCCGAGTACGGCGAGTACAACATCCAGTGCAACGGCATGGGCCCCGGCTACATTGCCACTGCCCAGACCGCACCCCTGCGGGAGGTGCAGCCGGACGGCAGCCGCCACCCCTTCGACCAGTTCATCACCGCCAAGACCCCCGCAGGCCGCTGGGGTGAGCCGGACGACATGGTGGGCCCCTGCGTGTTCCTTGCAAGCCACGCTTCCGACTTTGTGAACGGTCAGATTCTGTACGCCGACGGCGGCATTCTGGCTTACATCGGCCGCCAGCCCAAGTAAGACCATTTGGTGCTGCGCCTTCTTTAACCTTCCGACCAGACAGCTCTGTGCAGATCAAGATCTGCATGGGGCTGTCTTTTTACGAAACGGCAAGCAGCCTTTCCTACAAAACTTTGCTTCATGTCAACTCATGTTAAAATGTTCCAATTTCATGTCAAATTGGTAACAGTTCCTGTTTCATCGTTCAAAATGTACATAGGCGTCTTGATTTTTTGTCGAAATTCCCGTATAATCGTCTTCATCATCCATCACATCCTGTTGGTTGATCTGAATACGAAGAAATTTCAAAGGAGTATATTTCACATGAAACTCAAGAACATTGCGATCGTTGCTGCCGCTGCAGCACTGGCTGTTGGCATGACCGCCTGCGGTTCTTCTGCATCCTCCACCGCCGCTTCCTCTTCTGTGGCTTCTTCTGCTGCTGCTTCTTCCGAGGCTGCAAGCTCTGAGGCTGCTTCCAGCGAAGCAGCTGAGCCCACCACCGCTGAGTACACTGTGTACAACACCACCGGTTCTACCGTCACCGAGCTGTACCTGTACGATGCAGGCAGCGACGAGAAGGGCGACAATCTGGCCGGCGAGAACGGTCTGGCTGACGGCGAAAACATCGTCATCACCCGCGACGTGGAGGCTGACAAGCAGTCCGACGTGACCTACATTCTGGAGTTCACCACCGAGGACGGCCAGACCCAGAGCTTTGAGACCCTGCACTACGAGGTCGCTCCCATCTCCCTGCTGAGTGTGGATGCCGCTGCAGGTGCTACCCCCATCGCTTTTACTGCACCGGAAAAGTAAAAACTGTTTCATCCTTGCAAAACGGGAAAGTCTGCGGGCTTTCCCGTTTTATTTTTTGCCAAAAGAGGGCTGAGGCTGTCATTTTCCCTTGCAATCACGCCAAAAATCCGCTATCATAGACGCAAATACGTTCCCTTGCGGCATAAAGGGAGTAAAGGAGTGGATTTTCTTATGGCAGAAAAAGAAGTGAAAGGCATCAAAAAGTTTTTTGAAGAGTTCAAGGCCTTTGCCATGCGCGGCAATGTGCTGGATATGGCAGTCGGTGTTGTGATCGGCGGTGCCTTTACCGCCATCGTCAACTCACTGGTGAACGACATCATCAACCCCTCCATCGGCCTGTTTTTCAACGCCGATTTCTCGGACGTCGGCATCCATGTGGGTGACGTGATGATCGGCATTGGTTCCTTTATCAATGCCATCATCAACTTCCTGATCGTGGCCTTTGTGCTGTTTGTGGTCATCAAGACCATCAATGCCCTGCACAAGAAGCCTGCTGAGCCGGAAGCTCCCGCAGAGCCCACCACCAAGGTGTGCCCCTACTGCCAGAGCGAGATCTCTATCAAGGCAGTGCGCTGCCCCCACTGCACCAGTAAGCTGGAGGGCTTCCCGGAGATCAACAATTAAATTTTGAATGGCCTCCGCTTTGCTCTGGCCATATTCAGCGGAATCATTTTCTAAATTACAAATCGGGAAAGTCTGCGGACTTTCCCGATTTGTTTTTTCACCCGCGGAGCCGCAAAGGCAAACAGCATAATCAACGCAAAACCTCCCTGCCCGGCCGCAGTCGCTGCGGTTCCAGAGCGGGGAGGTTTTACTTTATCCGGGAAAATGTGAAAAATCAGTCCGGTGAAGCTTTACTTGACCTTGGTCAGGTCGGCCAGCTTGTGGAAGATCTCGGTGTTGTCGAACACGCCGCCGAACTTCTCCGCACCCACGCCGTTGGCGTAGACGTTCACCATGGCACCGGTGTGGGCGTAGGTGGTATGATCCATACCGGACTTGTGGTTGATGGTGTGGCAGATTGCCATGCTGAACGGGATATAGGTACCGTACAGCTCATAGTCCTGCTGAGACATGTCCTTCTGGCTGGCAGAGCCAACCTTCAGGGTGCGCTCGTAGGCGGTGCGCAGGTTCTGCACCTCGTAGTCGGTCAGCAGCAGCTTGCCGGCGTTGGCGGCATCCGGGTCGGTGGGCAGGGTCAGACCGAAGTTTGCCTTCACATCCTGCATGGCAGCTTCAAAGGGGGTCTTGTTGGCGATGTAGTTCTGCACATAGGTGGAATCAAACTTTGCGTAGGACATCTTCTGGTGGGTCAGGTTCGTCAGGAAGGTGTCGTAGTTGGTGGTCTTGTAGCCGATGGCCATGCCGCCGGTCTCGTGGTCGGCGGTGACAAGGATCAGGGTCTCGTTGGGGTGCTTGTTCTGGAACTCCACAGCTGCCTGCACGGCGTTGCTCATCTCCAGCACATCGTGGATGGAAGCAGCGGCATCGTTTGCATGGCAGGCCCAGTCGATCTTACCGCTCTCGGTCATGAGGAAGAAACCCTTGGGGTTATCCAGCAGCTCGATGCCCTTCTTGACGTAATCGGTCAGCTGCCACTCGCCTGCGGCGGCATCCATGGCGTAGTTCATGGCCTTGCCGTCGGCCAGATTTTCGGCAATGATCAGGGTCTTGCCTGCGCCTGCGGTCAGGGCGGCAGCGCCTGCCTGCGTGGTGACCACATTGTATCCGGCCTGAGCAGCCACCTCGTGGTTGTTGGGGCCGGTGCCGTCGCCGTTCACCTTCTGGAACTCGCCGCCGGCAAAGTATTCAAAGCCGGAGTTTGCCAGCTCCACGCCGATCTGGTAGTAGTTCTTGCGGGTCTTCTGATGAGCGTAGAAGGCGGCGGGAGTGGCGTGGTCGATATTGACCGAGGAGATGATGCCCACCTTGTAGCCCTTCTGGGCGTGCAGCTTTTCGGCAATGGTCTCATAGGGCACATCGCGGGTCCACGGGCACATATTGATGACACCGCTCTCGGTCTTGTGGCCAGTGGCGATGGAGGTTGCGGTGGAAGCGGAGTCCGGGCAGAAAGAAGTGCTGTCGTAGGTAGTCACGCTGCCCACGGTGGGGAAGCTGGTGAAGCTCAGGTCGGCCTCGGTCACAGCGCCGTTGTTGTCCACGGTGCCCTTGTAGAAGCGGGCAGACTGGATCTGGGCAGTGCCCATGCCGTCGCCGATGAACAGGAAGATGTACTTGGGTTTCTGGAACAGGCCCAGCAGGCAGTTTTCCTCGTCGGCTGCGGCATCCGCATCCGGCTGTGCTGCGTTTGCGGCAACGGGTGCAGCAGCCATCATGCCGACGGCAGAAGCAGCTGCGCCAAACTTGAGAAAGCTGCGGCGGGAGATCTTGTTTTCTTTCATGACGTGATCCTCTCTTTTCATTCAATCAAACATTGCGGGCCTGCCTCAGGCCCCGTTTTTCTTCTTGTGGGAACGCTTTTATTGTAGCGCACCGCCTTGCGGGGAAAAACCATGCCGCCGCAAAGCTTTGGTAAAACCGGTGCGGCTGCATCCGCGCCAACGTAAAAAGCCGGAAAGGGATGTAAAATCCTGCTCAAGTGCCACCACTTTTTCCACAAACGTCTCTGCAAGGGTTGAAAGATGATGGCATTTCATTGTACAATAAGAGAGTAAGTGCTTTTTTACCTTTATATAAGTTGAGAGGATTTTATATGGCAGAGATCAAAGTTCTGGCACTGGATCTGGATGGCACCCTGACCAACAGCCAGAAGGAAGTTACACCCCGCACCCGCGCCGCACTGGATGCCGCAATTGCAAAGGGTGTCACCATCGTGCTGGCATCCGGCCGTCCCACCGCGGGCGTGCTGCCGCTGGCAAAGGAACTGGGGCTGGATAAAAAGGGCGGCTGCATCCTTTCTTACAACGGCGGCAAGATCATCGACTGCCGCACCGGCGAGACTTTGTACCAGAAACAGCTGGATGCCCAGTACGTACCCGAGCTGTGCGCCTTTGCCGCCGCACAGAACGTGACCATTATCACCTATAATAAAGAAGGCGTTGTCACCGAGCACCCGGACGACAAATGGGCACTGCGCGAGTGCTTTACCTGCAAGCTGCCCATGACCGGCGTGGACGATCTGGCAAAGTATGTGGATTACCCCATCTGCAAAATGCTCATCACGCTGGACCCAGCCCGCCGGGACGAAGTGTGGGCCGCCGGCAAAAAGCAGTTTGACGGCCGCATCGACCTGTACCCCTCCAGCCCGTTCTTTATTGAAGCCGTGCCGCTGGGCGTTGCCAAGGACGGCAGCCTTGCCGCCCTTTTGGAGCACATGGGCCTTGGCCGCGAAAACCTGATGGCCTGCGGCGACGGCCTGAACGACCGCTCCATGATCGAGTACGCCGGTGTAGGCGTGGCCATGCAGAACGCTGAAGAGCCGGTAAAGGCCGTGGCCGACTATGTGACTGCCGCCGACAACGACCACGACGGTGTGGCCGAGGCTGTGGAGAAGTTTATTTTATAACCCTCTCTGTCTTTGCTTCGCAAATCCACCTCTCCCGAAGGGCGAGGTTTCATCCATCTAATCGTAACGTATGATAAAAGCTCCCCCTTTGGGGGAGCTGGCACGGCGCAAGCCGTGACTGAGAGGGTTTGATTCAAAAGAGAGGACAAACAAAATGCCGCGCAATCTGGTTTTATTTGATCTGGAATGGAATATCGGCTACCAGCCGTATACCTTTAATTACCATGGCGTGCAGCAGACCTTCCGGGGCGAGATCGTGGAGATCGGTGCCGTGAAGATCGACGAGGATGCCAACGTGCTGGACACCTTTTCCATCCATCTGCGGCCCCGCATCTTCCGTAAGCTGCAGCATCACATTGCTAAAGTCACCGGCCTGACGCAGGCCGATCTGGACAAGGGTGAGCCCATCGTGCAGGGCCTGCGCCGCTTTATGCAGTGGTGCGGCCCGGATGCCGAATTTGCCGAGTGGGGCATGGATGACGTACCGGTGCTCAAGCAGAACCTGTACCTGTGCAACATCGATGAATCAAAGCCCACCGTCTGGTACGACCTGCAGCAGGTGTTCCTGCGGGAGCATCCCCGCAAAGAGGGCGAGGGCATGACGCTGGAAAGCGTCGTCACCCGCTTAGGGCTGCCCATGGAGCGGCAGTTCCACGATGCCCTTTCCGACACGCTGTACACCGCCGATGTCTGCCGGATGCTCGACCTGCGGGCCGGTCTTGCGGCCTACCCCACTGAAGAGGAATCCCTGCGGGCCAGCCTGTGCCCCACCCCCGGCGACTACCGGGATTTTGAGGTCTTCCGCGGCTATGTGGAGCAGTACACCTGGCGCACCGACCCCAAAATTTACACCATGAGCTGCCCGGAGTGCGGCGCACCACTGACTCCGGACGATGTATGGTTGAAAAAGGGCAGCAACAGCTGGTACACCCTGAGCCAGTGCCCCCACTGCGCCGGCAGCAGCAATGCCGCAGGCAAGGGTGTGTTCCAGCGCTACAAGCTGGCCCGCCGCGACGGCCTGCACTGGAGCTACGCCCGCTGCCTGCAGATCCCGGACGATGCTTCTCTTGCCCGGTGGGAAAAGCAGCGCACCGCCCAGCTGGAGCGTATGAAGGCCCGCGCAGAAAAGCAGGCTGCGGAGTAAAACAGCACCGGCAGCTTCGTAGTATCCCAAGGAAGCTGTGCACAGGGCAAAAAAAATGTCGCTTTGTGTTCATGCTTGTGTCATACAATATGGATATACTACGGATAGAGGAACCTGCGGATGGGAAAGCGCAGGCGGAAGGGATGGATGTGCACAATGAACTTTTGTCTGCGCCAGCTGGGAACGCTGGAGTTCTGGGAAACTCTGCTGGACAGTTTTGGCAACCTTGGCCCCATTGCCCCCATCACGCTGGCCATGGTGGAGTCGTTTTTTCCGCCGCTGCCGCTCATTGCCATTGTGGCGCTGAATGTAGCGGCTCACGGCGGCATTCTGGGTTTTCTGTACAGCTGGACCGGTGTGGCGCTGGGCGGCAGCATCATGTTCCTGTTCTGGCGGCGGGTGGTCAAGTGCTTCTTCTGGAAGTTTGCCTCCCGCTCGCCCAAGCTGGAAAAGGCTCAGCAGTGGGTGAACCGCTTTGACACTTCGTCGCTGTTCATGCTCGCGCTGCTGCCCTTCGCGCCAAGCTCCTTTATGCATCTGGCCTTTGGCATCTCGGACTTTGACGAAAAGCGCTATCTCATTACCATGCTGCTGGGCAAGGGCGTGATGATTGCCATGATGGCAGTGTTTGGGCAGTCGCTGGTCAGTTCCATGAAAAACCCGTTGTATCTGGTGCTGGCCGTTCTGCTGTGGGGCGGGATGTACTGGGTGAGCAAACAGTTCTGCAAAAAACACAATCTGGAATAATAATTTAGAATGCCCTCCGCTTCGCTCTGGGCATATTTAGCGGAAAAATATTTTTATAATAGGGCAACAGCAGACAGCCTGCGGGCTGTCTGCTGTTGCATTTTCACAGTAATGGCCCAAAAGGTAAACTCCATCTGTTGCGCTTATTTCCTTCGGAAATGACCGCGCAACCGGAAAATATGCCGCTTGCAACTACGGCCCCTTCCGTGAAAAAGCAAACCAGCCAAGCCCGCAGGCTTGGCTGGTTTGCAATATAAAAAATAATATTTCATTATTTTATGCCCAGAGCAAAGCGGAGGGCATTTAAAATCGTTTCCTTCCCCTTGACATTCACTTTGACTGCTGTATAATATGTATGCTATCAAACAGTTTTATTTGAAACTGTTCAATGCCAAAACAACCATGAAGGACAAAACCATGATGTGTGACGAAACCAAAAACGAGTGCTGCAATCACGCCGATCCCCCTTGGGAAGGCCCACAGGTCATCCCGGCGCAGATCCGCCGGGTGGACAACCTGATCTTCCGCAAGATCAACCAGTTTGCCCGCGAAAATGACGTGGAGCAGGCCACCCCCATGCACGGGTGGATCATTGGGTATCTCTACCGCCACCGGGACACCCCCGTGTTCCAGCGGGACATTGAGCGGGAGTTCTCTATCACCCGCTCCACCGTGACCAACATCCTGCAGTTGATGGAGCGCAAGGGCTATATCGAGCGGCGCAGTGTTCCGCAGGACGCCCGGCTCAAGCAGCTGGTGCTCACCGAAGAGGGCATCTGCTTCCACGAAAAGACGATGCTCTGCTTCCACCAGACCGACGACTATGTGGCCGGGCTGCTGACAGCGGAGGAAAATACCGAGCTGCTGCGGCTTTTAAACAAGCTGCGGGATGCACTGCAGTGATGCAACCTGCCGAAAAAGTGTTCGTTAAATTAGTAATTATGAACATTTTTTGAAACGTCTTGACAATTAAAATGTTTTGTATAAAATTGTTCTGTACCAAACAAATAAAAAGCAACAGGAGGTAACTCAGATGATCAAAAAGTTAGTGTCACATCTGGGCGAGTATAAACGCGCCGCAGTCCTGACACCGCTCTTTGCCGCTCTGGAAGCCGTGATGGATGTGCTTTTGCCCACCATCATGGCCTTTATCATCGATCAGGGCATTGAAAAGGGCGATATGAACGCCATCCTCAAGTACGGCCTGCTCACCTTTCTGGTGGCTGTGGTCGCGCTGGCGCTGGGCGTTCTGGCCGGCAAATACGCCGCCGAGGCATCCACCGGCTTTGCCGGAAATCTGCGCGATGCCATGTATGAGAACATCCAGCATTATTCTTTTTCCAACATTGATAAATTCTCCACCGCAGGCCTTGTCACCCGTATGACCACCGACGTGACCAACGTACAGAACGCATTCCAGATGATCGAGCGCATGTGCGTGCGCGCCCCGGTGCATCTGGTGTTCGCCCTGTTCATGGCCGTGATGATCGGCGGCCCGCTGTCACTGATCTTCGTGGTGGCTGTGGTCTTTCTGGTGGCGGTGCTGGCAGGCATCATGGTGCCCACCTTCCACATCTTTGACCGGGTGTTCAAAAACTACGATGCCCTGAACGCTTCCGTGCAGGAAAACGTCTCCGCCATCCGCGTAGTGAAGAGCTTCGTGCGCGAGGGCTTTGAAAACGAGAAGTACACCAAAGCCTGCCAGAGCCTGTACGACCAGTTTGTGAACGCTGAGAGCCGCCTGAGCTTCAATAACCCTGCCATGCTCACCGCCGTTTACGGCTGCAACATCGCCCTGAGCTGGCTGGGTGCCAAGTACGTTCTGCATGGTGCCATCACCACCGGCCAGCTGAACGCTCTGTTCGGCTACATCATGAACATCCTCATGGCCCTGATGATGCTGAGCATGGCCTTTGTCATGATCTCCATGTCTGCCGCTTCCGCAAAGCGTATTGTGGAAGTGCTGGACGAGACCACCGACCTGCCCCCCGCAAAGCAGCCGGTGCAGCAGGTGAAGGACGGCGGCATCGAGTTCGAGCATGTCACCTTCAAGTATAAGCACGGCAGCGGCCAGCCGGTGCTGAATGATATCACCTTCAGCATCAAGCCCGGTGAGACCTTAGGTATCATCGGCGGCACTGGCAGCGCAAAATCCAGCCTTGTGCAGCTGATCCCCCGCCTGTATGATGCCGAGAGCGGCACCGTGCGCGTGGGCGGCGTGGATGTGCGCGACTACAACCTCGACGTGCTGCGCCGCGAGGTGTCCATGGTGCTGCAGAAGAACGTGCTGTTCAGTGGCACCATTCTCGATAACCTGCGCTGGGGCGACGAGAACGCCAGCGAGGAAGAGTGCATCCGTGTGGCAAAGCTTGCCTGCGCCGATGAGTTCATCGAGCGCTTCCCGGACAAATACAATACATGGATCGAGCAGGGCGGCTCCAATGTGTCCGGCGGCCAGAAGCAGCGCCTGACCATCGCCCGCGCCCTGCTGCGCAAGCCCAAGGTGCTGATTTTGGACGACTCCACCAGCGCCGTGGATACCGCTACCGATGCCAAGATCCGCAAGGCATTCCGGGAGGAGATCCCCGGCACCACCAAGATCATCATTGCACAGCGCATTTCCTCGGTGCAGGACGCCGACCGCATCCTTGTGCTGGATAACGGTAAGATCGATGGTCTGGGCACCCACGAAGAGCTGCTCAAAACCAACGCCATCTATCAGGAAGTTTACAACAGCCAGACCCAGGGCAGCGGCGACTTTGACAAACAGGGAGGTGAACAGTAATGGCTCAGGCAAAAGAAGTTCGCGGCCCCGGCCCCCGCATGGGCGGCCCCCGGCCCAAAGTGGAAAACCCGGGCAAGCTGCTGAAGCGCATCATGGATGAGGTATTCCGGCACTATCTGCCCCATTGCATCCTTGTACTTGTCTGCATCGTGGTCAGCGCGCTGGCAAACGTACAGGCCAGTCTGTTCTTAAAGACCCTGATGGACGATTACATCGTGCCCATGACCCAGCAGCAGGATCCGGATTTTGCCCCGCTGGCAGCAGCTCTGCTGCGGGTAGGCATTATCTACGTCATTGGCATTCTGGCCGCATGGCTCAACGCCCGCATCATGGTCAACGTGACGCAGGGCACCCTGCGCAACCTGCGCACCCAGCTGTTCACCCACATGGAGAGCCTGCCCATCAAGTATTTTGACCAGCATCCCCACGGCGACATCATGTCCGTGTACACCAACGATGTGGATACCCTGCGCCAGATGCTCAGCCAGAGCATCCCGCAGCTAGTGTCCAGCGCCATTACCATTGTTTCGGTGTTCTTCAGCATGTGCATGCTCAGCTGGCAGCTGACGATCGTTACCATGCTGATGGTGGCGCTGATGATGTTCTGCTCCAAAAAGATCACCCAGCAGTCCGGCAAATACTTCATCCAGCAGCAGCGGGATCTGGGCAAGTTGAACGGCTACATCGAAGAGATGATGGAGGGCCAGAAGGTCGTCAAGGTGTTCACCCACGAACAGAAGGCGCTGGACGGTTTCCGCCAGCTGAACGACCAGCTGAAGGACAGCGCCAACAAAGCCAACAGCTTTGCCAACATCATGATGCCGGTCAACGCCCAGCTGGGCAACATCAGCTATGCCGTCTGCGCGCTGGCAGGCGCAGCCATGGCCGTGAGCGGCATGGGCGGCACGACCCTTGGCACGGTGGTGGCTTTCCTGAGCCTGAACAAGGGCTTCAACATGCCCATCAGTCAGGTGTCCATGCAGGCCAACAGCATCATCATGGCTCTGGCCGGTGCCGAGCGTATCTTCAAGATGATGGACGAAGAGAGCGAGACCGACGAGGGCTATGTCACGCTGGTCAACGCCAAGTATGACCGCGACGATAACCTTGTGGAAGCCACCGAGCGCACCGGCATCTGGGCATGGAAGCACCCGCACCACGACGGCACTACCACCTACCACAAGCTGGAAGGCAGCATCACCTTTACCGATGTAGACTTTGGCTATGTGCCGGAAAAAACCGTCCTGCACGATATCAATCTGTATGGCCGTCCGGGCCAGAAGATCGCCTTTGTCGGCTCTACCGGTGCCGGTAAGACCACCATCACCAACCTCATCAACCGGTTCTACGACATTCAGGACGGCAAGATCCGCTACGACGGCATCAACATCCACAAGATCAAAAAGGCCGATCTGCGCCGTTCTCTGGGCATCGTGCTGCAGGACACCCATCTGTTCACCGGCACGGTGATGGAGAACATCCGCTACGGCCGGCTGGATGCCACCGATGAAGAGTGCATCGCCGCCGCCCGCCTTGCCAACGCGGATGGCTTCATCAAGCGCCTGCCGGAAGGCTACAACACCATGCTCACCGGCGATGGTGCCAACCTCTCGCAGGGCCAGCGCCAGCTGCTGGCCATCGCCCGCGCCGCCGTGGCAGATCCCCCGGTGCTGATCCTGGACGAGGCCACCTCCTCCATCGATACCCGCACCGAAGCGCTGGTGCAGCGCGGCATGGACGGCTTGATGTACGGCCGCACCAGCTTTGTCATTGCGCACCGCCTGTCCACCGTCCGCAATGCAGACTGCATCGTGGTGCTGGAGCAGGGCCGCATCATCGAGCGCGGCAGCCACGACGAGCTGATCGCCAAGAAGGGCAAGTATTACCAGCTGTACACCGGCAATCTGGCCGAGGACTAAGCGTTTTTCTACCTTCTCAAAAGAGCCGCCGCACCGGCACACCGCCGTGCGGCGGCTCCTTTTCTCTTCTCCGCTCTGGACAATCACCCCCTGTTCGCGGTATACTGAACCTTGAATGAATTGCAGGAAAACGAGGTCAGAACATGGCATATCCGGAAAACGCCCTTACATTGGACATCCTGCCGCTTTCGGCAGACACAGCCCGGCTGGTGCGGGTGTACGGCACAGAGCCGTGTATCGCGCTGCCCG
This sequence comes from Faecalibacterium sp. Marseille-Q4896, assembly GCF_017377615.1. Lineage (NCBI taxonomy): Bacteria > Bacillati > Bacillota > Clostridia > Eubacteriales > Oscillospiraceae > Faecalibacterium > Faecalibacterium sp. Marseille-Q4896. The sequence continues at coordinate 83,661 of NZ_JAFREG010000006.1, forward strand.
GCACCCTGCCAGCACCGGAGGGCGGCAGCTTTGCTGTTACCGAACTGGGCGACTACTGCTTTTCCGAAAAGCCGCGCAGCCTGCCTGCGGCAGACAAGACCTGCCGCTACACGGTGGAGCCGGACGGCACGGTGCAGCTGACCCGGGCCTTTGGGCAGACGGTGGGCGGCACCTGCCGCCGGTACGACTTCGACTTTGACGCGCCCGCTGCCGGTTTGGATGCAGACGACCTGCACCCGGTGTGTGGGAACTTTCTCGAAGAGCTGACCCTACCGGACAGCTTACAGGTCGTCGGCAGCTGCGCATTCTACAACTGCCGCAGCCTGCGCCTGCTCACGGTGGGCAGCGGCAGCCTGACCGTAGGCAGCGATGTGTTTTTGAACTGCTTCGCGCTGGAGACCATCCGGGTGCAGGCAGGCCCTGAAGAACCTACCGGCCTGTTTGCCCTTGTGAACAACATCACCGAGGCCGTGCGGGCTGAGTTTTGCCCTGCCGGTGCCGCCGCGCCGCTGGCGGCGCTGTGGTATCCCGCCTACTGGGAGGACATCGAGGAGACCCCCGCCCACATCCTTCTGCACACCTTTTCCGGCCAAGGATACCATTACCGGCAGTGTTTTTTAGAGAACAAATTCCTCCCCGCAGAATACGACGCGATCTTCCCGCAGGGCCACGATGCCGACGATGCCAATGTGATGGCAATGCTCTGCTTTGACCGGCTGCGGTATCCGTGGCAGCTGACCGAAGCTGCCGCCGGGCATTACCGGGCGTTTCTGGCGGCAAACACCGACCGGGTGCTGGCCCGCCTGCTGAAGGCACAGGACAATGATGCCGTGCGTGCACTCATTGCGCTGGATGTGCTGGACAAAGACGGCTTTGCCGAAGCTTCAGCCCTTGCTGCCAAGGCCGGGAACGCCGCTGCCGCCGCTCTGCTGGCGGATGCGGAGCACAAAAAGTATGTTCCTCAGCCCAAAAAGCAGCGGTACGATTTTGATTTTTAAACAGCAGAAAACTCCTTCCGTCGCACTTCGTGCGCCAGCTCCCTCTAAGAGGAAGCCTTTGGCAGTAAGGGTAAGCTTCCGGTTTCGCCAGAGACCCCATCCCTGAGAGGGCTGGCATCGCGCAGCGATGACTGGGGGAGTTTGCAGCGAGGCTGAGAGGGTTCTAAGTGAGGTGACACTTTTGCCCCAAACGATCCAAAAAGAAAAATTTTTTGACCCGCGCAAGCCGTTCCAGTCCCAGCGGCCGGAGACCCACGAGGAGTGGCAGGCACGCATGGGCGGCGAGGTGCTGGCGGTGGTGCGCAGCGGGCTGTATCTGGACTTCCGCTTTCTGGATATGGCGCTCAGTGCCTTGTCCCCCGCCCCGGACGAGCGCTGCCGGGTGCTGGCTACGGACGGTCAGGTCCTGTTTTATCAGCCCAGCCACCTGCTGCGGCTCTATCAGGACAATCCAAAATATCTCAACCGGTTGTATCTGCACACCATATTCCACTGCGTATTCCGACATTTGTGGCTGAAAGGCCGCCGGGAGCCGCAGCTGTGGAGCCTTGCCTGTGATATCGCAGTGGAAAACGTTATCGACAGCCTGAACCGCACCAGCGTCAAGCGCCCGCTGACCTATGTGCGCCAGAACGCCTACCAGCAGATCACCGCCGAGGAAACCGTGGTGGCAGCCGCGCCGGTGTATCGGTGGCTCACCCGGCAGACCCCCGGTGTGCTGCGCCAGCTGGAGCGGGAGTTCGTGACCGACGACCACCGTCTGTGGCCGAAGGATGCGCCTGACCAGCCCCAGCAGATGCCCACGCCGCTGCCCCAGAAAACGTGGCAGAAGATCGGGGAGCGGATGCAGACAGAGCTGGACCTGCGGGACAAGGAAGCGGGCGACGGGGCCGATGCTCTGAAGCAGCAGGTGAAGGCCTCCAACCGCAGCCGCCGCAGCTACCGGGATTTTCTGCGCCGGTTCTGCGTGCTGCGGGAGGAAGTAAAGCTGGACCCGGACGAGTTCGACCTGAACTTCTACACCTACGGCCTTTCGGTGTACGGAAACCTGCCCCTCATCGAGCCTCTGGAAAGCCGGGAGAGCAAAAAGATCGAGGAGCTGGCCCTTGTCATCGACACCAGCTACTCCACCTCCGGTGAACTGGTGCGGGCGTTCCTTGCGGAGACCTACACTCTGCTGAAAGGACAGGAGAACTTTTTCCACCGGATGAACCTGCACCTGATCCAGGCCGATAACGCCATCCGGCAGGATATCCTGATCCACAACGAGGACGAGCTGATCCACGCCATGAACCACTTTGAGCTGCGGGGCGGCGGAGGAACGGACTTCCGCCCGGCCTTTGAATATGTGAACCAGCTGTGCGCCGAGAAGAAGTTCTCGAACCTGCGGGGCCTTTTGTACTTCACCGACGGCATGGGAACCTACCCCGCCAAGCGCCCGGCCTACGACACCGCTTTTCTGTTTCTGGGGGAGCGGTTCGACGATGCCAATGTACCACCGTGGGCCATGAAGGTGGTTCTGGATGAAGAGGAATTTACCGGTGCAGCAGCCCGCCCGCAAAGCACCCTTGCCGACGCGCTGGCCGAAGAGGACGACCTGTACCGTGACCTGAACAATTCGTGAGGGAATTTGCTATGAATATCAAACGAGCCAAAGAAGAAATTGAACACACCGTAAAAGCCTACCTTGCCAAGGATGCTCTGGGCGAATACGCCATCCCGGCCATCCGGCAGCGTCCCATTCTGCTCATGGGGCCTCCGGGCATTGGCAAGACGCAGGTGATGGAGCAGGTAGCCCGGGAGTGCGGCGTGGCGCTGGTGGCCTACACCATCACCCACCACACCCGCCAGAGCGCCGTGGGCCTGCCCTTCATCCGCCAGCGCAACTACGGCGGAAAAGATGTCTCAGTGACTGAATATACCATGAGCGAGATCATTGCCAGCATCTACGCCAAGATGGAGGCCACCGGCCTCTCCGAGGGCATTCTGTTCATCGACGAGATCAACTGTGTGTCGGAAACGCTGGCCCCCACCATGCTGCAATTTTTGCAATGCAAGACCTTTGGCAATCAGGCCGTGCCTGCGGGCTGGGTGATCGTGGCGGCAGGCAACCCACCGGAATATAACAAATCTGTGCGCGACTTTGATATCGTTACGCTGGACCGCGTGCGCCGCATGGACATTGAGCCGGACCTGCCCGTGTGGAAGGACTATGCCCGCGCTGCCCACATCCACAGCGCCATTTTGAGCTATCTGGAGCTGCACCCGCAGAACTTCTACCAGATCAACGCCGATGTGGACGGCACCCAGTTCGTGACCGCCCGCGGCTGGGAGGATCTTTCCAATCTGCTGGACACCTACGAAACACTGGGTCTGCAGGCTGATGAAGACCTGATCCGCGAGTACATCCAGCACCCGAAGATCGCAGAGGACTTCTCCGCCTACCTCGACCTTTACTATAAGTACCGCGACGACTACGGCGTAGAGGAGATCTTGGCCGGACAGGCAAAGCCCGCCGTGTTCGCACGGCTGCTGCAGGCCCCCTTCGACGAGCGGCTTTCGCTGGTCAGCCTGATCCTTGCAGGCCTCGGCACCCGGTTCACGGCCTCCCGTCAGGCAGATGCAGTGGCCGACAGCTGCTATGCCTTTCTGCGGGAGACCAAAAAAGCCCTTGCCACCGTTCCGGAGGATATCCCGGACGGCTCGGCAGAAATGTTCCACCAGCAGATCATGGATTACGACACCGAAACACAGCAAAAGCGTGCCGCCGGGCTGCTGAGCAAAGATGCTCTGACCACCCGCCTGCAGGTGCTGGCCGTGCTGCGCGGCTGGGAGGGCGAACTGCGCCGTGCCAACGCCGCCGGTACACAGGAAGCCTTCGACCTGCTGCGCGGGCAGTTCCAGTCCCTTGCCGATGAGCGCGAAAAGGCCCAGCAGACCGCCAGCGCCGCGCTGGAAGCCGCTTTCGACTTTATGGAGCAGGCCTTTGCCGAAAGCCAGGAGATGGTGGTGTTCGTCACCGAGCTGACGGTGGACCCGGTGTCCCACGCCTTCCTCACCGAGAACGGCTGCGAACGCTACTTCAAGTACAACAAAGACCTGCTGCTGGACCACCGCAAAGCTGCTCTGCAGCAGGAGCTTTCAGCGGAACAGCGCCGTCATGGCGGAGTGTGAGCCATGCTGGAAAATATTCTGTTCAGCATGAACAGCACCATGCCGCTGTTCTTTATCATGCTGCTGGGCTATGTGCTGCACCGCACCGGTTTTCTGAGCGATGCGTTCGTGGCCGGGGCCAACAAGTTCGTGTTTTATGTGGCACTGCCGGTGCAGCTGTTCCGCGACCTTGGCAAAAACGATGTCCGCGCCACCTTCGATGGCCGGTATGTGCTGTTCTGCTTTGCGGTCACACTGGCGTGCATCCTTGTGATCTGGGCGCTGGCAAAGCTGTTTTTAAAGGGCACCGGCCTTGTGGGCGAGTTCGTTCAGGTGTGTTACCGCTCGTCGGCTGCCATCCTCGGCTCGGCTTTTCTGCAGAGCATCTACGGCGACGCCAGCATGTCCAGCCTGATGATCCTTGGCAGTGTGCCGCTGTATAACATCATGGCAGTGGTCATTTTGATGCTGGAAGCGCCCACTGCGCAGGCTCAGACCGGCAATATGACTGAAAAGCTCAAAAAGAGTGTGAAAGGCATCCTGACGAACCCCATCCTTCTGGGCATTGCAGCGGGCTTTGCGTGGAGCATGCTGCACATTTCCATGCCTGCCATGCTGGATAAGGCCCTTTCCAACGTGGCCGGTCTGACCAGCCCTCTGGCCCTGCTTGCCATTGGTGCAGGCTTCAAGGGCAAAAAAGCTCTGGGATACCTCAAGCCTACTGCTGTGGCTACTGTGGTCAAGCTGATGGTGCTGCCTGCGCTGTTCCTGCCGCTGGCTGTGCGCTTTGGCTTTACCGACGAAAAGCTGGTGGCCCTGCTGGTGATGCTGGGCAGCATCACCACCCCGGCGTGCTACGTTATGGCAAAGCAGATGGGCCACGAAGGTGTGCTTACCGGCAGCGTGTGCGTTACCACCACCCTGTTCAGCGCATTCAGCCTGACCTTCTGGCTGTTCGTGCTGCGGAGCCTCGGATATATTTTATAACATCTTTTGCATAGCACAACAGCGGACGGCCTGCAGGCCGTCCGCTGTTTGCTTTTCAGATGTTGCTTGGGGAATCAGGCCGCACCGAAGGGATGCAGCTTCTGCCCTTTATTCTGTCATTTCCAGTTCAGAGATCCATTCCCGCACGCGGTCCGGGCGGTTTGTGACGATGGCATCCGGCTGCAGGGGCCAAAGGTCTTTCACGGCCTGTTCCCCGTCCACCGTCCAGTATGCCGCCTTGATGCCCAGATCATGCAGCTTCTGCACCATGCTGGGCTGCTGGTAAGCGGTGTGATATTCACAGCTCACCCAGTCCGGCTTGAAGTCCAGCGTCTGCACATACTTTACCGGGTCCCGCTGTTCCAGCAGGCGCTGGGCTACCTCTACCAGACTCTTGCCCGGAAAGTTCGCCTGCAGCATACTGATCTGATTGCCCATCCAGCGCAGGGCCCAGCTGCAGTTTTCGTCATCCACATTTTCCACCGACAGCGGCGGCAGCTGTGGAAAATCATCCTCTTCCAGCCCGTTCTGCAGGCCAAGCATTTCCCATGTGCTAGTGGGCAACGCCATGGTCTCCATCGCACCGTAGACCAGCACGCCCACCTTCAGCTCCGGCATCAGCTGCTTTGCCTGCCGCAGCAGGTCGTGGTTGAACGAGATCACCACCAGGCGGTCGGTAATGTTTGCTGCACGCACCTCCTCGATCACGCGGGGGACAAAATCCGGGTCGTCATCGATGGTGGCCTTCATTTCCAGCTGAACGATGGTACCTTCCATTTCCCTGCACAGAGCCAGTGCCTCCTGCAGGGTAGCGATCCTCTCGTTCTGATAGTTCACATCCTTCCAGCTGCCAAAGTCCAGCGCCTTCAGCTCGCCCTCGGTCATGTCGTAGATCTGTCCACGCATATCGGTGTGCCAGTCAATGACAAAATCGTGGTGGATCACCAGCTTTTTATCGCTGGTCTGCTGTACGTCCATTTCCACGCCGTCCGCGCCGATCTCCATCGCCTTGCGGAACGCAGAAAGGGTATTTTCCGGCGCAAGATAGGACGCGCCGCGGTGTGCAATGATCTCAGGTGTCATAAGTTCCAATTCTTCCTCACAAATTTATTTTTTCGCAAATTTCAGGCAAGGTCGGCGCCGTTTGAAGCAATGACCTTTTTGTACCAGTAGAAGCTGTCCTTGCGGCTGCGGGCCAGTGTGCCGTTGCCGTCGTTGTCCTTATCCACATAGATAAAGCCGTAGCGCTTTTTCATCTCACCGGTGGATGCGCTCACAAGGTCGATAGGGCCCCATGTGGTGTAGCCCATCAGCGGCAGGCCGTCCTCGTTGACGGCCTTTTCCATCTGCTCGATGTGGGCGCGCAGATAATCGATGCGGTAGCTGTCGTGGATGGAGCCGTCCGCTTCCACGGTATCCACCGCGCCAAGGCCGTTCTCCACAATGAACATGGGCTTTTCGTACCGGTCGTAGATGGTGTTCAGGGTCACGCGCAGGCCCACCGGGTCGATGGCCCAGCCCCACTCGCTGGCCTTGAGGTACGGGTTCTTCACGGCTTCCATCACCGCATTGCCGTCGGCCTTTTCTTCTGCCAGGATCTCCTGATCCGTGGTGATGCAGCGGCTGGAATAGTAGCTGAAGGAGACAAAATCCACGGTGCCTTCTTTCAGAACCCGCTCATCGCCCGGCTCGGTGTGTAGGGTGATGCCGGCCTTCTCCATCCGCTTTTTTGCCCACACCGGGTAGGCTCCCCGGGCCTGCACATCGGTAAAGAAGTAGTTGTCGCGGTCCGCTTCCTGCGCGGCACGGATATCCTCCGGTGCACAGGTGCGCGGGTAATACTGGCCTGCCGCCAGCATACAGCCCACCATGGCACCGGGCATCTTTTCATGGGCCAGCTTGACCGCCTTTGCGCTGGCCACCAGTTCATGATGTGCCGCCTGATACTCCACCTGCTGCACATTCTCGCCCGGATAGAACACTAGCCCCGCGCCGGTAAAGGGCAGATGCAGCAGCATGTTGATCTCGTTGAAGGTGAGCCAGTATTTCACCTTCCCCTTGTAGCGGTCAAACAGCACTTCACAGTAGTGCACATAGGCATCCACCATGCGGCGGTCTTTCCAGCCGCCATACTTTTTTATGAGGGCAATGGGGGTATCGAAGTGGCAGATGGTCACAAGCGGTTCAATGCCGTATTTGTGGCACTCATCAAACACATCCTCATAGAACTTCAAGCCCTCTTCATTGGGCTTGGCATCGTCGCCGTTCGGCAGGATGCGGGTCCATGCGATGGACAGCCGGAAGCACTTGAAACCCATCTCGGCAAAGAGGGCGATGTCCTCTTTATAATGGTGATACAGGTCAATGGCTTCATGGCTGGGATAATAGTGCTTGTCGTCGCACTCCAGCATTTCCAGCCGACCCAGCGCCACCGGGAAGCGGTCCGGGCCAAACGGGGTCACATCCACGGTGGCAAGGCCCTTGCCGCCTGCCTGCCATGCGCCCTCGCACTGGTTGGCAGCGGTGGCACCGCCCCACAGAAAATCTTTGGGAAAACTGCCCATATGTAAACCCTCCCTATTTTAATTTGTTGATTATAAGATACCGCACAATCGCCGGAATGTCCATGCCTACATTTTACAAAAAGGTGCTTCATTGTTGTGAAAGTACGACTTTTATCGTCAAATCGCCGAATTTTGATTCTATTTTTCGTACATTTTTCACGAGAAAAATGCAAAAACGGCCTGATTTTCCTTTCATTCTGTTTCTTTCAAACTGTCCGCAGACATGGTACAATAATCAGGTAAGATACACCGCCGCTTTTTCGGCATTGGAAAATGGAGTGTTTGATTATGACTGAGTTCAAGCCCATTAAAGAAGGCAAGGTTCGTGAGATCTATGATAACGGTGACAGCCTCATCATGGTTGCTACCGACCGCATTTCCGCGTTTGATGTCATCCTGAAAAACAAGGTCACCAAAAAGGGCACCGTTCTGACCCAGATGAGCAAATTCTGGTTCGATTACACCCGCGATCTGCTGCCCAACCATATGCTGAGCGTGGACGTGAAGGATATGCCGGAGTTCTTCCAGCAGCCGCAGTTCGACGGCAACAGCATGATGTGCCGTAAGCTGACCATGCTGCCCATCGAGTGCATCGTGCGCGGCTACATCACCGGCAGCGGCTGGGCCAGCTACCAGAAGACCGGCAAGGTGTGCGGCATCCAGCTGCCCGAGGGCCTGAAGGAATCCGACAAGCTGCCCGAGCCTATCTACACTCCCTCCACCAAGGCCGAGATCGGCGACCACGACGAGAACATCTCCTACGAAAAGAGCATCGAGGTGCTGGAAAAGCAGTTCCCTGGCCACGGCGAGGAGTACGCCACCAAGCTGCGCGACTACACCATTGCCCTGTACAAGAAGTGCGCTGAATATGCGCTCTCCCGCGGCATCATCATTGCCGACACCAAGTTTGAGTTTGGTCTGGATGAGAACGGCAACGTGGTGCTGGGCGACGAAATGCTCACCCCGGATTCCTCCCGCTTCTGGCCGCTGGAGGGCTACGAGCCGGGCCACAGCCAGCCTTCCTTCGATAAGCAGTTCGTTCGCGACTGGCTCAAGGCCAACCCCGACAGCAACTACGACCTGCCGCAGGACGTGATTGACAAGACCATTGCCAAGTATCTGGAGGCTTACGAGCTGCTCACCGGCAAAAAGCTGTAAGATCGACCGTATAAACGTACAAAAAAATGCTTCCGTGCGGCGCACGGAAGCATTTTTTGTTTCACTCACTCAGCTCCGCGCTTTCCTCGGAAAAAGCTTCGGACTCTGCCGTTTCTTCGTTTTCTTCGTCCAGCAGATACTGCACCTCGGTCTGCTTTGCCATCTGCTCTGCTGTCCAGTCCAGCTGTGCGATGCCTTCCAGTTCCAGCGTGTACTGCTCCACATTCTGCAGGCTACCGGAGGCAAGACTCTGGCCCGGGTCGTTCTCCGGCGACCATGTAATGCGCAGCTCATCCGGCTGTGCGCTGCACTGCTGCACGGCATCGGTCACGCTGCGGCAGTCCTGCGCAAAGGCCTGTACGCTGTCATAGCCGCCAAACAGCTCCACAGTCAGGCTCAGATAGCCGTTTCCGGCATTCACATCCCGCAGCGTTTTCGCCTCACTGCTGTACAGGTAGGCGTTTCCGCTGATATTCTTCACACGGATATCCGGGGCTGTTTGTTTGATCTTGTCATAGGCTTCTGTCGTATATTCCTGCCCCAGCTTCATGCTTGCCTGATTCCGCTCCGGGCCGAGTTCATCCCACACCACCGGCAGCAGCGACAGACAGAAGCATCCGCCCATGAGCACAAGGCAGATCAGCACCGACCAGAAATCGTATTTCCAGCGGCCCGGGCGGGCGGCAAAAAAGAGCACCTCGCCGCCCAGCAGGATCAGCCCTGCCGCTGGGGCGATCTTCAGCGCCAGCTGCCAGTCAAAGCCCGGCACAAAATAGGCAAGCAGAAAGAAGATGCCCGCTGCGATCAGGCATACGCCCAGCGTAAAGCTGCCCACCCGGCGCAGCGGCTGCGGTTTTGCAGGCTGCGGTGCTTCGCCGGTCAGCGGCGCATCATTTCTCGTCTCGTCCATCGTCGGCATCCTCCGTCTCATCGTCCGGGGTCACGGGCTTGCCCAGCAGAGCCGAGAGCTTGGGCATGGCAAAGCCCTTTGCTTTCGGCTCCGCCTGCGCATCCTGTGCAGTATACTCGGTAAAATCTTCATCTTCGGCATCGTTCTGCGGCTTCTGCTTTCTGCCCTTGGGGCCGCGCACCAGCCATGCACCGCAGATGATCAGGGCCACGCACACCACCACCTCCGGCAGCTGATCCATCATCAGGTAAAGTGCGCGGAAGAAAGGGCTGCTCTGGCCCCAGCGCCACACGATATCCCCCAGCGTGTTCATAAGGATGTTCTGGTAGGCCACCAGCGCGCCCAGCGCGATCAGGCCCCACCCCAGCAGCTTGTGGCTGTCCAGCATGAACTGTTCCATGCGCTGGTCGTGCCAGTTGATGTGCACCAGATAATCGTCCTGCGGGGCGGTGCCTGCGCCGATCTGCGCCCGGAGATTGAAGGTGTCAAAGAAGCTGTACATCCACACAATGGGCATGGCTACATACAAAACTCCCAGCAGAGTGCCCGCACCAAAGGCCACGCAAAACATCGTAATGAGCGAAAGGCCGCGCTTCATGTAGCCCTGATACATCTGGCCTGCGCCCGGGCAAAAGGCGAAGAGGAAGGTCAGGATTCCGTTTTTCATCATAATCGATCTCCTTATTTCGTTTGATCTGCAAGTGGCGAATTTTTGTGTTTTTCTGCTGCAGGGCCGCCGGCTCCGAACAGCAGGTCATTGAGTGCTTTTGCCAGCGAAGCCTGCTGCTTCGGCTTGTCGTCGTCCATTGGCTTTCCCAGTATTTCCGGCTGGGCGGGCTGGCGGTCATCTTCCATCGGCTTGCCCAGCTGCAAGGCTTCTTCGGTCTGGCTCTGGCTGGTCTCCGGTGTCCATGTGTGCAGCTCCTGCCGGAAATTCAGCAGCTGGTCTATGGTGCCGGAGCGCCACATGGTAAAGGCCAGCACCGCCGCCACACCGGCCACTGCGGCACAGCCCCATGTGTTCTGCATCAGCCGCACCCAGATGGCGGCCATCACCGCCTTGTGCGCGGAGTGCGGCGGCGTTTCCAGCGCATCTGCCGTCAGCAGAGCGGTGTAGCGGTCCATGCATTTATCGCAGTGGGATAAATGCTCGGCGGTTTCCAGCCGGCCCAGCTCATCCAGCCCGCCTGCCTGCAGGGCCTGTAGGCCTTCGTCGGTCAGGCAGCCGTTTTTGTCAAACAGTTCCATGTACGCACTCCTTTCCATCGTTTTCACGCTGTAGTATCTGCTGTGCCAGCATCTTTTTTGCCCGGTAGATCTGTGCTTCCACCGTCTTGGGCGGACGGCCGCACAGCTGTGCCGCCTCGGCCATGGTGTGCTGTTCCAGCAGCACCAGACGGCAAGGCGTTCTGTAGGGCTCCCGCAGGTCCAGGATCATGGCGGTGAGTTCTTCCTCGCCCAGAGCATCCAGCACCTGCTGTTCCGGCTGGGTGCCGGGCGGCGCACCTTCCAGCGCCAGCACATCGTCGCCGGGAATGTTCACCCTGCGCACCCATGCGCTGCGCAGATAGTCCTTTGCCTTGTTGGCAGCGATGCGTGCCAGCCACTGTTTTTCAAACCCGGACGGGCAGCGGTCAATGGCCCGCCATGCCGCCAGAAAGGTCTCCTGCGTCAGGTCCTGCGCATCGCCGGCATCCGGCACCAGCTGGTGGCAGACCGTATATACGAGCGACTGGTATTTCTGCACCATCGCGCTGAATTCCAAGGTCGTCAACGGCCTGCCCACCTCCTTTCAGTTTCGTCCCAGTCCGACGAAGTGCAGCCCCTGCGCTGCCCTTCTGCACATTCATACGAAACAGCCGTTCAAAATCCTGCAAAAACTTTTATTTTTATGATACAATAGAAGTAGTATAGCACAAAAGGAGGCATTCGGCCATGGCTGTCAGTACCCGTCAGGCACTTTTGCAGGCACTTTCCGCTGCCGGGGGCAGCTACGTTTCCGGCCAGCAGCTGGCCGAGACCCTCGGCGTGAGCCGCGCTGCCGTGCACAAGGCCGCTGCGGCCCTCACGGCCCAAGGGTACGCGCTGGAAGCTGCGCCCCGCCGGGGCTACCGGCTGGCAGGCGGCGACCCGTTCTGCACCGAAGCCATCGGGGACTACCCTGCACCCATCTATTTATATGACACGCTGGAAAGCTCCAACCGCACGGCAAAGCTGCTGGCGCTGGATGGTGCACCCCATGGCACGCTGGTGCTCACCGCCCACCAGAGCGCCGGACGCGGCAGGCTGGGCCGGAGATTTGAAAGCCCGGCAGGCAAGGGCGTTTACTGCTCGGTGCTGCTGCGCCCGGAAATGCCCGCCGCCAATGCCCAGACCGCTACCATCAGCGCCGCGGTGGCGGTCTGCCGTGCCGTGAAAAAGCTCTGTGGGCTGGAGCTTGCCATCAAGTGGGTCAACGACCTGTACTATCAGGGCAGAAAGGTCTGCGGCATCCTGACCGAAGCGGGGACCGACCTCGAGAGCGGACAGCTGGAATGGCTGGTGGTGGGCATCGGGCTGAACCTTACCTCCACCGCTGCCGACTGGCCGGAGGAGCTGGCCCGCAAGGCCGGGAGCCTGTACCCCGGCGGGCCTGCCCCGGTGAGCCGGGCCGCACTGGCCGGGGCCATTGCCCGGGAGCTGCTGGCCCTCTGCCCGGCGTTTGACTGTCTGGATGAGTACCGCGCCCGGTGCTTTGTGCCCGGCCACTGGGTGACGGTGTGTGCCGAGACCGAGACCTACGCCGCAAAGGCCCTTGCCATCGACGAGGAAGGGCGGCTGGTCATTCAGCGGGAGAACGGCCGACAGGAGGCTCTGCGCTGCGGCGAGGTGACCACACGGCCTGCACGGACCGAATAAGACGCAAAAAAGCACCCTTTCCTGCCCGGAAAGAGTGCTTTTTATGTTCTGCACTTATGTATCCAGATCCACGGCTTCCAGCACCGTGATGTCCTCTTTTTCAAAGGCGGTGCGGATCATCCCGGCAAGGCCTGGCATTTCGGCCTTGTTCTCGATGCACAGGGTGATGATGCCATTCAGGCTGGAGGCTTCCACACCCATGGAGCCGCCATCCGGCGGGACCCAGACGTTGAAGTCTTTGGTGTACTGCTCAAGCTCCGGCGTAGCCGGCAGCAGCGGATTGCCCAGATAGCTGAGCCAGAAATCCGCCGGGACACCGCTGATGTACTCACCCATCTGGAACACCCTCTGCTTGATGCGCAGGGGCGCTTTCTGCTGGTCCACCTTGTACACCCAGCTCATTTGCTGGACCATCTGGCGCAGCTTTGCCTCCGGCTGCAGGGTGCGGAGCACCTCGGCATCCATTTCCGGCACGATGTCCGCAAGGCGGGTGTCATCGTTCAGCTTCACTCCGCTCTGAAAGGAGCACACGCAGTTGTAAAGGGCATCCGGCACGCCCGCTTCCCTGCGGGTATCTGCCGAGTAGGAATACTGGATCTCGTCTTTGCCCAGATAGTTGCGCAGCGCAAGGCTCAGCAGACCGGCCAGCGCTGTAAAGGGCTTGACACCGTTCTCCACTGCCCGGTCCACAAGGCTCTGCTTGGTCAGCCGCACCCGAGTGCGGCGCATCCTGCCCTCCCATGTCTGCACCACATCCCTCTGCATCGTGCTTTCGGTGGCTGTGGGGGGCGGGTATTTTGCCATCATGGCCTCGATGTCATAGGCCGGGCTGCACACGATGGGCGTGTTTGCAAACGCCGTGCCATAGCGCAGGTTGCAGTACTGTTCCAGAATGCGGGTGAGGAAGGGCGACACCCCGTGGCCGTCCATGAGGAAATGATACCAGTCAAAATAGACGGTATCCCCCTCACAGCTCACGCTGAAAAGATAGCCGTTCGTTTCCTCCGGGATATCGCGCTGTGCACTGCCCTGATACACAAGGCAGGGGTTCGGGTTCGGCTCCAGAAAAAAGCTCCGCTTTTCCTGCACCAGCTGTACCCGATAGTACGGTGCGGCCGAAAGCGCCGCGTCCAGTGCGCGCTGCAAAAGAGCGGGTTCCACCGCATCCTGCAGCGCAAACTGGTACCGACACAGGATCTTCTCCCGACGGAAGAAGTACATCGTTCCCTGAAAGATGTACTCCGTCGAGCGCTGCGACTCATTCATGAACTGTTACCCCGCGTTTGCCGCCAGATAATCCACCAGATCCCCTATGGTCACAAAGTTGCGCAGCTCCTTTTCAGGGATGCGCAGGCCGAAGGTCTCCTCGAGGTCTGCCACAATGGTCAGGATCTCCATTGAGGACAGATCCAGATCGTCCATCAGGACGCTGTTCTCATTCACATCTTCGGGAGAGACCTCGGCAACATCCTCCAGGATGGCCAGGATCTGGGAAATGATCTCTGCTCGTTCCATAGAAATTTTCTTCCTTTCCGTGACGGATAATAGGCACAATCTCCTATGCCTTTCCATAATAATACCCTGATTCTCTCCTGTGCGCAAGGGTTCCGGCAACAAAGCTTTGTTTTTTGTCGGAACTCCTGTTTTCAGTCTGCCGGTCTGCCGGCCCATTTATGCATCCGGGCATTCGATCGCATCCGTATCACTGGCGCAGCAGCTTGCCTGCACCGTTGCGCGGCAGCGGCTCGGTGCTGAACTCCACTGCGCTCATACGCTTGTACAGCGGCAGGGTGCGGTTTGCCTCGGTGATAAAGTCCCGCACCTGCTGCTGTTTGTCCTCGTCACAATAGACCACCACGCCGATCTTCTTGCCCATTTCTTTTACTACACATTCCTTCACGGCTTCGCACTTGCCCACGATGCCTTCCAGCTCTTCGGGGCTGATGTTCTCGCCGCTGTCCAGAATGATGAGGTTCTTCTTGCGGCCGGTCAGGAAATAGTAGCCGTCCTCGTCCTTGCGGGCCAGATCGCCAGTGTGGAACCAGCCGTCCGCGTCAATGACCTCGGCGGTGGCCTCCGGGTCCTTGTAGTAGCCCAGCATGATGCTGTCGCCGCGCATGCACAGCTCGCCGTCCTCGGCGATCTTGTAGTCCAGATAATCGTTGCCCTGACCCACAGCGCCGATGTGCTTTGCGTCCTGTGCGTAGTTGATGATGCCGTCGCCGCAGGTCTCGGTGCTGCCGTAGGTCTGCACCACGAACATGCCGTGTTCCGCCATATCCAGCATCACCTGCGGGTCGAACATGGCAGAGGAGCAGATGGGCACCCACAGCTCCCCCAGACGTTCCTTGCGGCCGCGCATCACATCGTGGTGGAGCGAGTTCATAATGACCGGCACCACCGCCATGGCCTGACTGGGCATCCGCTTTACCTCTTTATAGAAGTTGCGGATGTCGCTGCTGACGTTCAGCACCCAGCCTGCATGGGCCCAGGAGAACAGGCAGATGAAAGCGCCCAGATGGAACATGGGCAGCACGGTGTACTGGCTCATGACGAGGTCCGGTTCGTGCTTATACGCCATCATGTGCTCACCGATCTGGGTGTGGGCACGCATCACCGAGAAGAAATTCTTCTCGCTCAGCATCACGCCCTTGCTGCGGCCCGTAGTGCCGGAGGTGAACATCAGGACCATCAGGGCTTCGTGGTCGATGCAGCGGGTCAGCTGCGCAGGCTCATAGCTGCGGAAGCCATCCATGGGGCGGAGGATATCGCCGTAGGCAGCCTTGAGCTGGTCGTTGAAGCCGTAGTCGTCGCCGTCGGTCAGGATGGCGTCCGGCTCCACAAGGCCCAGCTCGTAGCTCAGCTCGTCCCAGCTCTTGCGCTGGTTCAGCAGCACCAGCACCGCACCGGCCGCCACCACGCCAAAGGTGTTCACGGCATACTCGTAGCTGTTCTTGGTGAGCAGGCAGATCTTTTTGCCCTTGATCTCCGGGATTGTGGACTGGAAGTAATTCACCGCCTTGCGGATATCCTGCACATAATCCTTATAGAGGATGGTGGTCACGGCATCGTTTGCGGTGTCGTAGAAGCGGAAGGCCACATTATCCTTGAAGCGGTCTTCCATGTTGATGGTGATAAGGTCGTAGACATTATCCAGCACTCTGATCTTACGCATTGTTCTGTTTCCTCCCGTGTTCAGCGAAGCAGTTTTCCCATGGCGTTGCGGGGCAGCGGCTGTGCGCTGAACTCCGTCACCATGCGCTTGTACAGCGGCAGGCCGCGGTTGACCCCAGTGACGAACTCCTTCACCGCATCCTGCTTTGCAGGGTCACAGTAGATGAGGGCACAGATCTTTTTGTCCTTTTCCTTCACGATGCACTCCTGAATGTCCGCACAGGGCACCAGCAGCTTTTCCAGCTCCTCGGGGTTCACGTTCTCGCCGCTGTCCAGAATGATCACGTTCTTCTTGCGGCCGGTCAGGTACATGTAGCCGTCCTCTTCCACCCGGGCAATGTCGCCGGTATGGAACCAGCCGTCTGCATCGATGACTTCTGCAGTGCCTTCCGGGTCCTTGTAGTAGCCCAGCATGATGGGGTTGCCCCGCATGCACAGCTCGCCGTCGTCCAGCTTGTATTCACAGCTGAGGTCCACATGGCCCACGCTGGTCAGGTACTTTGCCTCCTGCGAGGAGTTCCATGCACCGTCGCCGCAGGTCTCGGTCAGGCCGTACATCTGGGCCACAAAGAAGCCCTTCTCCATCATATCGCTCAGAATCTTGGGGTCGAACATGGCAGCGCCGCAGGTCAGCACGCACAGGCCGTTCAGGCGGTCGCGGCGGCCCTTCATCACATCGCTGTAGATGCTCTTCAGCAGCACCGGCACCACCGCCATCACCTCGCTGTGCATGGCGCCCAGATCACGGTAGAAATACTTCAGGTTGTTGCACAGGTTGATGGAGTGGCCGGTGATGCTCCACGAAACAAGGCTGGTCATGGCGGAGATGTGGAACATGGGCAGGGCGGACAGGGACGAGAACTCGTCGGTATTCCAGCCCGTGTACTTCTTCACATCGTCAAAGGGGTCCAGAAAAGCCGGCATGGCGCTGAACAGGTTCTTCTGGCTCAGCATAACGCCCTTGCTGCGGCCGGTGGTGCCGGAGGTGAACATGATAAAGGCCAGAGCAGAGAGGTCCTCCACCTCGGTCACGTCCTCGGCAGGCTCATAGGCCGCAAAGACGTCCATGGGCTTCAGGATGCTGCCGTAGGTCTCAGCGAGGGCAGGCTCCCGCTCCGCGAACTCGCCATCCTGCAGAATGCACACCGGCTCGGTGAGGCCCAGCTCATAGGAGATGGCATCCCAGTCCTTGCCAAGGTTCAGCGGCACAGCCACGGCTCCGGCAATGACCGTGCCGTACATGCAGATGACATACTGGTAGCTGTTGCGGGCCAGGATCGCCACACGCTTGCCGCGCACATCGCCATACTCTGCACGCAGGAACGCCACGAACCGGCGCAGATCCTGGGCATACTGTGCGTAGTGCACCTCGGCCACGCCCTGCTTTTTTTCATCATACCAGCGCAGAGCCACACGGTCTGCAATGTTGGTTTCCATATTGCAAAGTGACTGATACAGCGATGTAATCATTTTTTCCTCCATTTTTATCATCCGATCCGGCGCTCCTGTGTAGGCCAGCACAGATCCTTCCAGTCATTTCCAACTGTGCCCAGTATACAATAAGGCCCGTGTCAATGCAAGAGTTTTGCAACATTTAATTCCAAACATTGACAATAAAATCTTGCATATCATGTCGTTTCCAGATGTAAATTCTGGCTTTCGTTGCGAAGCCGCCCTGCCTGTGCTATGCTTTTATTGCAGGCTGCAATGTGTCCCCGCCCGCCGGACCGCAATTCAAAATTGACAGTCTGTGCAAAAAGCATTATACTGGGTTCATATCCATACAAAATTTTATCTTTTTCATTCAAAATCTACGCATTGTGCGGCGTCCGGCTCTGATGGAATGTCCCGCGCAAGGAAGGAACCTCCATGGAAGGAACCAAGCCCCGCACCGCCAGCTCCATCGGCATGTTCGACATGCTCAAGGGTGCCGGTATGCTGACCATCGTTTTTGCGCATACCGCCGAGCTTTATCCCATGCAGGCGGTCAGCGGCCTGTCCCTGACCGCGTTTTTCCCGTTCATCTACCGCGAAGCGCTGATGGCCGCCTTTTTTATTGCCAGCGGCTACGGCTTCCGCAAGCGCTCTATCCACAAGTGCATCCACCAGCAACTCAAAAGCCTGCTCAAACCCTATGCTTACACGGCGCTGTTCACCTGCGTGCTGCACTTTATCATTCATTATAAGACGTTCCAGTACCTGCCCGGCACCATCGGCGAGTCTATCAAGGTCACCGGCGGCTTTCTGCTGGGCCTGCCCCACACGGCCAAGTATTTCGGGCAGGAGTTCTTCTCCTGCGGGCCGATGTGGTATCTGCTGGCGCTGATGGTAGGCTGGGTGCTGCTGGATGTGATCCTGAACATCTTCCCGGAGCGCTATGTTCCATGGGCTGTGGCAGGCTGCGTCCTGCTGGGCTGGGGCGCGAGCCTTGTGTGGGAACTGCCCTTCTGCCTGATCCAAGGTGCCGTGGTGGTGCCCTACCTCTATATCGGCTTCCTTGCCAAAAAGAAGCATCTGCTGGACGAGCCCCTGCCGCCCAAGGTCTTTGCCGGGCTGCTGGCCGCCACAGCACTCATTGCCGTAGGCGCTCTTGCTACCCGCACCACCGACTGCATCTCGCTGGCCGAGTGGTCACTGGGGCCGCTGAGCATCTTTCTGGACGGTGCTGCAGGCTTGCTTTTCATCCGGCTGTTCATGCGACTCAGCCGCGGCCATGGCCCCATCGTGCACTTTCTGGAAGCGGTGGGCCGCCGTTCGCTGAACATTTTCTGCGTACATACCGTGGAGATCATCGCTATTCCGTGGTATCTGATGGTAGCAAAGTTCTCTGCGCAGCCGGTGCTGGGCATGTGGCTGCAATATGCCATCTCTCTGGGCTCTATCTGGCTGGTGTGTGAGCTGCTGCGTGTACGCCGCGCACTCATCATCCGATTTTTCCCTGCACAGCGCAGAACGCCCGCCGTGCACTATACCTCCCGGCACTGACATGTTTTTCCGGCTGCTGCGGTGCAGCCATCATAAAAGTAAGAGGAGAATCCGGTTATGAACAACGATGCCCCCGAGACCCTTGTTGCGGCCCGCAGCCGCGCTGCTGACTTGGAACAGCAGCTCAAGCTCTCTGACGAAGGTGTATCCCGGCTGGCACAGCGGTGTCTGGAGCTGGAACAACAGGTGCTGAACTATCAGGCCGCACTGGCAAGGCACGGCAGCGACAACGAACCTGCCGCCCTGACCCTGCCGCAGCTGTTCTACGATTCCGGCTCCGGCTATTCCCCGCGGGAATGCCTGACCGTTGCCGAGGACGCCTACGACGAACTGACCCACGAGGTCTCTGCGGTGTTCACCCTGCCCACGGATGCCCGTGCGCTGCGGCTGGACCCCGGTGAGCTGGCCTGCTGCGTGACTGACCTGAGCATCTCGGACGAGCGGCTGGAATGCCGCGCCATGAACGGCATCCGGCTGCAGGAAGACTGCCTGCTGTTTTTGGATGTGGACCCCAACCTGACCGTGTGCAGCACCGTGCCCTTTGCGGCCGGGATGAAGTTTGCCGTAACCTATCATTACTATCCGCTGGGCCGCTTCCAGCACGAGCAGCCCGGCAAGGCCCTGCTCAGCGCGTTGAATACCATCAAGCTGCAGGCTGAGGCCGAAAAGAACGATGTTCTGGAACAGCTGCAGGCCGCCCTTGCCGAGAACACCCGGCTGAACAATCAGCTGACGGAACTGCAGAACAGCCGTGCTGCCTATGAAGATTCGCTGGAAAACCTGTACGAGAGCAGCAGCTGGCGGCTTACCGCACCGCTGCGTGCTTTGCGCCGCCTGCTGCGCGGCTGAATCGGATCGCTAAAGGAGTTGTCAACATGTACAGCAGTTACAGCACCCTGCAGCGTAAGCAGCTGACGAAGCAGGTTTATACCGATACCCAGAGCACCTATCTGCTGGTGTATGCACCGGGCCGTCATCAGGCGCTGGAGCACGCACTGGAAAACCAGCTGCACCGCAAGTTCCGGCTGGTGACGGAGCTGGCCCCCGCCCTGACCGACTCGGTGGAGGGCGTGCTGCTGGTCAGCGAAGATCTGGAGTGCACCTCCACCGCCCTGACCTATTTTGCCGCCGCCCTGCGCACCGGTGCCGATTTTGTGGTGTGTGATGCCGCCTTTGGCTTCGATGGCTCCACCGCCCTTTATCTGAGCACCCAGCACATCCCGTGCAGCCGCTGCGCCATGGTATCGCGGAAGCTTCTGGACCGGGTGCGCGCCGCTGCGCGCGGCAGGGACAGCGTGACCGAGCTGCTGCGCCTTGCCACCGCCATGGCGGAAAACTGCCACCGCATCCCGCAGTCTTTGCTGCACTTCCGGCGGGAGCTGTGTGCCGACGATGTGTTCTCTGCAGACGGAAAGCGTGCTTTGATCCTGAGCCACGAGCTGACCATGACCGGTGCGCCCATCGTGCTGACAAGTGCCGTGCCGGTGCTGCGCAGCATGGGCTTTGAAGTGGTGGTGCTTGGCCCTGCGGACGACGGCTCGCTGCCGCTGTTTCTGGATGCCGGTGCCGCCGTAGTGACCCGCAGCGACTGCGTGATGAACTCGTCGCTGTGGGGCCTTGCCACCAGTGCCGATTTTGTGCTGGCCAACACCGTGGTAGAGGCTGCCGCCGTGAGCACCCTGAACGGCTCCTTCGTGCCGGTGCTGTGGTGGCTGCACGATGCCTTTGCAGGCTACCCGTTCATTGCGCACAAGATTCCCAAAACACTGGGCTCCAATGTGCATGTGTGCGCCGTAGGCTCCCACGCCACTGCCGCCATGCACTCGGTGCGGCCGGACTTCAGCATTGAACAGCTGATCTACGGTCTGCCGGACTATGCGCAGGAAAGCTTCCCGCCCTACGATATCAGCTATGCCGGCGGCAGGCCGCTGTTCGTGACCGTAGGTTCCTTTGAGCCGCGCAAGGGTCAGGATATTTTCTGCAACGCCATCCGCCTGCTAAAGCCCGAGGTGCGCCAGAAGGCTGCTTTCCTGTTCGTGGGCAAGGCGGCGGACAAGAGCCTGAAGAACGCCGTGGATGCACTGGTGGAGGACTACCCGGACACCGTTTTCTACCGCAAGCGTCTGGAACGGCCCGAGATTAAATCCCTGATGGATCAGTGCGCCTGCGTGGTATGCGCTTCCCGCGATGATCCCATGCCAACCTTCGTCACCGAGGGCCTGATCTTCGGCAAGCCCTCCATCGTGTCGGAGCACACCGGCACCGCCGGGCTGATCACCGAGGGCGTGGACGGCTTTGTGTACAAAGACGACGACCCGGATCAGCTGGCAAAGGTGCTGGAGCATGCTATCCTGCATCCGGAACAGCTGGCCGCCATGAAAGCTGACTGCCGGAAAATGTACGAGAAATATTATTCCAACGAAGCCTATGTTGCCACCCTGACACGGCTGGTGAACGAATCAACAGACTAAAAACAAGATAAAGGCAAGGGTCGATGCGTACATCTGCCCTTGCCTTTTTATCATTCCATCAAAATTGCACAAGAAAATTCCAGTTCCGTTCACAAAGACACAGTCCGCGTGTGTTATACTTTTATCAAATCATTCCGCCTGAAAGGAGCCTGTTCTCTCTATGAGCCAACCCGCCTCTGCCGCACCTTCCCGCAAAAAGACAGTGATCTCGCTGCTGGTGCTCGCCGCACTTACCGGCATCATCGTGCTGCTGTTCAAGGACAACTGGGCCGAGATCACCGCAGCGCTTTCGCAGCTGTCCGCATGGCAGGTGCTGGTGGTGCTGGCCATCGGCCTCAGCTATCCGCTGCTGGAAGGGTGCGTGGCGTGGGTCATCGTGCGCAGCCGCATCCCGGGCTTCAGGCTCCGGCAGGGCATCGATACCGCGTGGTGCGGCGCCTTTGGCAATGTGGTCACACTGGGCGCAGGCGCCGTGCCGGTGCAGACTTGGTATCTCCACCGCTGCGGCCTGCCGGTGGGCCCGGGTGTGGGCCTGATGACCCTGCAGTACGTGTTCCACAAAACCACCGTGCTGCTGTATGCCACGGTGATGCTGCTGTTGCAGCACAGGTGGCTTGCCGCCAACACCACCGGTGTGATGAATTATCTGCCCATGGCATACGCTGTAGTGGCGGCCATCATTGTGGTGCTGGTGCTGGTGTGCGTATCGCCGCTGGTGCAGAACCTTGCCCGCTGGCTGATGCGTCTGCTGCCCAAAACGGAAAAATGGCAGCAGCGCCGCGCCGACTGGCAGCAGCAGCTGGATATTCTGGGCGAGGAGAGCCGCCGTCTGCTGGCAGATAAGCCCCACTGCGCTGAAATTCTGGCATTACAGGCGGTCAAGCTGTTCGGGCTGTTCTGCCTGCCCTACCTGTGCATCCGGTTCATGGGGCTTTCCCCTCTGAGCTTTTTGCAGGTGCAGCTGCTCACCAGCCTGATGCTGTTTTTGTCCAACGCCCTGCCCAATGTGGCCGGCATGGGCTCCATCGAGACGGCATTCCTGCTGGTGTTCGGCAGCTTTCTGGAGCGCGGCGAGGTGATGAGCGTGATGATGCTCTACCGCATCGCCAGCTATTATGTGGTGTTCGCCGCCAGCGCCGTGGGCTTCTTCATCGCTCAGCGGCATCTGGGCCAAATGGGAGCGGAGCCGCCAAAGGAGGCATGACTCTTATGAAGGAAAAAGGCATTCTGTCCCGGTTCGGCATTGTCATTTTAGTGCTGCTTGCACTGGTGCTGATCTTTCCTTCCGCAAAGATCGATCTTGCATCCGGGATCAAGGCCAGCACACAGGCCAGTGTCCGGGTGGAGCACATTCAGAACTTTGCCCGCTCCGCAGAGATGGATGTTCAGCTGCTTTCTGCCGACGACCCTGCCTATCAGCAGATCGCAAACGTGCTTTCCGGCCTTACCTGTGTCAAGCGGTTCAACCAGCAGTATTCCTCCTACAGCCACGAATACCCGGTGGATTCCGTCACTGTGAGCTACTACGATGATGCCGAGAACAATAACCTCCTGTTCACCGTCTACTCCGATGGCACCGCCATCGTGAACAGCCAGTTCGTAAAGGTCAAAGCGCCCAAAGGCGGCGCGGAGGAAGTGTATCAAAAGCTGGCGGAAATCGTGAAGTAAAACTCCTTCCGTCTGCTCGCTGCACTCACATCCACCTCCCTCAGTGAGGGAGGCTTTGGCAAAACTGTAAAGTTTTCCGCACTGCCAAGGACTCCCTCTTTGAGGGAGCTGGCATGGTGTCAGCCATGACTGAAGGAGTTAAAAACAAAAAACGGGGCACGCAGGTGGTCAAGCTGCATGTCCCGTTTTTGTTTTTCTTTTGCACTTGGTGCGGTACCAATCACACCGAATGCCGCGCATCGAGCCGTGGGAGCAAACTAAAACCACAGCTCACTTGAAAAAAGAGAATGGAATGGAGGAATTGGCGTTTGCGCAGCAATGAAAGCCCCAGTGGGGCTTTTAAGCCACAAAGCGGTCTTGCGTAAGCAAGATGGAGTGGCCTCGCCACGACAAACTTGGGGATCACCTGACACAGCTCCGCAGCTCTGCCATGGCGGATCCGGTTTTCGCAGAAGCCCTTGCAGAGGCTTCCGCTTTTCTGGTGCAACGTGGTTAGATTTGTCTAACCTCGTTGCGAGAACAGAATACCACAGCCGGTTAGTCTTGTCAACCCTTATTTTTCGATTTTTTTCGCAAAATAGGTGCACCGCCGGGATTTCGGCGCTTTTTCTACATTCTGCCCAAAGAAAGCCCCTTGCTTTGGCAGAAAACCCACTTGTTTTCTATTGCATTTTAAAGTGGTTCTTGCTATTATAATAACGCAAGATTTTGTGGGCAGGTTTTCATTTTTGTCTATACCTTGTAGTTGGGGCTGCCGCAGTCGGCAGTTCAAGACCGTTTTGCCCCCAGAAAGCCGCCATACAGAGCGGTTTTTCAAAGGCTCATTAGTTAGAAAACGCTAACTGCGTAATGGAGCAAGGAGGTTCCAATGATCAATTTTGAACAGTGGGAAGGCTTTGAGGGCCGCATCTGGAAAGAAGAAGTCAATGTGCGCGACTTCATCCAGAAGAACTACACCCCGTATGACGGCGACGAAAGCTTTCTGGCCGGCCCCACCGAAGCGACCGACAAGCTGTGGGGGGCCCTGCAGAAGCTGCAGAAGGCCGAGCGCGCCAAGGGCGGCGTGCTGGATATGGAGACCGAAGTGGTCAGCAGCCTGACTGCTTACGGCCCCGGCTATATCGACGAAAGCCTGAAGGATCTGGAGCAGATCGTGGGTCTGCAGACCGACAAGCCCCTCAAGCGCGCCTTCATGCCCTACGGCGGCATCAAGATGGCAGAGCAGGCCTGCACCACCTACGGCTACCAGCCCAGCGCCGAGCTGCACAAGATCTTTACCGACTACACCCGCACCCACAATCAGGCAGTGTTCGATGCCTACACCCCTGAAATGAAGGCGGCCCGCCACACCCACATCATCACCGGCCTGCCGGACACCTACGGCCGCGGCCGCATCGTGGGCGACTACCGCCGTGTGGCGCTGTACGGCATCGATGCACTGATCAAGTTCAAGCAGGAGGACTTTGCCAACTGCGGCGACGGCACCATGACCGACGACGTGATCCGCCTGCGCGAGGAGATCGCCCGCCAGATCAGCGCCCTGAAGGGCATGAAGAAGATGGCCGAGGCCTACGGCTATGATATCTCTCAGCCCGCAAAGAACGCCAAGGAGGCCTGCCAGTGGCTGTATTTCGGGTATCTTGCCGCCATCAAGACCCAGAACGGCGCTGCCATGAGCGTGGGCCGCATTTCCACCTTCCTGGATATCTACATCCAGCGCGATCTGGACAACGGCACCCTGACCGAGACCCAGGCTCAGGAGCTGATCGACCACATGGTCATGAAGTTCCGCATGGTCAAGTTTGCCCGCATCCCCAGCTACAACCAGCTGTTCTCCGGCGACCCCGTGTGGGCAACGCTGGAAGTGGGCGGCATCGGCATGGATGGCCGCAGCATGGTCACCAAGAACTGCTACCGCTTCCTGCACACGCTGGAAAACATGGGCCCCGCACCGGAGCCGAACCTGACCGTTCTGTACTCCTCCGCTCTGCCGGAGAGCTTCAAGAAATATGCCGCCAAGGTGTCCATCGATACCAGCTCTGTCCAGTACGAGAACGACGACGTGATGAAGCCCGTCTGGGGCGATGATTACTCCATCTGCTGCTGCGTGTCTGCCACCCAGACCGGCAAGGAGATGCAGTTCTTCGGTGCCCGCGCCAACCTTGCCAAGTGCCTGCTGTACGCCATCAACGGCGGTGTGGACGAGAAGAGCCACGAGCAGTGCGGCCCCAACTATGCCCCCATCACCAGCGAGTACCTGAACTACGACGAGGTGCTGCCCAAGTATGTCCAGATGCTGGACTGGCTGGCTGGCCTGTACGTCAATGTGCTGCACCTGATCCAGTATATGCACGACAAATACTACTACGAGGAAGCCGAGATGGCCCTTATCGACACCGACGTGCGCCGCACCTTTGCCACCGGCATTGCAGGCTTCTCCCACGTCATCGACTCCCTGAGCGCCATCAAGTACGCCAAGGTGAAGGTAGTGCGTGACGAGAGCGGCCTTGCCACCGGCTTTGAGACCGAGGGCGACTTCCCCAAGTACGGCAACGATGATGACCGCGCCGACGAGATCGGCGTGTGGCTGCTGCGCACCTTCCTGGAGATGATCAAGAAGCGCCACACCTACCGCAACTCTGAGGCTACCACCTCTATCCTGACCATCACCTCCAACGTGGTGTACGGCAAGTACACCGGCGCTCTGCCCGATGGCCGTGCCGCATTCACCCCGTTTGCTCCCGGTGCAAACCCCAGCTATGGCGCAGAGCAGAACGGCCTGCTGGCTTCCCTGAACTCGGTGGCAAAGCTGCCCTACCACTGGGCACTGGACGGTATCTCCAACACCCAGACCATCAACCCGGACGCTCTGGGCCACAGTGAAGACGAGCGGGTGGAGAATCTGGTACAGGTCATGGACGGCTACTTCGATCAGAGCGCACACCACCTGAACGTGAACGTCTTTGGCAAGGAGAAGCTGCTGGATGCCATGGAGCACCCCGAGAAGGAGGAGTACGCCAACTTCACCATCCGCGTCTCCGGCTACGCCGTCAAGTTCATCGACCTGACCCGCGAGCAGCAGATGGACGTTATCTCCCGCACCTGCCATGCAGCCCTGTAACCCCATCGGCTATGTCCACTCGCTGGAATCCTTCGGCTCTGTGGACGGCCCCGGTGTGCGCTTTGTGGTGTTTTTGCAGGGGTGTGCCCTGCGGTGCAAATACTGCCACAACCCGGAAACGTGGGCTGCGGAGGGCGGCGAGGAATGGACGGCAGAAAAGCTGTTCCAGCGGGTCTACCGCTACCGCAACTACTGGGGCAAAAAGGGCGGCATCACGGTCAGCGGCGGCGAGCCGCTGCGCCAGATGGAGTTCCTGACGGCATTCTTCGAGCTGGCCCGCTCCAAAGGCGTGCACACGGCTCTGGATACCGCCGGGCAGCCCTTCCGGCCCGATGACCCGGATTATCTGGCCGGTTTTGACCGGCTGATGAAGTCCACCAGTCTGGTCATCCTCGATCTGAAGGAGATCGACCCGGAACGCCACCGGCAGCTCACCGGCAAAGACAATGCCAACATCCTTGCGATGGCGCGGCATATTTCTGACCTCGGCATCCCGCTGTGGATCCGGCATGTGCTGGTACCCGGCCTGACCGACGACGAGGAGGGCCTGCGCAGGACCGCAGACTTCATCCGCAGCCTGAAAACGGTGCAGCGGGTGGAGGTGCTGCCCTACCACACGCTGGGCCTGTTCAAGTGGCAGAAGCTGGGCATCCCTTATCCACTGCCGGACGCCGTGCCGCCCACCGCGGAGCAGGTGAAGCGTGCAGAAGAGCTGCTGGAAGTGAGCCGTTATCCCGGCTAAGCTCCTGATTTGAAAAACGACCGTTTCCGGTGTGCAGAATGCGCCGGGAGCGGTCGTTTTTTCTTGACTTCCCTTCTGTACACCGTTATAATGAAAAAAGTAAAAAAGGAGAAACAGCCATGCAGATTTTCAATACGCTGACCCGCCAGAAAGAAGAATTCGTGCCGCAGGTGCCCGGTGAATACCGCATCTATGTCTGCGGCCCTACCGTTTATAACTATATCCACATCGGCAACGCCCGCCCGCTGATCGTGTTCGATACCCTGCGCCGCTACCTTGAGTACCGCGGCAACAAGGTGTTCTATGTTTCCAACATCACCGATATCGACGACAAGCTCATCAAGAAGGGGCAGGAAGAGGGCACCTCCATGAAGGAGGTCGCTCAGCGCTTTGAGGCCGAGTACCTCAAGGATGCCGCCGGCCTCAACTGCAAAAAGCCCACCGTCCAGCCCCGGGCTACCGAGCACATCCAGCAGATCCTGGATATCGTGAAGGATCTGATCGACTCCGGCCACGCTTATGTTGCCAAGAACGGCGATGTGTATTTCCGGGTGAAGAGCGATCCCGAGTACGGCAAGCTGAGCCATTTGAAGCTGGACGATCTGGAGAGCGGCAACCGTGAGCTGCGCAGCCAGATGGACGACGACCTGAAGGAGGATCCCGCAGACTTTGCCGTGTGGAAGGCCGCAAAGCCCGGTGAACCTGCATGGGAAAGCCCCTACGGCATGGGCCGTCCGGGCTGGCATATCGAGTGCAGCGCCATGAGCCGCACCCATCTGGGCAAGACCATCGATCTGCACTGCGGCGGTCAGGACCTGATCTTCCCCCACCACGAGAATGAAATCGCACAGAGCGAGTGCGCCAACGGCTGCACCTTTGCCCGCTACTGGATGCACAACGGCTTCATCAACGTGGACAATCAGAAGATGTCCAAGAGCCTGCACAACTTCTTTACCGTGCGGGACGTGGCGGACGTCTACGGCTACGAGCCCATCCGCTATTTCATGCTGACCGCAGGCTACCGGATGCCGCTGAACTACACCGTGGATCTCATCGAGAGCTGCAAGAACAGTCTCGAGCGCCTGTACACCTGCCGCGAAAATCTGGATTTTGCCCTGACCAAGGATGCCTTTGGCACCGACGAGACTCTGAAGGAAAAGGCTGCCGAGGCCCGCACCAAGTTCTGCACCGCCATGGACGATGACCTGAACACCCCGGATGCACTGGCTGCCGTGTTCGATCTGGTCAAGGAGATCAACACGCTGTCGGCTGTTTCCTCCAAGGATGCCCTGCAGACCGCCGCCGCTGCGTTCGACGAGATTACCGGCGTACTGGGCCTGCTGTACAACCGCAAGAAGGACGAGGTGCCCGCCGAGGTGACTGAGCTGGTAGAGAAGCGTGCCGCCGCCAAGAAGGCCAAGGACTGGGCCACTGCCGATGCCATCCGTGCACAGCTGACCGAACTGGGCTGGGCGGTCAAGGACACCGCACAGGGCCCGCAGCTGAGCAAGCTCTAAATTAAAGTAAAGCTATTCGCGGCATGTTGCGGATGGCTTTACTTTTTTGCACGCATTTGCCATAATAAGGAAGAAGATCAGCTTTGCGGAGGGAACAGCAATGAAGGTCATGGTTTTTGACGTAGGAGGCACCGAGATCAAATATTCGGTCATGGACGAGCAGATGAACCGTTTCGATGCCGGTTCCGTGCCCACGCCGCAGGATACGCAGGAGCATTTTCTCGACACAATATACGCTCTGTATGCACCGCATAAGGATGAAGTGGACGGTATCGCCATGGCGCTGCCCGGCTTTGTGGATGCCAACACCGGCTATGTCTCCAACGGCGGGGCACTTCTGTACAACACCGGCACACAGGTGGGGCAGCTGGTGCGCGAAAGATGCGGCTGCCGTGTCACGCTGGAAAACGACGGCAAGGCTGCAGCCATTGCAGAGCTGCGGGCCGGTGCCTTGCAGGGCTGCTGCAATGCGGCAGTGTTTATCATCGGCACCGGCGTGGGCGGCGGCATCATTGCCAATGGCCAGCTGGTGCGCGGCGTGCACTTTACCGCCGGAGAGTACAGCTTTGTGAACACCAACGCCGACGAGTGGGAGAATACCGAAAAAACCATGGCCTGCCAGTGCAGCACCAAATACCTGCTCAAGTGGTACCGTGCCCGCAAAGGCCTGCCCGCCGATGCCCCCATGAACGGTAAACTCTTTTTTGATGCCGCCAATGCCGCCGAGCCGGAAGCGCTGGAAGTGCTGGAACGGTTCTGCAGGATGGTGGCCGTGCAGATCTACAACCTGACCGTATTGCTGGATGTGGAAAAGGTAGCCATCGGCGGCGGCATCAGCAAGCAGCCGCTGCTGCTGGACGATCTGCGCCGGGTATATGCCGGGCTGTTTGCTTCCCGTGGGGAATCACCCTACATGATCGGTCTGCCCCGCTGCGAGATCGTGCCCTGCCATTTCAGCAGCGAAGCCAATCAGGTGGGAGCATTGTATACCTATCTGCAGGCGGAAAGCAAAACCATTTAATGGCTTCCGCTTCGCTCTAACCATATTCAGCGGAACAATTATTTTTATAGAGCAAACTCCGGCAGACCGCGGTCTGCCGGAGTTTGCTTTTTCACAGGATAGGGCCGTATTGGAAAACGGCATCCTCCCTTAGATTTACTTATTGGTCAGCCGGTTGAAGTGCGGCTTTTCGTCTTCTTCCTTCTTCGGTTCCGGCTTTTCCGCCGGGGTCAGGCGCACCTCAGTCACGCGGCGCTTGGCCGTGCGGGTAACGACACCGTCGTACTCGCCCAGCGTGAACCGGTCGCCCACCTTGGGCAGATGGCAGGTTTTTTCCTGCACCAGACCGTTCACCGTATTGGAATCGATATCTTCATCCTCCGGCAGGCCCAGCCTCTCATACAGGTCGTCCACACCGGCACTGCCCAGTACGATCCAGCTGCCGTCCGACTGTTTGCGGAAGTCCTCGGTCGCTTCGTCGTGCTCGTCCCAGATCTCGCCTACCAGCTCTTCCAGAATGTCTTCCAGCGTGATGATGCCCTCGGTACCGCCGTACTCGTCCACCACCACCGCCATGTGATGGTGCTGCTCGCGCAGGGTGCGCAGCAGCTGGGAGATCTGGGTGGAGCCGGTGGTATAAAGGGTGGGCTTCACAAGGTCTTCCAGCGTGGTATCCTTGCGCAGACGGCCAAGGTAAAAGTCCTTTTCATGTACCACACCAATGATATTGTCAATGGTGCCGTGGTAGACGGGCAGACGGGAATATCCCGATTCCGCAAAGGTATCGGCCACCTCATCCAGCGAGAGATCGTCCTCCACCGCGATCACATCCACGCGGGGCGTGAGGATCTCCTCCACCTCCACATCGTCGAACTCAATGGCGCTGCGGATGAGCTGGCTTTCCCGGTCGGTCAGCTCGCCGTCGTTCTCGGCCTCGCTGACCATGGTCATCAGCTCGCCCTCAGTGATGGTGTCCTCCTCGGTGCTGCGGATGAAATGCCCCAACAGGCGCTTCCACTGGGTGAACAGCCAGGTCAGCGGGGTGAACAGGATCATGAGCAGGTTCAAAAAGGGCGAAACCGCCGTGGCAACCGTCTCCGGCATCTCCTTTGCAAGGCTCTTGGGGGTCACCTCGCCAAAGATCAGAACCA
This sequence comes from Faecalibacterium sp. Marseille-Q4896, assembly GCF_017377615.1. Classification (NCBI taxonomy): domain Bacteria; kingdom Bacillati; phylum Bacillota; class Clostridia; order Eubacteriales; family Oscillospiraceae; genus Faecalibacterium; species Faecalibacterium sp. Marseille-Q4896. The sequence goes on from NZ_JAFREG010000006.1 coordinate 114,158, forward strand.
CAATGGTCAGCACGAAGGTGGACACCGTCGCGCCCCGCTCCGGGTCCAGCAGGCGGGTGAACAGCACTGTGCCAATGGATGCTGCGGCAATGTTGACGATATTGTTGCCGATGAGGATGGTGGAGAGCAGCTTGTCGTACTTTTCCGACATAGCCAGCACACGGGCTGCTGCCGAATCGCCGTCCTCGGCGCGGCTTTTCAGGCGGATCTGGTTCAGGGAAGAAAATGCGGTCTCAGAGGCGGAGAAAAAGGCGGAAAATGCCACCAGAATGATCAGCGCCGCCAAAAGCGTAATACTGCCATCGTCCATAAAAAGGGAAATCACACTCAACTTTCTGTTTTTGTTTGAACCCTCTCAGGCATCGCTGCGCGATGCCAGCTCCCCCGAAGGGGGGAGCTTTTTTCTGTGCGCCCGCAGCCAGCCCCTTCCACGCAGAAGGTGCTGCTGCCCGGGATATCGCACACTGGCGCAACGCGCCTGAGAGAGTTTTGGGATAAATGTTCTTACATACAAAAATGTGCTCCCCATCGTTGCTGTTCCGCGATGAAAAGCACATCAATGTTATTTGTAATCATACCATATTCTGTACGGTGGTGCAAGCTTTCTTGCCGCAAAGTCCGTACAGAACAGGTAAAATTTACATTATCGCAGGGTCAAAGCGCCATTCTCGCAGTCTACCGTCAGGGTGTTGCCCTCGGTATAGCTGCCCTGAATGATGGCCTTGGCGATCAGGGTCTCCACGCGGCTCTGGATGAACCGCTTGATGGGACGTGCGCCATAGACGCTGTCGTAAGCAGAATCGATGATGAAGTCCTTGGCAGCGGTGGTGACCTCCAGCTTGAGGTGCTTGCCCTCGTCCATGCGCTTGCGCAGATCCTGCAGCTGCAGATCCACGATCTTGCGCATCTCGTCCTTGGTCAGGCTCTTGTAGTAGACGATCTCATCCAGACGGTTCAGAAATTCGGGGCGGAACTTGCTCTTCAGCAGCTGGTCGATCTGGTGCTTTGCTTCCTCGCTCAGCTCGTTGGAACCGTTGGCACGGCGCTGCTCCAGATCATTCAGGATGATGTCGCTGCCCAGATTGGAGGTGAGGATGATGACCGTGTTCTTGAAGTCCACGGTGCGGCCCTGACTGTCGGTGATGCGGCCATCGTCCAGCACCTGCAGCAGGATGTTGAACACATCGGGGTGGGCTTTTTCCACCTCATCGAACAGCACCACGCTGTAGGGCTTGCGGCGCACAGCCTCGGTCAGCTGGCCGCCCTCTTCATAACCGACGTATCCCGGAGGCGCGCCGATCAGACGGCTGACGCTGAACTTCTCCATATACTCGGTCATATCGATTCGCACCATGTTGCGCTCGTCGTCAAACAGGGCCTGTGCCAGTGCCTTGGCCAGCTCAGTCTTGCCCACGCCGGTGGGGCCGAGGAACAGGAAGCTGCCGATGGGGCGGTTGGGGTTGGCGATACCGGCGCGGCTGCGCAGGATGGCCTCGCTCACCTTGGTCACAGCCTCGTCCTGACCGATGACCCGCTGGTGCAGCACATCGTCCAGATGCAGCAGCTTCTCGCGCTCACCCTCCACCAGTTTCTCCACCGGGATGCCGGTCCAGCGGGCCACGATGCGGGCGATCTCCTCGTCGGTCACGCGGTCACGCAGCAGGCTGTCCTCCTTCTTGGCGGCGGCGATCTTCTCTTCCTCTTCCAGCTGTTTCTGCAGCTGGGGCAGCTTGCCGTATTTCAGCTCAGCGGCTTTGTTCAGGTCGTACTCGCGCTGAGCCTTTTCAATGTCGGCATTGGTCTGCTCGATCTGCTCACGCAGGGATTGCACCTTGCCGATGGCGTTCTTCTCGTTCTCCCACTTTGCCTTCATGCTGCGGAACTTGTCCTGCAGCTCGGCCAGCTCCTTTTCCAGATCCTTCAGGCGGCTCTGGCTCAGGGCATCGGTCTCCTTTTTCAGGCTCACCTGCTCGATCTGCAGCTGGGTGATGCGGTGGGCCAGATCGTCCATCTCGCTGGGCATGCTGTCCATCTCGGTCTTGATCATGGCGCAGGCTTCATCCACAAGGTCGATGGCCTTATCCGGCAGGAAACGATCCGTGATATAGCGGTCGGACAGGGTGGCAGCGGCGATCAGGGCGCTGTCGTTGATCTTCACGCCGTGGAACACCTCGTAGCGTTCCTTCAGGCCGCGCAGAATGGAGATCGTGTCCTCCACGGTGGGCTCATCCACCTGTACCGGCTGGAAGCGGCGCTCCAGAGCGGGGTCTTTCTCGATATACTGGCGGTACTCGTCCAGTGTGGTGGCACCGATGCAGTGCAGCTCGCCCCGGGCCAGCATGGGCTTGAGCAGGTTGCCTGCGTCCATGGCACCATCGGTCTTGCCGGCACCCACGATGGTGTGCAGCTCATCGATGAAGAGGATGATCTTGCCCTCGCTCTTCTTCACCTCGTTCAGCACGCTCTTCAGGCGCTCCTCGAACTCGCCGCGGTACTTTGCACCGGCCACCAGAGCGCCCATGTCCAGACTGAACACGATGCGGTCCTTCAGGTTTTCGGGCACATCGCCGCGCACGATACGCTGTGCAAGACCCTCTGCAATGGCGGTCTTGCCAACGCCGGGCTCACCGATCAGGCAGGGGTTGTTCTTGGTCTTACGAGACAGGATGCGGATCACGTTGCGGATCTCCTGATCACGGCCGATGACGGGGTCCAGCTTCTGCTTGCGGGCAAGATCTACCAGATCCTGACCATACTTCTGCAGGGCGTTGTAGGTATCCTCCGGGTTGTCATTGGTGACGCGCTGGTTGCCGCGCACTGCTGTGAGCTGCTGCAGGAACTTATCTTTCGTGATGCTGAACGCACGGAACAACTCGGTGGTGTTCTGGGTCTGCTCGTCCAGCAGACCCAGGAACACATGCTCCACGCTGATATAGTCGTCCTTCATGGCCTTGGCTTCTCGGGCGGCGGCGCTGAGCACCTTATCGGCAGCCTGCGAGATATAGACCTTGTCGGGGTCACGGCCGGAGCCGGAGACCCGGGGCAGAGCCGAAAGCTTTTCGGCCACGGCGGCAGCAAAGCTGCCGGGGTCAACATTCAGCTTCTGCAGCAGCTGCGGGATCAGGCCCTGCTCCTGCGAAGCGAGGGCGTGCAGCAGATGTTCAGGTTCCAATTGATTGTGCTGGTACTCCACAGCCAGCTGTTGCGCTGCCTGCAGAGCCTCCAGCGTTTTCTGTGTATATTGATTGGTATTCATAAAGTCAAGCCTCCATTCATACCGGAAGGTTTATTTTAGCGGACGCGATAGCCATCTGCTAAAAGCCCGGTGCAGAGATGCTGCCGAACGGGAAGCAGCGGCTATTCTTCAGTTGTTTCACGGTTTCAAGCACCTCCTGCCGAACTGGTTTTACTTGTTTTAGCACTCTATCTGTTCGACTGCTAAAACTATACTCCTGTTTTCCCACTTTGTCAATAGGGTTCATAAAAAGTTTGCAAATCACAGTTTTTGCTAGAAAAAACACGCAGCCTTGCCATACCGTTCGTCGCGTAAGCGACTTAAAATCGGCGCAACACAAAAAATCCTCTAGCGCAGCGACTTGGATTTTTTGTATGGAGCCCATCTGCTTTGGGATTATTAAGGGCGAGCAGCCCTTAGTTTGCAACGGCGACGACCGCGGCCGGCGGCCGAAACAGGGAGGAGCTGTTGGGGCAGCGGCCTGCAGGATGCGAGTGCCGCGCAAGGCACGAAGCAGACGCAGGGAGCCGCAACCCGCCGCCTCCCGCGCCTCGAAAGTAGCGGAGACCTTGCCGCGCTGAACACGCGGCATTTGCTTTGCAAACCGGTCTGCGGCTTAAAAGCCCCACTGGGGCTTTCATGCCCTGCGGGCACCGCCGTCCTTTCTGGTTCTCTTTTGGCACGCAAAAGAGAACTTATCCGGTGGAGAAGAATTGCATAAAAGTCAAGAAATCTGTTCCACTCGAATACGCTCTGTATGGGAAGCATTGCTCTAAAAAAAGAACCCCAAAAAATCCATAGATTTTCTGGAGTTCAAAAATTCATATAATGTGATCTCAGCCCTGCTTTTTCCAGCGGCGCATCACGCCCATGCCCAGCGCATAGGGGCCGGTGTGCACGGCAATGGTGCAGCCGATCTGCAACAGGCCCACTTCGCACTGTGCGCCGGGGTACTTTGCACGCAGGGCCGCGCGGGTCTGCATCCACAGGCGCTTGCCTTCCTCTTCGTCGTAGCCGTAGCCTACGGTGATGCGGTAGTCGTCCGGGGTGCCGCCGTGGGCATCCAGATAGTTCATCAGCTGTTCCAGCGCTTTTTCAAAGCTCTTCTGTCGGCCGCGTGCCACGCCGCCGGAGAAGATCTCGCCATCCTTGAACAGGATCATCGGCTTGATGCCCAGCATGTTGGCTGCACGGCCCGTTACCTTGCCAATGCGGCCGCCCTTGATGAGATAGTCCAGATTGCCTACCGTGAAGAAGATCTGGTTGGTAGCTTTCTCTGCTTCCAGCCATGTCACGGTCTCGTCCAGCGTGCAGCCTGCGTCCCGCATGGCCACGGCGTTTTCCACCATGGTGGACTCGGTAACGGTAGCCGCCGCGCTGTCAATGACCTCAATGCGGGCATCGGGGAAATCTTCCAGCACCAGATCCCGGGCATTGCGGGCGCTACCCACACAGCCGCTCATCTTGCTGGTGAACACCAGACACAGCACATCCCGGCCAGCAGCAGCATGGGCACGGAATGCCTGCTCAAAGTCCTCAATGGAAGCAAGGCTGGTTTTGGGGTAGGCCGAAGGGTTGTCCACCATGAACTGGTAGAAGTCCCGCACGGCGATTTCCTTGCCTTCTTTGCGGTAGTGCTCGCCGTCCAGCGAGACATAGAAGGGCACGACCTCGATTTGGAGCTGTTTGGCAGTGTCCAGCGTCAGGTCGCATGCGCTGTCGGTAATGATATCAAACATCTGTGACGCTTCCTTTTCTGAATCATTCAGGAGCTTTGCAGGGGATCATACGTGGTGGATATAAGCCTCACGCTCGGCACCCACAGAGATGTAGGTGATCTTGCAGCCGACAGCCTTTTCCAGATATTCCACGTAATCGCGTGCTTCCTTGGGCAGGTCTTCCCACTTGCGGGCTGCGGTGATATCACAGTGCCAGCCGGGCAGGTACTCCACCACGGGCTGTGCGGTGTCCAGAGCTTCGCCCATGGGGAAGCGGGTGGTGGTGCTGCCATCGGTCAGCTTGTAGGCAGTGACCATGGGGATCTTTTCCATGTAGTCCAGCACGTCCAGCAGGGTCAGAGCAACTTCATCGCAGCCCTGGCAGAACACGCCGTAGCGGCTTGCCACCAGATCGATGGGGCCAACGCGGCGGGGACGGCCGGTGGCTGCACCGTACTCGTGGCCAGCCTCACGCAGGTCGTGCTTTTCCTCTTCGGTCATAGCCAGCTCGGCAGTGAAGGGGCCGTCACCCACGCAGGAGGAGTAAGCCTTCATCACGCCGATGGAGTTGTGCAGCTTGTGGCCCGGGATGCCTGCGCCGATGGGAGCGTAAGCACCGATGACGTTGGAAGAGGTGGTATAGGGGTAAATGCCAAAATCGATGTCGCGCAGAGCGCCCAGCTGAGCCTCGAACAGGACCTTCTTGCCTGCAGCGTCTGCATCGGCCAGATACTGGCCCACATCGCAGATGTAATCCTTGAAGATGGCGGCATACTTTTCGAGCCATGCCCACATCTCATCCACGCTGATGGGAGCTGCGTTGTAGCTGCCCTCCATGACCAGATTCTTGGAATCCACCATGGTGACCAGGCGCTTCTTCACAGCGTCGTCCAGATGCAGCAGGTCGCCCATGCGCAGGGTCTTCTTCATGTACTTGTCGCCGTAAGCGTAGGCAATGCCGCGCTTGGTGGAGCCGAACTGTGCGCCGGTCTTGGACAGACGTGCTTCTTCCAGACCATCCTGCTCCACATGGTAGGGCATGGTGATGGTTGCACGGTCGGAGATCTTCAGGTTTGCCGGGCTGATCTCAACGCCCTGCTCCCGCAGCTTGTTGATCTCGCCGTCCAGATGATGCGGGTCGATGACCATGCCGTTGCCCATAACGCAGACCACGTTCGGACGCAGGATGCCGGAGGGCAGCAGATTCAGCACGAACTTGCCGCGCTCGTTCTTAACCGTGTGACCGGCGTTGTTGCCGCCCTGATAACGTGCAACGATGTCATACTCCTGGCTGATGAGGTCGACCATGCGGCCCTTGCCTTCATCGCCCCAGTTGATACCCGTAATTGCAGTAAGCATAATAAATGACCTCTTTATCATTTTTTCAAAAGACAGCCTTTTCCGTGCACCTTGCCCGGGATACGCCACCTTGGGAAAACACATCAGCAGGCATACACAAAGCACATACCAATGCAAGTATAGTATAGCACAGATCGCCGTGCAAAAAAAGAGGAAAACACAGCTTTTGGCTGCGTTTTCCTCCAAAAAAGTGTGCGCAAAATTGTGCGTTCAGCTGCGGGGGTTCTCAAGGTCGGCACGGCGGATCACCTTGTGGATAGTGCCGTCCGGCTCCTGAATGGAGGTGTTGGCCAGCTGTGCGCGCAGGCTGGCCTTCATGTCGTCGATGTATTCGCGGCGCAGGGCCTGCTGCTCTGCCTTTTCGGCCTCGGTCAGGCCAGTGGTCTTGCTCTTTTTTGCCAGCTCGTTGATGCGGGCGATCTTTTCCTGTGTCATGGTGCCTCCTGTATTTTCAAGCGGAATATGTTATAATAAGAAAGCAAACCCTCTCAGTCATTGCTGTGCAATGCCAGCTCCCCCGAAAGGGCGAGCTTTTTAAGGAATTTTCTCAATCAGTATAGCAAAGGATGATAAAAATGGCAACTCAATTGAATTTTGCACAGCAGATGGATGCCGTGCTCAAAACGCTGGACGGCACCCGGCCGCGCCTTTTGCTCCACGCCTGCTGCGGCCCCTGCTCCAGCGCAGTGCTGGAACAGCTGTGCCAGTATTTTGAGATCACAGTGCTTTACTATAACCCCAACACATGGCCTGCAGAGGAATACTACCGCCGCGGCGAAGAGCTGAAGAAGTTCGTGGCAGCAGCCCATCCTCTGGGCGTGACCGTGGTGGAGGACCACTACGACCCGCAGGAGTTCTACTCTGCTGTCACCGGCCTTGAAAACGAGCCGGAGCGGGGCAGCCGGTGCACGATCTGCTACCGGCTGCGGATGCGCCGGGCGGCGCAATACGCCAGTGAGAACGGCTTCGACTGGTTCACCACTACACTGTCCATCAGCCCGCATAAAGATGCCAAGCGCATCAATGCCATCGGGCAGGAGCTGGAAGCCGAGTTCGGCGTAAAGCATCTGCCTTCGGACTTCAAAAAGCACAACGGCTATCTGCGCAGCCTGCAGCTTTCGGAGGAATACGGCCTGTACCGGCAGGATTACTGCGGGTGCGAGTTCAGCGCGAAGGCAAGAGGGATCGAAAAGTAAGCCGTTATCGGGCAGGCCGCTTTTTTGCTTACTCTTCCGGCAGCTTTGCCACCAGCAGGGTGAAAATAATCAGGCCCACGCAGGGCACGATGTTGGAAGCCATACCGGCGGCAAGGCCAGCCTTTTCGGCCACGATGCCGATGATCCACGGCATGAGGATGGCACCGCTGGACGCCGCCGGCAGCATGATGCCCATGCTGGTCACGCTGGTCATGCGGCCCGCGCTGGCCACAGCGGTGGGGTTCAGGCCCGCCATGGAGAACGCAAACGCAAACAGCAGCACGATGGCCATGACCTGCGTGTGGGCCATGACCAGCAGCACATAAAAGATCGTACACAGCACGCTCATGCCCACCATAGCCTTGCGCGGGCTCTTGAACGGGAACACGAATGCGATCAGCAGACGGGCCACCAGCGTGGCACCCCACATGACCGTGACGGTGTAAGCCGCCAGTGTGCCTGCAATGATGCCGCTGCCCTTGAAGTAAGTGACCATCCAGCCGTTGACGCTCTGCTCTGCAGCGTTCTGGAAGAACAAAAGGCCGGTCAGCATCCAGAATCGTGCCGAACGCAGAAAGCTCCAGTCAATGGCCTGCTTTTCCTTGGCATTCTTGGTCTTGCCGCCGCCCAGCGGGGTAAAGGCATATACCAGCCACAGTACAAGTCCCAGTGCCGCCAGCAGGAACACCGCCAGCTCAGTGCTCACCTTCGCCGCTGCCGCAATGAGGAAGGGGCACAGCAGCGCACCGCAGGCGTAGCAGCTGTGCATCAGGTTCATGCCGCGGGTGCGATCAGCAGAGTGATCGCTGACCAGAATGGTGCAGGTGTTGATAACACTGCCCTTGGCAATGCCCACCACAAAGAAAGCCACTGCCAGCAGGATCTCTACACCGGTCAGGCCCATGATGCCGTAGCCCACCGCATAGCCGATGGTGAGCAGCAGCACACTGGGCTTCATGCCCAGTACACTAGACAGCATACCAATGAGCAGGCCTGCCAGCAGATTACCCACACTCATAAGTGAGAGCAGGGTGCCAGTCATGCCGTAGGCAAAGCCGTAGCGCTCCTGCAGCAGGCTGACCACCACGCCCGCACTGATGGCACAGATGCCACTGAAGAAGAAAGTAAGAAAGCCTGTATTCCGCAGGCGTGCAGACTGTTGTTCCATAATCGTCCTCTTTCTGTGAAAATATCCTCCCTCTATTTAACCATAATTCCGCATCATTGCAACCGGATTTTCTTACAAAAAGTTGCAAAAAGCCCGCCGGGCATCGCTGCACGGCGGGCTTTGGTTTACAGTTTACTCTGCCTTGGTCTCGGGCTTTGCCTCAGCCTTGGCTTCCGGCTTTGCTGCGGGGGCAGTAGCGGGAGCGGCGGGCTTCACCACGGGCTTCGGGGGATTGGGGTCATCCTTCAGCGGGAAGAGGATGATGTGCTTGGGGCACTTCTGGGCACACATGCCGCAGCCCTTGCACTTGTCATAGTCGATGCGGGCCACGCCATCCACCACGTGGATAGCGTCAAACTTACAGGTGCGCTCGCACATACCGCAGGCAATGCAGGAGGTGGTGCAGGCCTTCATGGCCACAGGACCCTTGTCCTTGTTGGAGCACATGACCACCGGCTTGCGCGGGCCGCCCACGTCGATCATGATGACCTGCTTGGGGCAGATGTTTGCGCAGGCACCGCAGCCGGTGCACTTGTCCTTGTCCACCTTGGCAACACCGTCCACAATGTGGATGGCATCGAACTTACACACCTTGGTGCAGTCGCCCAGACCAACGCAGGCAAAGGAGCAGGTCTTGGGGCCGCCGTACAGTGCAGCAGCGGCTGCACAGGTCTGGATGCCCTTGTAATCATAAGCAGGCTTGCAGTGCTCGGAATTGCCCTGGCACTGGACAACCGCCTTCTTTTCCACAGCGCTGGCCGTGCCGCCCATGATCTTGGCAATGGCAGCGGCAGCCTTGGGGCCGCCGGGTGCGCACTTGTCGCAGGGCACGCCGTCCATGACCACAGCCTTTGCGTAGTCCGCACAGCCTGCGTAGCCGCAGCCGCCGCAGTTTGCACCGGCAAGGCAGTTGGTAACTTCTTCAATGCGGGGGTCTTCCTCCACCGCCATGAACTTGGACGCTGCGACCAGAACGATCGCGCCGACTGCGCCCACGATGGTACACAGGATAACAGCAGATACAATATTCATAATCCTGTTCCTCCCTTACAGCGTGACATTGAACAGGTTTTCGACGATGCCGCCGAAGCCCATGAAGGACAGGCTGGTGATTGCTGCTGCGATCAGGGTGATGGGCAGGCCCTTGAAGGGTGCCGGGGGATCGCAGGCTTCCACGCGCTTGCGCACGCCGCTGAACATGACCATGGCCAGCATGAAGCCGCAGCCTGCGCCGATGGCACAGACCAGAGCCTCAATGTAAGCAACACCGAAGCCCATAGCAGCCACATCTGCGCCGTAGTCGCCCACGACCAGAATGGTGACCGCCAGAACACAGCAGTTGGTGGTGATCAGGGGCAGATAAACGCCCAGAGAGTTATACAGTGCAACCACGTACTTCTTGAGGAAGATCTCGATGAACTGCACCAGAACAGCAATGACCAGAATGAACACGATGGTCTGCAGGTAGCTCAGACCAGCCGGGTCCAGAATGAAGATCTGGATGGGGAAGGTAACGGCCGTTGCCATGAACATGACGAAGATGACGGCACCGGACATACCAACCGCAGAATCCAGCTTTTTGGAAACGCCCAGGAACGGGCAGATACCGTAGAACTTCACCAGCACGTAGTTGTTGACCAGGATCATGCTGAAGAAGATCGCAGCGAGTTTTACTAACATCTTATTCTGCCTCCTTCTTCAGGTTATCAAGGTCGCAGCAGCTCTTGCGCTCGATGCGGGCATCCAGCTTGCCTTCCAGCCACACACAGCCGGCCATCAACAGGCCAAAGCAGAAGAATGCGCCGGGAGCCTGCGTCATGATGGAGACCTTGGCAACGCTTTCCGGGATCACCTGGAAGCCCAGCCATGTGCCGCTGCCCAGGATCTCACGGATGGATGCCATCAGGGTAGCGGTGAGGGTGTAGCCAACGCCCATGCCCACGCCGTCCAGTGCGGAGTCCACGATGCTGTTCTTGCAGGCGAACATCTCGGCACGGCCCAGAATGATACAGTTGACAACGATCAGGGGCAGGAACACGCCCAGAGCGTTGTACAGGCTTTCCATGTAAGCCTGCATGAACATCTGAACGATGGTCACGAAGCTTGCGATAATGACGATGTAGCAGGGCAGATGCACCTTGCCGGGGATCACCTTGCGCAGCAGGGAGATCATGATATTGGAGCACACCAGCACGAAGGTGAAGGCGGCACCCATGCCCAGAGCGCTGGAAACTGCAGTGGTAACTGCCAGAATGGAGCAGGTACCCAGAACCAGACGCAGAACGGGGTTTTCTTTGATAATGCCGTTGGTAAGGATGCTTACCTTGGACTTATTTTCTTGTGCCATTTCTTACCAACCTCCTTTACGCCAGCTCGTTGTAGCAGTTGACACAGTCATTGATGGCAGCAAACAGAGCGGTGGACGAAATGGTTGCGCCGCTGTAGGCATCGTAATCCTGATTCATCACAATGTTCTGGGTGCCATCCATGCCGTCGAACTGCGCCAGGAAGTCGTCACTGCTCACGTTGGAGCCGATGCCCTTGGTCTGGGTGGAAGCGTCTACCCACATGCCGGTCTCGGCGCCGTTGGCATCAAAGCCCATGATGACGGTCAGGATGCCGCCGTCAAAGCCCTTTTCCTCGGCCTTGATGGCAGTGCTGCCGTCCGGAGCCTTGACCACGCCGGTGATGCCGGCGGTGGTGTAATCGGTCACTTCTTCCAGCTCGCTGGCATCCGAAACGGAGGGCAGCACGCCGACATAAGCGGCCAGAGTGGTGCGCTTGGTGTTCTCGGCAATGACCGGGGCGGTCATACCGTTCACCAGTGCCAGCAGCAGGCTGGCGATCAGGGAGATAACGCTCAGCACAACAATGGGCTTGATGGTGCTCTCCCAGTTGGAAGACTTACTCATTTGCCAGCACCCTCCTTTGCTTTCTTTGCAGGCTTGATGTAGCCATACGGGGTCTGACGGGTCAGATCGTTGATGTAGGGAACCCACAGGTTCATGAACAGCAGTGCGAAGGACACACCCTCGGTGTAGCTGCCCCAGTAACGGATGGCAAAGGTGACGATGCCCAGTGCCACGCCGTACACCAGCTTGCCCTTCAGGGTGAAGGGGCTGGTAACGTAGTCGGTAGCCATGAACACGGCACCGAACAGCAGGCCGCCGCTCAGCACGGCAACCAGAGCCTCGTGCACACTGTGGGTAGCAATGAGGTAGAACACGAACATGCTGCCGACGTAAGAAGCCGGGATGGCGATGCTGATGGTCTTGGTGGCCACCAGATAGATCAGGCCCAGCACGATGGCCAGTGCGCAGGTCTCGCCCAGCACACCGCCGTGGATGCCCATGAACAGATCCAGCAGGCTCAGCTTGGACTTATCGGCCACAGCCAGCGGGGTAGCGCTGGACAGCTGGTCCACCGCTGCATCCGGGAACACCCACTTGTTCATGGAACCGGCAAAGCTGATGAACAGCACGATACGGCCCACCAGAGCGGGGTTTGCAAAGTTCATGCCGATGCCGCCGAACAGCTGCTTGACGATGACGATGGCCACCAGATCACCGATGATGAGCTGGCCGATGGGCATGCCCACGGGCACGTTCATGGCCAGAATGATGCCGGTGACGACGGCGGACAGGTCGCTGATGGGGTTGGTCTTCTTGAGCAGCTTGCAGTACAGCCACTCAAAGGCCACGCAGGCCACCACGGACACGGCTGTTACCAGCAGTGCGCGCATACCAAAAATGATGGCAGAGGCCACCACGCAGGGGCACAGGGCGACGATCACGTTGGCCATCAGGCTCTGGGTGGTCTCTTCGCTGCGCACATGCGGGGAAGCCGAAACAATAAGCTTCGTATCCATTACTTATTGCCTCCTTTTTTGATTTCACCAAGGTAGAACGCCTTTGCCAGACTCATCATCTGGGTAACAGGGCGCTTTGCCGGGCAGACGAAAGAGCAGCTGCCGCAGTTGAAGCAGTAGTCTGCATGCAGCTTGCCCAGCTCCTGCACATCGCGTGCAGCGTATGCCTGATTGACCTCCACAGGCTCCAGACCCATGGGGCAGTACTCCACGCAGCGGCCGCAGCGGATGCAGGGATTCACCGGTGCAGGCTCTGCAGCGGCCTTGCTCAGGAAGATCAGGCCGGAGGTGGTCTTGGTGGTGGGGTAGCTCAGGTTCTCCACAGCGGGGCCCATCATGGCACCGCCGGCAACCACTTTGCCCAGCTCGCCCTTGACACCCGCAAAATCAATGATGTCCTGATAGGCAGTGCCCACGGGGACAACGATGTTCTGGGGCTTTGCACAGGCATCACCGTCCACGGTGATGGTGCGCTCGACCACCGGCATACCGGTAGCCAGATACTTGCCAAGGGTGGAAACGCTGGTCACGTTCATGACGATGGCACCGGCATCTGCGGGCAGACCGCCGTGGGGCACTTCGCGGCCCAGACACTTTTCAATAAGGATCAGCTCTGCGCCGGTGCCGTAGACACTGGGCAGGGGCTTGACCTCGATGGTGCTGTCGCCATTGGTCTTTTTGCACAGCAGGTCGATGCACTCGGGCTTGTTGTTCTCAATGCCGATGACGCACTTCGGGATGCCGGTGTACTGCAGCACGGCCTTGATGCCGCGGATGATATCATCGCTGCAGTTCAGCATCTCCTGCGTATCGCTGGTCAGCCACACTTCGCACTCGGAAGCGTTGATCAGCAGGGTATCCACCTGCTGCTTGGGCTGCAGCTTTACGTCGGTCGGGAAGCCTGCGCCGCCCAGACCGACCAGGCCGCACTCACGCACAGCCTTGAGGAAACTGGCCTTATCGGTCACTTCCGGTGCCTTGACAGCCGGGTCCACGGTCTGTTTGCCATCGGTCTTGATGACGACAGAGTCGCACATGCGGCCATTGGACAGACGGAAGGGCTCCACTGCGGCAACCGTGCCGGAGACACTGGAGTGGATGTTTGCAGAGACGAAGCCGCCAGCCTCGCCGATCTTAGTGCCAACGAATACCTCGTCGCCCTTTTTGACCAGAGCTTTGGCGGGAGCGCCGATATGCTGGCTCATGAGGATGCGTACCTGCGCGGGCAGAGGCATCGGGACCGGTTTGCTTGCAGCAGTTGCCTTGTCATGCGGCGTATGCGCGCCAAGCGCCGCACGTTTCAGCTTGTTCAACATGGAATTCAAATCCCCCATTCTGCTTGAATTGCCGCCCCCACGCCCATGCAGGCGCACTGGTACAGGGGCAGCAGCTGCTTAACATGTTTATTGTATCATTTTGGCGTGGGAAGTCAACGACAATGGCACAAAAATGATGTATTTTCCTGAACTTTCTTTTCATTTTTTCGTGGTTATATACAACTAACCACCGTATTTTTCTTCCTGTATCCGGTGTTTGCCTTTGTATGCGGATTATGCTATACTAAGGGCAACCAAAAACTGCGGAACGTCCCCCGCTCCGCGCCAGACTTACCAAGGAGGCTTGAAACGATGAAGGTTCTCAAAGCACTGCTCGCCGTCCTCACTGCTCTGGCGGTGGCCCTGACCGCCGCGCTGCTGTTCATTCAGGATAAGAATGCACCCCGTTATATCCAGATCTACGAGAACGAGCAGTAACACCCGTCTTGCACAAAAAGCATCCCCCAGCCTGAACGGCAGCGCCGCACGGGCTGGGGGATGTGTTGTTTTATGGCATACAAAAAACACCGCCGTGTCTCCCTCAGCGGTGTTTTTAAGCAAAATATTCCTTTTAGTAATCTTTTTCGCAGCCCAGCAGGTATTTCATGTGCTCAAAGGTGCGGTCATGCCCAAGGTCACGCACCATTTTCAGCAGTTCTTCCAGCAGAGCGCGGGTCTCCGGGTGGAGCAGGTAGTGGGTCTTGCTGCGCTCGTAGTATTCCCACGGGGAAGCGTCCGTGTACTTGTCGCCCAGATAGATCTGGCTGGCAGCCACGCGGTCGCACACCATTTCGCACACATAGCGCAGGGGCATCTTCATGCCGGCAAGGCCCACCTTCCGGGTGCTGTAATCGATCCAGTATTCCAGATGGTGCTTGTTGCGGCCCTTGTGGTGCAGCCACGCGGAGGAATAGCCCCGTGCCGCGCGCTCCGCTTCGTTGGGGCTGTGGTCACCCTGATAATAGATGCAGCCCGGAATGAACTCGGTAGGGCTGTACTTGCTCAGGTCGTGGGCAAGGCCCTGCTCATAGAGCCCGCAGGCAAAGCAGTATTTCATCACCAGCAGCTTGTGCCGGGTGATGGTCTCAAAATGGCCCTTGATGTTCATTTGGTGCTCCTCCTAATAACCCTCTCAGCCATCGCTGCGCGATGTCAGCTCCCCCGAAGGGGGAGCTTTTTCCCTGCGAATCGGCAAGTTTTTCCTGCAAACAGAAGGTTTTCTTTTCCTCCACAGCGCATAAAGCTCCCCCTTCGGGGGAGCTGGCGCGATAGCGCCTGAGAGGGTTCATCCCCTCCACTGCACCGTGATACGTCCCTCTTTCAGCCCGCGCAGATCATTGCCTTCGGAAAAATCCTCCCGGTCCATGGTCAGGTTGGGGTTGTAGTAGGGGTCGTGCAGGATGTTCGCCTTGCCGTGCACGGCATACAGCCGCTGCTGCTCGGCGGCAAAGCGCCGGGCTTTCACCGGGTCTTTTTCATCGCCGCCGCGGCTCTTGCTCTCGTAATGGGTCAGCTGAGCATAGGGTGTCCACGCAATGCGGTATCCTGCATCCCGCACCCGCAGGCAGAAATCCACATCGTTGAAGGCCACCGCAAAGGCTTCGTCCAGACCGCCCACTTCGTCCCACACGCTGGTCTTTACCAGCAGGCAGGCACCGGTGACGGCGGAAAAGTCCTGCACCGTTGCAGCGCGGAACATGTAGCCACTGCCGCCCGCCTTGCGGTATTTGTGGCTGTGGCCCGCGTAGCCGCCAAGGCCGGTCACAACGCCCGCATGCTGCAACGTCTCGTCCGGGTAAAGCAGCTCTGCACCGCAGATGGCCGCGCCGCCGGGGTGAGCACACTGCCGCAAAAGCTCCGTGAGCCAATCCGCATTGCGCACCTCCACGTCGTTGTTCAGCAGCAGCAGGTAATCCCCGCTGGCGTACTGCCGGCCAAAGTTGTTGATGCCGGAAAAGTTGAAGCCCTTCTGCGGGTAGCTGACCACCTGCAGGCCGTCGTAGCGCTGCCGGGCTTCCTTATAATAGGTAAAGGTGGCCGGGTCGGTGGAGTTGTTCTCGATGACGATGACCTCAAAGTTCTCCCAGCTGGTTTTGGTCCAGATGCTGTGCAGGCACTTTTCCAGATCGTCGGTGTGGTCCTTGTTCGGGATGAGGATGCTCACCTTCGGGTCGCCCACGATATCCCACTTCACCCGGTAGGTACTGGGGAACAGGCCATCCTCCACGGTGCCAGTGCGTCCGGTGCGGGCCAGATGGTCGGCCAGCGCCTTTTTGGCTGCTGCCGCCACATAGGGCTTGGCATCGGTGCCGCCAGAGGTGGAGCCTGCGTGCACCCGCCAGTAGTACAGCACCTGCGGCACATGGGCCGCGCCGCTGGTCTTTTCCACAAGGCGCAGGAACAGGTCGTGGTCTTGACTGCCGTCGCACTCCGGCCGCTCCCCGCCAATCTCATCCCACAGCGCCTTTTGGAACACCGCCAAGTGGCAGATGTAGTTGCAGCACAGCAGATAGTCCGGGGCGTAATCCGGCTTGAAGTGGGCCACCATGGGCCGCTGGATGCTCTTGGAAAAGAGTGCTTCATCGCTGTAGAGGAAGCCGTCCGGCTCGCCCTGCGCCCGCAGCTGCAGAATGGCTTTGCCCATGGTGTACATGGCGTGGGGCGCAAGGATATCATCGTGGTCGGCAAGGGCCAGATATTCCCCTGTGGCAAGCTCTGCCGCAGCATTGGTGTTGGCCGCAATGCCTTTGTTTTCGATCTTTTGGTATACGATGCGTTGATTCTTTGTCTGATATTCCTCCACGATGCGCTTCACATCGGCATGTTCTGCATCGGAAGCATCCGCAAGGCAGAGCTGACCGTTGGGGGCCGTCTGGTTCACAAAGGAATCCAGAAATTCCCGCATGTATTTTTCCGGTGTATTATACAGCGGGGTCAGGATGCTGATGGTGGGCAGGCCGCAGTCTGCCGCCGTTTTGCCGGCCATTTCAGCCCGCTGGGCTTCCAGCACCTTTTTGGCGGGCAGATAGCGGGCACGCTTGCCAAAGCAGCGGCGCTTGACAAAGCCCGCGCCCCGTTTGAGCATAGTGGGCAGTCCCTCGTCCTTCGTCAGCTGCACCGCATAGCCTGCCAGTTCTCTGGCACGTTTCAGTCGTACATTCATATCAGGCCTCGCCGCGCTGCGTTGCCTTGTAGGCCGCGCAGACCGTTGCCGTATCGCCATTCATTTTCAGGTGGCCGTGGCTCAGCCATGCCACCTTGCTGCACATGCGCTCGATCTGCTCAATGGAGTGAGACACCAGAATGACCGTGGTGCCGCCCGCCATCAGCTCCTGCATCCGCTTTTCGCACTTCTGCTGGAACAGGAAATCGCCCACCGAAAGCACCTCGTCCGCAATGAGGATATCGGGCTTGGTGATGGTGGCAATGGCAAAGCCGATGCGGGCCACCATGCCGGAGGAGTAGTTCTTGAGCGGCACATCCAGAAAGTTCTGCAGCTCGCTGAACTCCACGATCTCATCAAACTTTTCGTCCAGATACTTGGGCGAGAAGCCCAGCACCGTGCCGTTCAGATAGATGTTCTCGCGGGCAGTCAGGTCCATATCAAAGCCCGCGCCCAGCTCGATGAGCGGGGCGATGGAGCCGCGGACCGTCACCTTGCCCTTGCTGGGCTTGTACACGCCCGCAATGGTCTTGAGCAGGGTGGACTTGCCCGAGCCGTTCAGGCCCACAAGTCCGTAGAAATCGCCGGGCATGATGTCCAGACTCACGTCCTTGAGGGCGTAAAATTCATCGTACTGCAGGCGGCCCTGCACCATGGCCAGAAAATACTCTTTCAGGCTCTCATGCTTTTCCTTGGAGAGGTTGAAGCACATGGAAACATTGTCCACTTTGATGATCGGTTCCATTGTTCTTCCTCCTTAAATATGCAGCACAAAGCGGTCCTGCGTTTTGCGGAATACCCACACGCCCACCAGCATGGAGAGCACGGCGCAGCAGCCGCACACCGCGAACATGTTGAAATCCAGCGGGATGCCCCACATCACGGTACGGCGGAAGCCTGTGATGTACCAGTACATGGGGTTCAGCTTGATGATCTGCTGCATGTTGAACCCGCCGATGGAAAAGGTCATCTGGGTGGGGTCGTAGAAGATGGCGGAAAAATACAGCAATGCGGTGATGAACACGCTCCAGATGTGCATGATATCCCGGAAGAACACGGTGGCCGCTGCCAGAAGCAGGCCCACGCCCAGACTGAAGAAGAACAGCGTCACCAGCGGGTAGACCGCCTCGATGAGGGTCAGGTGGAAGGGTGCACCGGTGAAGATCATGACCAGCAGCAGCGCCACAAAGCTGAACACGCAGTTCACCATGGCAAAGCAGCACTTTTCCAGCGGGAAGATATACTTGGGGATATACACCTTTTTGAGCAGGGGCGCAGCGCCCAGCACACTGCTCATGCCGGTGGAGGTGGCCTCGTTGAAGAAGTTGAACAGCAGCTGGCCGCACATCAGGAACACGGCAAAGTTGTCGATGCCGCTGCCGCGCATGTCCATCAGACTGCTGAACACGGCCCAGTACACAAGGCACATGAGCAGCGGGTTCAGAACGCTCCACACCACGCCCAGCACGCTGCGGCGGTATTTGAGCTTGAAGTCACGGCTGACGAGGTTCCACAGCAGATAGCGGTAGCACCAGAAGCCGTTCCACATTGCTTTGAATTTTGCCACAGGCGATCACCACTTTTCAAAATATTCAAACTTCTGTGCAGCAAAGGGCTCGTGCAGCTTGTCCTTTGCGCTGGTCTTGTGCTCGCAGCCGCAGTCCGGCCACTGCACGTTCACGGTGGGGTCATCGTAGGGGATGCCGCCCTCGCTGGTGGGATCGTACACATCGGTGCACTTGTAGCAGAACTCTGCCACATCGCTCAGCACCAGAAAACCGTGTGCAAAGCCCTCCGGGATGTAGAACATCTTCTTGTTCTCCTCGGAAAGGGTCACGCCCACCCACTTACCGAAGGTGGCGCTGTGGGGGCGGCAGTCCACGGCCACATCGAACACCTCGCCCTTGGTCACGCGCACCAGCTTGCCCTGCGTGTGCTCCTTCTGGAAGTGCAGGCCGCGCAGCACGCCGCGGGTGGAGCGGCTCTGGTTGTCCTGCACGAATTCCTTATCGATGCCGGCTTCGGCAAACTGATCCTTCTGATAGGTCTCCATAAAATAACCGCGGTCGTCGCCGAACACCTGCGGCTCAATGACCACAACACCGGGGATCTCGGTCTGAGTAAACGTAAACTTGCCCATATTTTGTACCTCTCTTTTGTGAAGCATGTTTGTTTTATCTGGAAAAGTCTGTTCGACGCAGGCTTTTGCGCTTATTTGCCGCGGCGGGTCTGTCCCTGTTCCGTACGCGTTCTGCGGCGTTTCTTCCGCCAAGTGATGAACCGCACCACCAGAAAAGTCACCAGCGCTGCCGCTGCGGTGGACCCCAGCGAGATGCCCAGCAGCCAGAATGCATGGCTTTGGGGCTTTACCGCCTTGGCCGCTTCCAGCTCCTGACCGGTGCTGTTCTCCAGCAGTTCAGGCAGGCCGGAAATTTCTGCATCCACACGCACGCTGGTGCTCTCCTGCTTTTCGCCGCCGTGGACGGTGTACACAGCGTACACCTCCGGGTCAGAGCCAAGGACATAGCTTTCCGGCAGTTCCAGCGTCACCTCCACATCGTCGGCAGTCAGGCCGTTGGCCAGCAGCAGCCGCACGCCGGGGTCGGAGACGGTCACGGTGCCAAGGCTCCCGCCGCCGCCCATCACCGGCAGCTGCGCGGTCACGCCCTGCGCGGGCAGGTCGGTGTAGCCGGTAAAGGTGCTGAACGCATAATCCAGCAGGGTGCGCATATCGTTGTATTTATCAGTGCTCAGCTCGCTCTGCATGGTCACGCAGATGAGCCGGACGCCGTTCTGCTCCGCCAGACAGGCGTAGCTGTAGCGGGCCGTGTTGGTATAGCCGAGCTTGGAACCCAGAATGGACGAGATGTAGTACCGGCTGGAGCCAATGCGCATTTTGTCCTGCTGGGAAAAGTAGCGGGTCACGGGCTGGATGTTGGTGGGGTCCATGGTGTACATCTCATTGCGGGTGAACACCTGCTCAAAGCCCGGCTGCTCCAGTGCCCAGCGCAGGATCTGCGCCATATCGTAGCAGCTGGTGTAGTGGTCCTCGTCGCTGATGCCGTGGGGGTTTGCAAAGTGGGTGTGCGCAAGGCCCAGCTCTTCTACCCGCGCATTCATCTTTGCCACGCCGTCCGCGATGGTGCCCTCTCCCACATATTCGGCCAACAGGTTCGCGCCGTCGTTGGCACTGGCCATCTGGGTGGCGTATAGTGCATCGGTCAGGGGCACTTCTTCGCCCTCGCGCAGGGCAATGTGACTGGAATCGGTGCCCGCCAGCGAGTAAACATCCTCGTGGGTCACGGTGAGCTTTATATCATCCCAGTTTCCCTGCGCCTTTTCGCAGGCAAGGCCCAGCGTCATCACCTTGGTGATGGATGCCGGGTGCAGCTCTTCGTTCATATTCTGCTGTGCCAGCACAAGGCCGGTGTCTGCATCGATGATGCAGTAAGCGCGGGTGGCACCAAGGGCAGGGCCAGCCGCCGCTGCCCCCGGCACGAACACGCAGATCATAAGCAGCACAACGCACAGCGCCGCTGTCAGTTTTTTCATCTGGTTTTTCTCCATTGAGCGTTTTTCTGCCCGTCGTACTGCACCGGCAAAGCATCAAATTCAGTATACCACATTTTGTCCCGGCTGAAAAGCCATTCAGACGTTGTTTTGCAGCAGAACGGGCTGCAGCTGCAGCCCGGCCAGCGCAGCGTCCAGTGCAGCGGGCAGACGGGCAAAGTCCGCCTTCAGGCTGTTGGGCTTGTGGATGGGGTCATCCTGCCCGTAGGGCACAAAATAGTAATGCTTGCGTTGGTAGAGCCGGGCCATGTTCTCCCCCGATGCGCCCAGCCCATCGTTGGTGGAAATGCCCACCACCACCGGGCATCCCACCCGCAAAAGGCTTTTTGCCGCCAGCGTTACCGGCGTATCGGAAAGCCCCGCCGCCAGCCTTGCCAGCGTGGCCCCGGTGCAGGGCGCGATCACCAGTGCACTGACCAGCTTTTTAGGGCCAAGCGGCTCCACGGCCTGCAATGTGTCCAGCACTGCATGGCCGGTAAGGGCTTCCAGCCGTTCCTGCCAAAACTGCCCGGTGCCAAAGCGGGTGTCCTGCTTTGCGGCAAAGCTCATGATGGGCAGCAGCTCCCAGCCCTGTTCTGTCAGCTGCTGCGCTGCCGCAAGCGCCGCTTCCAGTGTGCAGAAGCTGCCGCACACCGCAAATGCAATGCGTCCTTTTTTCTGCGTTCTCATGTGTGTTCCTCCCGCTCCCGCAAAATGGTCAGCACGGTGCGTGCCACCGCTTCCCCAGCCGTGTCCGGCGCACAGGCGGCGGGCAGGCTGAGCGCATGGATGGCCTTGCAGCCCAGCCGCTGCGCCGCAGCAAAGTCGGTGCCGCCGGGCTTTGATGCCAGATCTACGATCAGGCTGCCGGGCCGCAGAGCCGCCAGCACCGGCTCGGTCAGCACCGGGGCCGGGATGGTGTTCACCACCGTATCAAAGGCCGGAGCCAGCGCGGCCAGCCGGGCAAGCTCTGCACCCCGCAGACCAAGGCTCTCGGCCAGCGCACGCTGTTCGGCGCGCCGGGCACAGACAGTCACATTTGCCCCCAGTGCCGCCAGCCGCGCCCCCAACGCCTGCCCCACCGGGCCAAAGCCCAGCAGCAGAAGGTTTGTGCCCCACAGGGTGCGGGTGCGCTCGGCCAGCAGGATGCCAATGCAGCCCTCCGCCGTAGGGATGGCATTGTACACCGTCAGCTCCGGTCGGGCAAAGTAATCCACCAGCTCCACGCCAGCTTTCTGTGCGATGGTCTTTGCCTGAACTGAGAGCCTGCCGCCCAGTGCCACCGCGCCGGGTTTTGCGGCCCGCAGCAGCTCTGCCAGCGGGGTGCGGGCCGCATCCAGCGGCAGAGGCAGCAGGATATAATCTGCCAGTGCAACCTGCTCGGCTCCGCCCACCGCATAACCTGCCCGTTCCAGCACCCGGCCTGCCGCCGCCTGCCGGGCATCGGTGCCCACCACCGCAAACAGCTTTTTCGCTTCCATGCCGCATCCCCCTTTGCCTGCTCGTGGGCCATCCTATGCAGGAGAAATATTTGTTGTGAAAAAACTCCTCCAGCTTTCGCCGGAGGAGTTTTTTATCACGATTATAGAATGCGCCGCCCTGACATCCGGCACATCTTTTATTTTACGAACTTTGCCACAGCACGGGCTACGATGCCGCCCAGAATGCCGGAGACAAGGAACTCGGCCACGCCCTGAACGCCGACCAGCAGCACCACGAACATGAAGGGGTTCGCAGCACCCTTGACGGACACGAGGTTCTGCACGTAGTCACAGCCGTAGAAGGCCAGCACGATCCAGCCCATGAAGAACACCGTGTTCAGGAACGGGGCGCTCATGGCACTGAGGATATAGCTCCAGGTGCCGGGCTTGTCAAAGCGCTTCAGGCCGCTGAAGATCAGGCCGCAGCACAGGCCCATCAGCACACGCATGCCCACACACAGGATAAAGGTGTTGACGGGGCTCACCTGAAACAGTGCGCCGGTCATGGCGGAAGCACCAGTGATAGCGTCATAGAAGCTCACTGCGCCGAACACGCCGCCCAGCAGCGCACCCACAGCGGGGCCCATGGTGATGGCACCCACTGCAATGGGAAGGGTCAGGAAGCTCATGTACAGCGGGCCCACAGGCACACTGCCCAGACCCACCATCTTCATGACCAGCTCAATGGCAACCAGCAGCGCCACACGGGTAAGAGTTTTCGTATTTTTCATATTCAGTTTTCCTCCTGCTGCCGTTCCGCCCTATACGTCGGATACGGCGCAAACCTGCCCGCTCTATGCGGGTTTTAAAGTAAATATTCAAATAATTTGGAGCGCGTTTTGTCAGGGCGTGTTCCAATGGAAATGGCTGTTTTGGGGGTCAGTGGTCGCACGGGAAGCGGATGCCCGCATTGCGGCGGGCCACCGTGAGCACACGGCTCACCGCGATGGTGGTATCCTGCATCCGGCCGCACAGCTCCTGATCTCCGCTCTCCAGCGCACGGGCAAAGGCTTCAAACTCTGCCGCCTGCCGGGGCCTGCCGCCATTCAGGTTATAGTGCTCTTCCTTGCCCTCGTTAGGGTGGAAGGTGATGCCGCCGCAGCAGTTGGCGGTGGACTTCTGCAGGATATAGCCCTTCGTGCCCTGAATGATGTACCGGGCCGGGGCCGCGCAGTCCTTGGCGGCGATGCTCACGGCCTTGAAGCCGCTGTAATCCATGGTCAGGATGCCGCTGGTGTCGATGCCGCGCTCCATGTTGGCGGTATATTTGGCCTGATTCGGCTCCCCGAACAGGCCCACGATGTAGCTTACATTATATACGCCAAGATCCATCAGGGCACCGCCGGCACAGGCCGGGTCAAAGGCAGGCTGTACATCGCCTGCACAGAAGGCATCGTAC
The DNA here is from genome assembly GCF_017377615.1 of Faecalibacterium sp. Marseille-Q4896. Classification (NCBI taxonomy): domain Bacteria; kingdom Bacillati; phylum Bacillota; class Clostridia; order Eubacteriales; family Oscillospiraceae; genus Faecalibacterium; species Faecalibacterium sp. Marseille-Q4896. Next base: position 137,610 of record NZ_JAFREG010000006.1, read on the forward strand.
CGGCTGGAATACTGGCTGAAATTGCACTGTACCAGCTTCACGGTGCCAATGCGGGGCAGCAGCTCCCGGATCTTTGCGTAGTTTTCAAGGTACTGGGTGGTGATGGCTTCAAACAGGAACACCTTTTTGTGCCGTGCCAGATTTACCAGTTCTTCCGTCTGGGCCGCCGTGGGTGCCAGCGGCTTTTCCACAATAACATGTTTGCCTGCTTCCAGCGCCACGCGGGCATAGCGCACATGCTGCAGGTTCGGCACTGCAATGTACACCACATCCACCCACTGCAGCAGTTCCAGAAAATTGGTGGTGTGCTGCGGCACGCCGTACTGGCCGCAAAGGCTCTGAGCCAGCTCGGCGCTGCGCTCGGTGCTGCAGATGGCCTGCACCGTAAAAGGCGTGTGCTCTGCAAGCCATGGCAAAAATTCCCGCACGATCTTGCCCGTGCCAAGAATGCCTAATTTCATCTGATTTTTCTCCCCATCCTGTCGTTGGTCAGCCTACCAGCGCTTCCGGCTCGCGGCGGGTGCGCTTTTTGGGGTAGGTGCGCTGTTTTGCATGGCCGTGCTGGTTCTGTCGGCCATAGTGCCTGCCGCCGCCCGCACTGTGGTGCTGCGGCTGGGACGCATTGAGCTGGTACAAAAGGGCAAGTCCCTTCATCAGCAGCTCCGGGTCGTAGGTCAGCGGGTGGCGGCACAGCGGTGTCACATACTTTGCCAGCCCTCCTGTTACCACCAGAGTGGCCGGACGGCCAAGCTCTTCCTCAATGCGCTGCACCATGCCGTCAATGAGCACAGCCGTGCCCATCACGGAGCCGGACAGCATGCATTTTTCGGTGTTGGTGCCAATGGCACTTTTGGGCGAGCCAAGATGCACCTGCGGCAGCTGGGCACAGCGGTCGCCCAGTGCCCGCAACCCGGTGGAAAGCCCCGGGCAGATGACACCGCCCCGGAACACGCGGTTCTCGTCCACCACATTAAAGGTCGTGGCAGTGCCAAGGTCCACCGTGACCACCGGCAGCGGAAAATTTGCCGCCGCATAAGCCGCATCCACAAGGCGATCCTTGCCCACGGCGTGGGGTTCATCCACGCCCATGGTCAGTCCGGTTCGGATCTCCGGCGAAACGATGACCGGCTTTTTGCCGGTGTAGTGGCGGGCGCACTCGGCCAGTGCCCCGGTGATCTGGGGCACCACGCTGGTGAGCACAGCGCCCTCAAAGCGCATGGGGCGCTCAGGATGGCGGCGGTGCGCAAAAATTTTATCCATTTCGACACGATATTCTGCAGCCGTGCGGGTGCGCACCGTGTCCATGCGCGCCACAAAGCATACACGTCCGTCCCGAATGCCCCCAAGGGCGACGGTGGTGTTGCCTATATCAATGGCTAAGATCATAATTCTGTTTTCCTTTTTAAAGGTTTGAGTAACGGCAGGCCGGCATCTTATCCAGACGGCGGGCCGGTAGTTTCTCTGAGGACCGTCCGCTGGGGTGGGACCCTGTTGCCGTCAGGCAATAGGGCGGGCGATGGAATGGCCCGACTCGTGTCCGAAGAGAAAGCTGCCGGCACACCGACCCTAACGGGTTGTTCATCTATTCTTTGTCAAGCTGTATTTTACCGCATTTTGTCCCCAGTTACAAGCCTGTACAAAGATTTTGTTGTGCTGGCGGAACTTTTGCATTATACTAAAGGAAGATATGTGGAAACAGTACGTTTTTGCAGGAGGTTTTACCAATGGATCTGAACGGAAAATGCGTCCTTCTGGGCGTAAGCGGCGGCATTGCCGCCTATAAAATGGCCAACGTGGCCAGCGCACTGCGCAAGCTGGGAGCCGATGTGGAGGTCATCATGACCAAAAATGCGACCCAGTTCATCACCCCTGTTACATTTGAAACGCTTACCGGCCACAAGTGCATGGTGGATACCTTTGACCGGGATTTCAAGTTTGAAGTCACCCACATCTCGCTGGCAAAAAAAGCCGATGTGATCCTTGTCGCCCCGGCCACTGCCAACGTCATCGCCAAGATGGCCCACGGCATCGCCGATGATATGCTCACCACCACAGTGTTGGCTGCAAAGTGCCCCAAGCTCGTTTCTCCGGCCATGAATACCGGAATGCTGGAAAACCCCATCACGCAGGATAATATCGCCACGCTGGAACGCTACGGCTTCACGGTGATCCCCTCCGAGAGCGGCGTGCTGGCCTGCAAGGATGTTGGCAGCGGCCGTCTGCCTAAGGAAGATGTGCTGATCGAGTATATCCTGCATGCCATTGCCCGGCCCAAAGATCTTGCCGGTCTGCGCATTGCCGTCACCGCCGGCCCCACGCAGGAGCCGCTGGACCCGGTGCGCTACCTCACCAACCATTCCACTGGCAAGATGGGCTATGCCCTTGCCCGTGCCGCCGCCATGCGCGGCGCGGATGTCACCCTTATCCACGGCGAGACTGCCCTGCAGCCGGTCAAGTTTACCACCGATGTGCCCGTGACCACTGCTCAGCAGATGTACGAAGCCGTCACCAGCCGCTTTGATGCTACGGATGTGCTCATTATGGCCGCTGCCGTGGCCGACTACCGCCCCGCTGCCGTGGCAAACGACAAGATCAAAAAAAAGGACGGCGACATGTCCATCCCTCTGGAACGCACGCCGGATATTCTGGGCACCATCGGCCCCAAAAAGACCCACCAGTTCCTGTGCGGTTTTTCCATGGAGACCCGCGATCTTGTGGAAAACTCCTCTGCAAAGCTGACCAAAAAGAATCTGGACATGGTGGTTGCCAACAACCTGAAAGTGGCCGGTGCCGGTTTTGGCGTGGACACCAATGTAGTCACCCTCATTACCCCGGACGGCACCCGTGAGCTGCCGCTGATGAGCAAGGCCGATGTGGCCGATGCCATTCTGGATGAAATTTTAAAACGCCGCTCCCAGTGAGAAAAAGTGGCTGTCGCATGTGCAACAGCCACTTTTTTATTTTTCCTTCCGTGCAAACACGATGCCAATGGTACCCGGGCCGGAATAGCCGCCGATGGTGGTGCCGATGTCTGTCTCGTGGCATTCCTTGAAGCTGCCGTATTTCTTCAGCCCCGCCTTCACTGCGTCCATGCAGCCGGGCTTCGGCTGGCAGGAGGAGATGAAGACAAGGCTGTCCTCGATGTCGTTGCGTTCCACCAGACGGTCGGTGATGTACTTGCCCACGCAGATGGGCAGGCTGCCGCGGTATTTTTTGACTACCTTCAGTTCGCCGTCGATCACTTCCAGTGCGGGCTTGATGCCCAGCAGGTTTGCCCCGAAGGCCAGCACACCGGAGCAGCGGCCGCTCTTGGCCATAAAGTCCAGCCGGTCCAGTACAAAGCTCAGCTCTACCCGTTTGGCAAGGCTCTGCAGCCGCATCGTAATGTTGCGAGTGGGCAGGCCATCTGCAGCCCACTTGGCCGCTTTCAGCACCAGATAGCCCTGCCCGGTACAGATATTCTGGCTGTCCACCACATAGACATTCTCGAATTCGCCTGCCGCCAGCTTCGCATTCTGGAAGCAGGACGAAAGCTTGCTGCTGACCGAAATATGGATCACCGCATCGCACTCTTTGGCAAACGGCTCAAAAAATTCGGTATATTCCACCAGATTTGCGGCGGCGGATTTGGGCATTTTGCCGCCCGCATTCACATAGGCAAACACATCTGCCGGGTGGATCGTTACGCCGTCCAGATAGCTATCCTCGCCCATCAGAATGTGCATGGGCATCAGGGCAATGTCCCACTGTGCCAAAAGCTCTTCGGACAGGTCGCAGGTGCTGTCCGCTGTGATCTTGATTCTCACATTATTTCTCCTTTTATAAAACCGTTCTGCATCCTCTGTCGGCCGCACCAACGATCCCTTAAAAAATTGTCCTTTTCTATTTTACCACAGATGATTCAAAGTTGTTAAGTATTTTGTAAAGGCAAATGTAAATCTTTTATGAAGAAGTTCCCGGTTTCGGTTTTCTTGTACACTTATCACAAATTCCGAATTGGATTTATGGTTCTTTCCGAAAATTCGGGTTTACCTGTTTATTTTGTCCGCCAAAAATTATATAATAAGATGTATCCTAATAGAATGGATTGAATCGGTCTGCTCTGCGGCCGTTATTTATTTGGAGGTTGCCTTATATGTTCATGTACACCGATTACAACCAGCACCTGCTGGACAATGTAAAAAAGATCCACTTCATCGGCTGCGGCGGCAGCGGCATGTATCCGCTCATCCAGATCCTTGCCGCAAAAGGCTACGAGATCTCCGGCAGCGATGTGCTGGATGGCAGTATCATCCGCTACGAGCGTGAGATGGGTGTCAAGGTCAGCCTGGGTCACAGCGCCGATAATGTGATCGGCACCGACATGGTGGTCTACTCTGCCGCCATTTCCAAAGATAACGTGGAGCTGAATGCCGCTGCCTCCTACGGCATCCCCACCATCGAGCGCAGCGTTCTGCTGGGTTACGTGAGCCGCCTGTACAAACAGAGCATCTGCGTCTCCGGCACTCACGGAAAAACCACCACCACTTCCATGATCACCACTGCGCTGGAGTTGGCAGGCCGCGACCCGTCTGCCGTCATCGGCGGCAAGCTTCCGCTGATCAATGGCTACGGCAAGGCTGGCAAGGGCGACGATATCGTAATTGAGTCCTGTGAATTTGCCGAGACCTTCCTGAAACTGACCCCGTACCTGTCCGTTGTGCTGAACATCGACAATGACCATCTGGATTACTACGGCAGCATGGGCGAACTGAAATTCGCCTTCAAGCGCTTTGCCCTGATGACCAAGTTCATGATCTTTGCCAATGCGGACGACAAGAACACCATGGATGTCATGTACACGCTGGACCGCCGCGTGCGCACCTTCGGCATCCAGAACGACGGCGATTATCAGGCATTGAACGTGAACGAATACAAACCCGGCTTCTTTGAGTTCGACCTGAAGGAGTGGAACAAGGTCACCGGCCATATCCGTCTGGCTGTGCCCGGCTACCACAACATTTACAATGCGCTTGCCATGTGCGCCGTCTGCCGCTTCGTCGGTCTGACCGTGGAGCAGTGCGCCGATGCCGCCCTGAATTTCAAGGGTGCCGGCCGCCGCTTTGAGGTCTACGGCGAGTGTAACGGCGCTTTGGTCGTGGACGATTATGCACATCATCCCACCGAGCTGCGCGCTACCCTGAACACTGCCAAGGAGATGGGCTACAAGCGTCTGATCGCCGTCCACCAGCCGTTTACATACAGCCGCACCAAGCTGCTGTTCAACGACTTTGTGGATGTGCTCAAGATCCCCGACATCACGGTGCTGACCCCGATCATGGGCAGCCGTGAGCCCAACGATCCCACCATTACCAGTGCAAAACTGGCCGCTCAGATTCCCGGCTCTGTTCTGGTGAACAGTCTGGAGGAGGCCGCCGAGTGGGTCAAGCAGAACGTCCGGGAGGGCGATCTGGTCATCACCCTCGGCTGCGGCGACATCTACAAGGCCAGCAAGATGATGGTGGCCGACAACCAGTAAAGAATCTGCTATACAAAAAGAGGAACGACAGCTGTCGTTCCTCTTTTTTTCGTTGATCCGGGTCAGTTCCGCGAGCACTTTTCCGCGTCGATGGCCAACACGAACATCAGCACATAAAGCGCATCCTTCGGGTCGGTGATGTCCAGAACGTAGGTGTCCGTCCAGTGGAACGGTTCCTTGGACACGGCAGCCACCGTGCCGCCGTCCGGGCCGGTGATGGTATAGTCCCACTCGAATACATCGCCCTCCACATGCCAGCCGTTGAAGTCGATGTTGTACTTCGGCTTGAAGAAGGTCAGCTCCTTTTTCAGGGTACCGATGCAGGTCTCGCCCTCGTACAGCTCAAACTTGGGCAGCCAGGTCAGGATCTCTTCCTTGACGGTGCCCAGCTCCTGCTGTTCTTCCGGGTCGTAGATCTTCAGGCAGTGCCCCCAGGACAGCTGCCCCTTGACCACATACACGGTGTTTTCGTTTTCGTCGTAGATGTCGTAGCTGTCAAACCAGCTGAATGCACGCTGTCTAAAAAGCAGTTTCATCTTCCTCACCTCACTCGGAATACGATTTGGGACGTCCTTTTCGTGCGGTTCTTCCGCTTTTTTCCATCATACCAGATTCTGCCTCATCGTGCAATCCCGAAGCAGCCCCGCCCGGAACATTCTCCGGGCGGGGCTGCCGTTTGCCGTTCAGTTTTCTACGATTCGGCATGTTTTGTCATTCTTTTTCGTTTTGTATTTCAGTGGTGTCTGCACTTCGGCGCGGATCTTGCCAAGATAGGCGCGGGTCTGCTCTGCGCCCTGCAGAATCGCTTCCACCTGCGCCCGCTGTTCCTCAGTCAGGTCATCCTCCGCCAGCAGCTCCGCGTTGCCCTTGATGATGGTCAGCGGCGTTTTCAGCTTGTGGGACAGCCGAATGATCTGCTCCCGCTGCCGCTGCTCCATGTCCCACTGCTTCTGCAGGCTACCGGTCAGTTCATCGCCCATGGTTTGCAGCGCCTGCAAAGTGCTCTCGTACTCCCGCACCTTCGCGCCGGAAAACACCGCGCTGTCCAGATCCTTCCGTGCCACCGCCTGTGCTGCGGCGGTCAGCTTTTCAGTCTCCCGGGTCAGGAAGCGCCCGGTCCTGTGGGTGCTCCACACCACCGCCCCCACCAGCAGCAGAATGCCCAGAATGCAGTGCACGGTCTGCATATCCGGCAGCACGCCCCGCAGCGCAGGGTTGGCATAGGGCACGGCATAGTCAAATTGCAGCAGACAGACCGTTCCGTCCTGCAATTTTGATGTCATATAATACTGCGTGTAGCCAAAATGCCAGCGGGTTTTCCCTTGTCGGTTCTCCATTGCCCGCTGCAAGTGCCCGGCATCCATGTTGGTGGCCAGCACCTCGCTGCTGTCCGGCGCGGCAAACAGGGCGTAACGGCACAAGGAGTCCAGCTGCGTCTCGTCAAAAGTAGCGGCGGTCATGCCTGGCAAAACGTCCTGTGCGGCTTTCTGACAGGCCTGTGCAGCTTGATTCGCGGGAAGAAACAGCCCGCCGTTCTGGATCCACAGCATCAGCACCAGCAGCCACCCCACCGCGACCAGCAGGCAGGCCAGCGCCGTGCGCACCAGATATTGCAGCAGCACGCTGCGCAGAGAGGTCAGTCTTCGCTTTTCCATCGGTACCCCACGCCCCATACGGTATTGAGCAGCTTTTCCGGCTCCGGCACGCCCGCCGCCCGCAGCTTTGCCCGGATATTTTTGATGTGCTGTGTCACGGCGGTGTCGTCCGCAGTGCCGTCAATGCCAAAAGCCGCTTCGTAAATTTGCTCCTTGGTAAAGGTCTGCCCTGCGTGCAGCGCCAGATACTCACAGATGGCATACTCCGAGCGGGTCAAGGGCAGCATCTTCCCCTCCACCGCCGCGCTCCGGGCGGTCAGGTCAAAGGCTACGCCGTTGCGCACCATCCGGTGCGCCGGGGTGCGGCTCTGCCGCCGCAGATGTGCCGCAACCCGCGCCCGCAGCTCAGCCACCCGGAAGGGCTTGGACAAAAAGTCGTCTGCCCCGATGCCCAGCCCCTCCAGCACAGCGGCCTCATCGGTGCGGGCGCTCAGAAACAGGATGGGCACTTCGGTCAGGCTGCGGATGCGCCGACAGACCGCAAAGCCATCCTCCCCGGGCATCATCACATCCAGCAGAATGCAGTCTGCCCAGCGGCAGAGCGCCTCGGTCAGCGCTCCGCCCGCCTGCCGCGTTTCTACCCGGTGGCCGTCCCGCTCCAAAGTGGTGCGGATCAGCTTGCAGAGCTCCAGATTGTCGTCCACGGCCAGAATATTCGCCACAAGATCACCTCAACACGTTATAAACAAGGCAGGATGCTCCATACAGCAGGTACACATGGGCGGGGTAGAACCAGTAGAACAGCCGCTTATGTCCGCTGCCACGCTGCCCATTGTACAGCAGCATCAGCAGCACCGCCGCTACGCCGAACCACTCGTAGTAGTCGGTGAACATCTGCGTCCACACAAAATCCGCCTGTCTGCAAAGCATCCCAAAGGTCGGCACAAAATCACATAGGAAAATGAGCACGGCCCATGCCGTCAGCTGTACGCGGCGATGCCCCCGCAGGGCATACAGCAGCACACCGCCCAGCAAAAAGCTCCAGCCGCCGTCCGTGATGGTTGTCCACATGGGCAGCGGGCTTGTAATGACAAAGGCCACGATCGTTGAAGCAATGGGCATCTCCTGTACCCCGGGGAAGAGCAGCAGAAATACTACCACCACATACGGCCAGCACAAAACGGCGGCAATGGCGCCAATGCCCTTTGCGAATTTTTTCTCCCGCAGCCAGTCAATGCCCTGCCAGACGATGCACAGCAGCACAAGATCCTGAAAAATAGCATTCTGCGGGTAGAAGCCATCCCCGCGCCGGAAGGCCTTGGCGTAAATCATAAAAAATTCCAGCGCCGCCATGGCTGCGCCGATAGCCCAGATGCGGATAAAATACCGCCTGCGGTCATGGGTATGGGCAAAGCCCTCTACCGTGCAGAACAGAAACAGCGGCGCACTGAGCCGCCCCAGCATACTGAACACCGTCGGGATGCAGCCGGTGAACTCGAAGAAATAATGAATGTGATCCAGTACCATCAGCACCAGTGCAATGGTCTTGAGCTGGGTACCGTCCAGCCCTTTTTTCGTCAATTTTTCCATACAGGCTCTCCTTTCCTTGTGCATTCAGTGTAACAGGAAAATCTGTAGAAAGTATAAGTTTCTGCCTTTATGATACTATTTTTTGCCCCAAAACGCAAACAAAAAAGCCCTAAGACTTTCATCTCAGAGCTTTCTGTTCAAGTCGGCGACTACCTATTTTCACGCGCCGTTTCCAGCGAACTATCTTCGGCACAAGTGAGCTTAACTTCTGTGTTCGGAATGGGAACAGGTGGAACCTCACCGTCATCGACACCGACCGATCTGAC
>NZ_JAFREG010000007.1:0-139986 GCF_017377615.1 Faecalibacterium sp. Marseille-Q4896
TGTGTTAGGCGCGCCGCCAGCGTTCGTCCTGAGCCAGGATCAAACTCTTTATAAATGATATTTATCACTTAAAAGTGTTAAATCTTGTTCGCTCAGCACGCAATCGCTTGCGTCCTGTGTGAATTACTTTTGGAATTGTTTTTAGTGTTTTTCCAAACACTTAAAAGGTTCCTTACAAGTTTTTCGATATTGTTCAATTTTCAAGGTCCTGTAGCGCCTCAGCCTTGCGGCTGACGACCTGTTTATTTTACCACCGAAGTAGTTTTTTGTCAAGCCTTATTTTTTAGAAGCTTTTGAACTTTCTGAACTTGGAGCGCTTCAAACATCTCAGTGTCAACTGGTGTTTTCAGCGTCTATTGGTTCTTTTCAAGGGCTTCCTGCTGAGGCTTTGGAAGTCATTCTTTTGCCTCAGCGCTTGGCGCTCAAGTATAATACCACACCCCCGCTTCCTTGTCAACACTTTTTGACAGGTTTTTTCATCTTTTTTCTTGCGCTGCTGAAAAACGTTCATTTTCTTGTATTCAACGTTCTCTTTTTACGCAAAAAAGCCGCCTGCACATTCCTGCACAGACGGCCTTATATTACTTCTATAATAGAGTTAGCGGATCTCGATGCCCAGCTTGAACTTCAGGTTGCCGAGGATCTTCTTAACCACGCGCTCCACTTCCTCAGCGGAAACTTCCTTTTTCGGATCGGACAGAGACAGGGTGAACGCCATGCTCTTTTTGCCCTCGCCGAGATTTGCGCCGCGGTAGATATCGAACAGCTTGATCTCACCCACCAGAGGGCTGGCCTTCTTGATGGTCTCCTCGATCTCGCCACAGGTGGTCTTTTCGTCGCAGACCAATGCCAGATCACGCTTGACAGCAGCGTAGGGACTGAGCGGCTGATAGCGCAGCTCACCGTCCACGCAGGACATCAGAGCCTCGTAGTCCAGCTCACCCAGATAGATATTCTGGTTGTCCTTCTGATCCTTTGCAATTTCCAGCTCGCCGTTGATCTCGTTGGACAGCTTGCCGAACACGCCCAGACGCTTGTCACCACAGTAAACAGCGGCGCTGATGCCGGGGTGCAGCCACGGGGTTGTCTCGCGCTTATAATCAAAGCGCAGGCCAAAGCCGGCTGCCAGTGCTTCCAGTGCACCCTTGACCGTGAAGAAATCTTCTTCGGGGCCGAATGCACCAATGCAGAGGGTCTGGCGCTCGTGCGGATGCTCGTTGATGGGCAGTTCCTTGGCAAGATACACCGGTGCCATCTCAAATAGACGGCCCTCCGTGTTGCCCTTCTTGAGGTTGTCCACGATGACGTTCAGCATGGAGGGAGCCAGCAGGGTGCGCATGATGGACAGATTCTCGCTGATGGGGTTCAGGATGCGGATGGCCTTGCGGGCTTCATCATCCGCCGGGATGTGCAGCATATCCAGTTCTGCGTTGGAGTAGAAGGCCAGCGTGGAGGCCTCATAGAAGCCCTGTGCGGCCAGCAGGCGCTTGGTCTTGAGCTGCTGCTTCTGGTCATAGTTCAGACCGCCGTTTGTAACAGAGGCAGTGTTCAGGAAGGTGGGCACAATGTGGTCGTAGCCGTACTCACGGATGACCTCCTCGGCCAGATCCGGGAAGCTCTCCACGTCCTCGCGGTACAGGGGTGCGGACACGTCCCAGCTGCCATCGGCCTGTACATCCACCGTGAACTCCAGACGCTGCAGAATGTCGATCATGGTCTGATCCGGCACGGTGATACCCAGCACGCCGCAGATCTTAGCCGGAGTGGTAACGATGTGCTTGCGCTCCATCGGGCGGCCATCGGTCAGGTCATATTCCAGTGTGGTGATGTCGCCGCAGTCCAGCTCCTGGATCAGGTGCAGGGCACGGGCAAGGCCCAGTTCAGGAGAGTGACGGTCCACGCCCTTCTCGTAGCGGGCAGAAGAGTCGCTGTTCTGGCCCAATGCGCGGCTGGTCTTACGCACGCAGTCGCGGGCGAAGGTGGCACACTCAAACAGCAGGCTGGTGGTGTTCTCATCCATGCCGGAGTTTGCGCCGCCCATGATGCCGGCAAGTGCCACCGGCTTTTCGGCATCGCAGATGACCAGATTGTTGGGGTTCAGAGTGAACTCCTTCTCATCCAGCGTGACGATCTTTTCGCCCGCATGGGCGCGGCGCACATCGATGGTGCGGCCGGCGACCTTGTTCAGGTCAAAGGCGTGCATGGGCTGACCCATTTCCAGCAGGGTGTGGTTGGTGATATCCACCACATTGCTGATGGAGCGCAGGCCGCACAGAGCCAGATGGCGCTTCATCCAGCGGGGAGACTCGCCCATGCGGATGTTGCGCACATAGTGTGCCATATAGCGGGGGCACAGATCCGGAGCCTCCACCTTGACGGTGATGGGCGCATCCGGTTCGCAGACAGTCTTGTAGTCCATGGCGGGCATGTGCAGGGGCTTGCCCAGAACGGCAGCCACCTCGCGGGCGATGCCCAGAACGGACTGGCAGTCCGGGCGGTTGGCGGTGATGGAGATATCAAAGATATAGTCATCCAGACCCACCACGGGAGCAATGTCGGTGCCGGGGACAGAATCCTCGGGCAGAATGAGCAGGCCGTAGACCTCAGAGCCCGGGAACAGGTCGTCGTTCAGGCCCAGCTCTTCGCCGGAGCACAGCATACCGTTGGACTCCACGCCCTGCATCTTGCGGGCCTTGATCTTGATGCCGCCGGGCAGGGTGGAGCCATCCAGAGCAGCGGGCACGCAGTCGCCCAGCTTCATGTTGGCGGCACCGGTGCTGATGCGGATGTCGTGGCCGTAGTCGCCGCAGTCCACCACACACTTGGTCAGGTGGGTGCCCTCCTGCTTTTCCATCTCCACGATCTTGCCGACAACCACCTTGCTGATGCCGGCATCCAGCGGGATCAGCTCTTCGACCTCAAAGCCGCAGGAGAAGAGCTTTTCCTCCAGTTCCTGCGCAGTAACGTCGATATCTACAAATTCTTTTAACCAGCTGAAAGGTACTTTCATTGTCTCTTCTCTCCCCTCTTATTCGTGGAACTGCTTGAGGAACTGCAGGTTGTTCTCGAACATCAGGCCGATGTTGTTGATGCCATACTTCAGCATAGCGATACGCTCGATGCCAATGCCGAAGGCGAAACCGGAATACTCGTCCGGGTCGATATTGCAGTTCTCCAGCACCTTGCGGTTGACAACGCCGCCGCCCAGCACCTCGATCCAGCCGGTGTGCTTGCACAGCGGGCAGCCCTTGCCGTGGCACTCGAAGCAGCTCACGTCCACCTCCACGCTGGGCTCGGTGAACGGGAAGTAGGAGGGACGCAGGCGGGTGCGGGTGTCAGCGCCGAACAGCTTCTGCACGAAGGTATTCAGTGCGCCCTGCAGGTCGCCCAGCGTGATGCCCTTATCCACCACCAGGCCTTCCATCTGGTGGAACATGGGGCTGTGGGTAGCGTCCGAGTCGGAGCGGAACACACGGCCGGGCATCAGGATCTTGATGGGCGGCTTCTGAACGTCCATGGTGCGGATCTGGCCGCCGGAAGTCTGGGTACGCAGCAGGAACTCATCGGACAGGTAGAAGGTGTCCTGCATGTCGCGTGCCGGGTGATCCTTGGGCACGTTCAGGCGGGTAAAGTTGTGGTCATCGTCCTCGATCTCCGGGAAGGTGCCCACCGAAAAGCCCATGCCGGAGAACACGTCGATGATCTGGTTGGTGATCAGGGTCAGCGGGTGCAGACCGCCCACAGAGCGGGTCTTGGCGGGCAGGGTGATATCCACCGTCTCCGCAGCATTGCGGGCAGCAAGCTCTGCCTGCTTCACCTGTTCTGCAGCAGCGTCGTAATCTGCCTGAACCTTTGCCTTGAGTTCATTGATGATCTTGCCCATAGCGGGGCGCTCTTCCGGCGCAACGGTGCGCAGGTTCTTCATCAGGGCAGGGATCTTGCCGTTTTTGCTGAGGTACTCCTGCCAGAAGGAGGCCAGCGTTTCCTTGCCGGACACCTGACCAAGGCTTTCAGCGGCCTGTTTTGCCAGCTCGTCGATCATTGCTTGCATGGATGTTCTCTCCTTTATTCTTCGTGTTGATGAGCGGAGTGCAACAAAAAAGCTCCGTCCCCTGCCCGATTTCTCAGGCAAAAGGGACGAAGCTGTTGATTCTTAGCTCCGCGGTACCACCCGGTTTCCACCCGTGCACAGATGCCGGGCGGCTCTCAGAACGCCGTAACGGGGCGTGGCCGTTCTGTACTACTGCTGTTTCGCACAGACCGCTCAGGAGCGAACTTCAGCACAGATACACCCGGAAGCCCTCTCAGCCGGTGAAGCTTCTCTCTTTGCCGTGTACGCCATACCTACTCTCTCCGTCGCTGCGTTTGGGAGTATTCAGGTTTTATAACCAAGAGCTATGTTACCACATTTCGGGACAGTTTGCAAGGGCTGTGCAGCCACTTTCCGCAAAAATCGCGTTCGGTGGAGGTTTTTTCACAAAGCCGCAGCCATTATGAATCGTTTATGTCATCCATTATGAGCTGAAACAATTCTCCCAGGTCGATTAGTGGCGCAAACTCTTTATCAACTTTGTAATCATCTGAAATTTTTACCGCGACCACACCGTCGATCTGCTGGATATATCCTTCCTGCGGATAGACTGGCATCTGTTCCAGCTCTGTTCTGCTGTACAGTTCCCCATACTGTTCCACCGAGCAATGCTTGAGTTTTGCCGGAGTAATATCCCTGAAAACCGCTTTCCAAGACGCTCTGGCCGAGTAATCGTTCAGCCAGAAGCGGCCCATCTGCGCATACGGATTTGCATAGAGGTAATACTCCCTCTTCATAAAACTGGAGTTCGAGCTGGGTCTGCCCACAAACAGTACCGGCAGCTGCTCGTTATCGTCAAAATATCCGCTGCTCATCAAGTCGTCCGCAATGTGATCCGACATGCTCTTGAGTGTTTTCCTTCCCTCATACATAGCTTCCTGATCGATCACGGCAGAGCAGACATTTCCATAGACGACCAAAACCGCAAGTACTACAGCCCCTGTCCGGGCAGCACATACATACTTTTTTACCATAGGCTGATTTGTGCGCGTCCCTTCAAGCAGCAGCAGACATACCGGCACGAACAGATTCAATCCTTCGCCCATCTGCAAAAGCCAGACCGCCTCGCTTGTGATCAGCATGATGGCATTGCACATGATGGGCAAAACGATCAGCGTTGCCACTCCCAGAAGGATATATTCCCAATTTTTCCGGTGAAGCATTTTTCTGAAGCGGTTCAGCAGTCCGATGCTCAGCGCCAGAAATACCAAAACGAAAAATCCCACCGGCTGCAGAATGTTATGCCGATAGTAATTCTGAAAAAAGTAAGCTCCAAACAGTTGGTAGGTCTCTGCAATGGCATTGGGCAGATTTTTCAGTATAGAAAGTACCGAAACATCCGCTCCTCCATTATAACTTGCCATCTGCCATCCACATGCCCATACGATCAGCTTTGTGAGCAGGAAATACAAAACCATTCCTGCAGCTGCGCTGCAAAGACTTCTTCCAATGTGGGCATGGACCTTTTCTCTGTCCACATTGCGGAACAGAAGCAGTAGAAGATATGTCAGCAGGAGCAGACAAAAGTTATCAAGGCTCGTCTGATAGCACGCAAGGCTCATGACCAGAAGCAGTGCTCCCTGTACGACCGCTTTTCTAAAATCTGCGGCACGAACCACACGCTCTGCCGCCAGAACGGAAAACAAAAATGAGCAGCCAAACACCGGCGACTGAAACCGATATGACAGCTGTATTCCAGTGACCGTGCTGGCCAGAACAGCCATACCCGCCAGATAGGTCACGACAGAATCCTTCTCTGTAAAAAACTTCCGAAGCAGGGTAACAGCCAGCGCCGACATGGAAAGCGTCAGCAATGAATTGAAAGGTTCCGTCTGGATGCCAAACCGCAGCGCATCGATCACCGGCCAGAGCCATCGGCCCGTGACTACCTGCCAATAGCCGCCAAAGAACCATGTATTGTTCCATAATCCGTCAAATGTATTGGTCAGCCGCTGGCTGATCAGCAGGAAAAACACTACCGCCGAAAACAGCAGCATCACCAGAAAATATCTTAGATCCGATATATCCAGCCCAAGGTCGTCCGGTTTCTGTACATCGATTTTTTCTTTCATCGTTATTTTCTCCATCTGTCCTGTTTTATGTTCTCAGGCTCATTTGTTATTCATCGATCAGATAATCCTCTGATACCTTCACGATCACAATATCACCCACCTGCTGGATATATCCCTCCTGCGGATAAACCGGCATTTCTGCTACCAGTTCGGTCTGTCTCAGTTTCTGATAATCTTCATCTTCGCACAGCGTGATCTCCACCGGAGTGATCTTTTCAAACACGCCGCGCCAGGAAAGTCTTGCGCATTCCGGTGACAGCCAGAAACAGCCCATCTGTGCATACCTGTTGGCCGAAGGGTACAGGTCGCCTTTTTTAAAAGTCGGGTTCGAGCTGGGCCTGCCTGCGATCATGACCGACCAGTGATTTCCTTCGTCAAAGCAGCCTTCCTCCGTCAGATCGTTCACGATTTGGTCCGACATTACCCGCAGTGAATCCCGGCCCTGCCGCATTGCCTCCTGATCGACAGCCATCATGTAAACATTTCCGTATACGACCAGAAATGCAAACACCAGTACCAGCCATCGGGCTTTGTTGCCCTGTTCCGGACGGGTGCCCTCCAACAACAGCAGACACAACGGCACAAATAACGCAAGGCCTCCGCCCATTTGCATTCGCCACACAGCTTCACTGCTGATCAGCATCATGGCATTGCAGGCAAACGGCAGTGCCAGCAGAGCGGCAGTGCCCAGAAGCAGGCCCCCTGTTTTTCCACTGCGCGCCATCCGCACAAAACGGCAAAGGAACCATACCGCAAGCATAGCCAGCACTGCTGCGAACAAGCCGAACGGCTGCAGTGTATTATGCCGGTAGGCATTACGGAAAAAGTAAATTCCGAATATCCGATACGCCTGCAGAATACCATTCGGCAAACCAAACAGAATGCTTTTTACTGAGATCTCTGCGGCACCATTATAGCTGGTCAGGTCGATACGGCAAAGTGCAAGTACTAGCTTCAGCACCAGCCAGTAGAGCACCATGCCCGCTGCTGCACTGCCAAGGCTTTTTGCAATGTGCACACCTGTTTTCTGTGGTTCTGCATTCTGAAACAGCAGCCGCAGCAGATATGCCAGCAATATCATGCAGAACACCGCCAGATTGGCCTGATACAAACCCAAGCTCAATGCCAAAATAACCGCACCGCAGCCGACAGCCGCACCTGCATGGGTGGTGGTGATCACCCAGTATGCTGCAAGCACGGCAAACAGAAAGGACAAGCCAAAGATCGGTGACATATAGCGGTAAGAAAGCTGCACGCCAACTGCTGCGCCGGAAATGGCAGCCATTCCCGCAAAGTAGGTCAGTGCGTTGTCACGCTCCACAAAAAGCCTGCGCAGAAGCGTGATGCCCAGCACCATCATGGAAAGAGTCAACAGGGCATTGAGCGGTTCCGTCTGTACACCGAAACGTACAGCATCTGCCACACACCACAGCCATCTGCCGATCGACAGTTCCCAGAAGCCGCCTATAAACCACGACCCATTCCACAGGCCGTCAAACGTATTGACCAGCCGCTGACTGATCAGCGGAAAATAGACCATCACCGCAAAGCCCAGCATCACAAAGAAATATTTCTTATCCAACTCCCGCAGCCAGTGTCTGATATCCGCTTTTATTTCTACAGACATGATATTCCTCCATCCATAAACTTCTGCTTTTCAGTATATCAAACTCTTCCACATGGTTCAATAAAAAAATCCCCTGCCGGGCAGTCGGCAGAGGATCTTGCGTATTTTTTCCAGAATGCTTTATTTTGCCACGATTTCTGCAGCCAGTGCATCCATCTGCGCTTCGGCAGCAGCATTGGCAGCACTGCGGATGGTGACCACAGTATCACACACGGCGATGTTCTTCATGCTTTCCAGCTCGGCGCGCATGAGCTTTGCGGCCATGGGTGCCCATGTGCCATTCTCCATCAGACCGACCGTGCGGTTCTGGAAGTTCTTGGTCTTGAGGTGGGTCAGCAGATTTTCCATCGGCGGGAAGAGGAAGCCGTCGTAGGTGGCGCAGGCCAGCACGATCTTTCCGCAACGGAAGGCTTCGGTGACGGCATAGGACACATCGGTGCGGGTCAGGTCCACCTCCACGACCTTTGCGCCCTTTGCACGCAGCTTTTCTGCCATGAGGTGGGCTGCTGCACGGGTGTGGCCGTGGATGGAAGCACTTGCCATAAGGATCTTTTCCGGCTCCTCGGGCTTGTAGCTGGACCAGATGTCGTAGTAGTTCAGGTACTTGCCCAGATCTCCGGTCAGCACCGGGCCGTGCAGCGGGCAAATGGTCTGGATGTCCAGAGCCGCGGCCTTTTTCAGCAGCGCCTGCACCTGCGGGCCGTATTTCCCCACGATGTTCAGGTAGTAGCGGCGGGCTTCGCTGGCCCAGTCGGCCTTTTCGTCAAACTTTGCCACAGCGCCAAAGCGACCGAAGCCATCCGCGGAGAACAGCACCTTTTCGGTGGATTCATAGCTGACCATGACCTCCGGCCAGTGCACCATGGGGGCAAACACAAAGGTCAGGGTATGTGCACCGAGAGAAAGGCTCTCGCCGTCCTTCACCACTACACGGCGCTCCTTGGCAATTGCATCAGCACCAAAGAACTGATCCATATACAAAAAGGTCTTGGCGTTGCCCACCACCTGCATCTCAGGGTAGAGTGCCGCCAGCTTTGCAATGTTGGCACCGTGGTCCGGCTCCATGTGGGAGACCACCAGATAATCCGGCTTACGGCCTGCCAGAGCTTCGGTCAGGTTTTCCAGCCACGGCTCGGTAGCGCGGGCATCCACCGTATCAAGAACGGCGGTCTTTTCGTCCAGAATGACATAGGAATTATAGCTCACGCCGGTGGGCACCGGATACTGGCTCTCGAAGAGGTCGATGGTGGTATCATCCACGCCAACGCCCAAAATGGCTTCACTGATCTTGTTTACGCTCATAATGCTCGGTCTCCTTATTTATATTTTTATGCAGTGCCGCGTTTCTGCGGCGGTTGTTTCTGAGAACAGTTCCTATCATACCACATCGTCAGAAAAATCGCAAGGGATAACGTGGGAATATTCTGCACATCAGAGCTCTTCCCCATTCTCCGGCAGACGTGCCGCCACCGGTTTGCCCGGCTCAGCATCCAGTTCCAGCAGAGCGGCAGCAGCGCTTTCGTCAATGGTCTGCACCGCGCGCAGCTTGCGGCTGATGGCACGGCTGCGCACGCCAATGAGATTATCCAGCTCTTCGTCGGTCTGACGCAGGCGCTGCTGCATCTTGGAAAGCCCCTGCCCGAACTTGTCAAATTCGGTCTTCACCGCACCCAGCAGCTGCCATACCTCACCGGAGCGCTTCTGGATGGCAAGGGTCTTGAAACCCATCTGCAGGCTGTTGAGCAGCGCTGCCATGGTGCTGGGGCCTGCAATGTTCACCTGATAGTCCCGCTGCAGCACTTCCAGCAGGCCCGCGTTCACCACCTCGGCATACAAACCCTCGAAGGGCAGGAACAGGATGCCGAAGGCCGTGGTATAGGGCGGCTCCACATATTTTTCCCGGATGTCCTTGGCCTCGGCCCGCAGCACCAGTTCCAGTGCGTGGCGGGCGTTCTCCACGGCCTGTGCGTCGCCGGATGCCTGCGCATCCTGTAAATGGGCATAGGTGTCGCCGGGGAACTTGGAGTCGATGGGCAGCCACACCGTACCGCCGTCCGCGCCGGGCATCCGGATGGCGTACTCCACCCGCTGGGTACTGCCCGGAATGGTGGCCACATTGGTGTCGTACTGTTCCGGGGCAAGGATCTCTTCCAGAATGGCTCCCAACTGGATCTCACCCAGAATACCGCGGGTCTTCACACCGGAAAGCACCTGTTTCAGCCCGCCCACATCAGCGGCAAGGTTCTGCATTTCGCCAAGACCCTTGTACACCTGTTCCAGCTGGTCGTTCACCGCCTTGAAGCTTTCGGTCACCCGCTTCTGCAACGCATCCTGCAGCTGTTCGTCCACCGTATGGCGGATCTCGTCCAGCTTCTGGGCATTCTGGGCCTGCAGGGCAGTCATGCCCTCGGCAAGGGTGCGGCGCATCTCTTCCAGCTTGCGGGCGTTGGAGGCTTCCAGCCCCTGCAGGCGCTGCTCCATGGTCTGCTGCTGGGTGCCCTGCCCTGCGGCAAGGGCGGTGCTCATACTTTGCACCGAAGCCTGCAGCGTTTCACTGATGTGGCCCATAGCGGCAAGGTTCTGCTGCGCCATCTCTGCCAGCTTCGCGTCCATCTGGCGGTTCTGCGCTTCCAGCTGCTGACGCAGCCATTCCTTCCGTTCTGCATCGTCCCGGTTTGCGGCAGGCTTTGCCGAGCGGTACAGCAGCAGGGCCATCATCAGGCAGATGGCCACCAGAAGCACCGTGTAAAGAAACGCTAAAAATTCCATAATGTCTCCTATTGCAAAATCCGGGCTGTGCAGCTGCAAAGCCCGGATCTGCGTACTTTATATTATTTTGTCTGTTCTTCCCAGAAGGCAGCGGCTTCGTCCAGCCAGCCATCCGCAGCCGTGCCGCGGCCAAGGCAGATGCCATGGGCTGCGTGGTCATATACCACTTCTTTGTAAGGTACGCCATGCGCGGCCAGTGCCTTGCTGAGGGTCGGCCCCTGCAGCGGCCAGCACAGCAGGTTCAAGGTCAGGTCATCCCTGCCATACCAGAAGTACACCGGCGGATAGTCCTCTGTGATCAGGTCGGCAAGGCTGTATTCATAGTAGAACCGGCCGCACACAAAGGGGTCGATGCCCACACGATAGATCGGTGTGATCTCGGAAAACTGCACGATGGGATACGCCAGGATCACTGCGCCGGGCTTGGGCAGGCCATAGTTTTTATAGCCCAGAGCGTCCGATGCAAACAGGCCCGCCAGATGTCCGCCGGAAGAATAGCCGATCAGGGCGTAGCTTTCCGTCTGCACGCCGAACTGCTGTGCGTGGGCGGTGATGTACTTCACCGCCCGTGCAATGTCCTCCATGGGGCCGTTGTTGTCGTTATCCGGGTAGGCGCGGTAGCGCATCACGAACACCGCATAGCCTTTCTGGTGCAGCTGGTAAGCTGTGGAGATGCACTCCTTTAACTCTGCCGTGCGGTTGAAGATGTTGCCGGAGAGCACCAGCGCATACTTTGCATCCGGCGTGCTGGCCGGGTAGTAATAGAACTCCGCATTGTTGCGGGAGCTGTCCTCGGCGATCTCCTGCTCCGAGTAGAGCTTATAGGTGATCTGCACGCCCGCATTGTAATTGCGGATGAGCAGGTTCAGACCATCGGCACAATCCTGTGCCACATAGCTGCTCACATATTTTTCCAGCGTCTGGTCATTGCACCAGTCCTCGGTACCGGGCAGGTTCTGCTCCTTGGAATAGGTCCAAACGCCTGCGCCAAGGATGCCGGGGTTCGAGCGGATCTCGCCCATGGTGGTCTGCGGCGTGATATCCGGCTCGCCATACTCTGCTGCAAATGCGGGCAGCGCCATCATCAGCAGCAGACAGATACAGGCTGCTGCGGTGCATATCCTGTGTTTCAACTCAACATCTCCTTTTCAGCCGACCTGTTCCTCCCAGAAAGCAGCTGCTTCATTCAGCCAGCCCTCCGCATCGGTGCCCTTGCCTGCGGCCACTGCATGGGGAGCATCATCATACACATGGTAGATATGCGTCACATGGTTGCGGGCCAGTGCCTTTTCCAGCACAGGCCCCTGCGCCGACCAGCACATGGTCATAAGGGTCATGTCGTTTTTGCCGTACCAGTGATAGGTAGGCGGATAATCCGGTGTGATGTAATCAGACAATGTCATTTTATAATACCGCTGCTTGCACACGCCGGGGTCCAGCAGGATATTATAGACCGGTTTGAACTCTAGGAAGGTGTTTACCGGGTAGCCCAGCAGCATGGCACCGGGCTTTGGCAGGCCGTAATTTTTGTAGCCCACCGCGTCGGTGCCGAACAGTCCGGCGATCTGCCCGCCTGAGGAATAACTTACAATGGCATAATCCTCCGCCTGCACGCCAAACTGTCCTGCATGTTCCGTGATGTATTGCACCGCGCGGACCACATCCTGCAGCGGCGCATTGTTGGAAGCCTTCATGCCGATGCGGTAGCGCAGCACGAACACCGGGTAGCCCATTTCGTGCAGGTTCCATGCAGTGGAAATGCCCTCGCGGATCTCCGCACTGACCACGATCGCATTACCGCCGATCACCAGCGCATATTTCTGGTTTGCCTGCGCCCCTTCTGCCGGCAGATAATACAGTTCCACACCGTCCCGGCTGGTATCCTGCGCGATCTCCTCCGCCGTATAAAGCGGGAAGGTCACCCGCTGCCCAGCGTTATAGGTGCGGATCAGATAGTTCAGTCCATCCGCCGCATCCTGTGCCGTCCAGTGATTGGAAAGGCGGCTCAGCGGCTGCGCGTCCCAGTACATCCGGTCCAGCACACGGTCCTGATCCAGCGAGTAGGTGTAGATGCCCGCACCCACAATGCTGGGGTTGGAGCGGATCTCTTCCATTTTGGTGCGCGGTGTGATGTTGGCCTGACCAAGCTCCTCCGCAAACGCCGACTGTGCCAGCAAGATCATCAGGCCAATACCAAACATCACCGTGCGCAATCGTTTTCTCACAGCAATCCCCCGTTTATCTCTTTATTTGCACTGTTTTTCCCAGAATGCCGTTGCCTGCCGGATCCAGCCGTCCGCATCGGTGTGGCGGCCCGGGCCAATGGCGTGGGGTGCGTTCTCGTACACATGGCACTCATAAATAGCCCCGCTCTCCCGGAGCTTGCGCTCCAGCAGCGGCCCCTGCTGGGAGTAGCACATGCGCTGCATATAAAGATCATTTTTGCCGTAGAAGAAATAGGTAGGGGTAAAGTTTTCGTTCACCACATCCGAAATATCAGTCCAGTAGTAACGCCAGCCAAGCACCAGCGGGTCAATGGCCAGCTGATACAGCGGCTTCACCTCAAAGAAATCGTTGATGGGGTAGCCCAGCAGCAGCGCCGCAGGCTGTGGGAGGCCAAATGCCTTATAGCCGAACTTTTCGTTGTCCGAGCCGATCAGGCCCACGATGTGTCCGCCGGAAGAAAAGCCCATCAGCGCATAGTTTTCGCGCTGAACGCCAAACTGATCTGCATTTTCGGTCAGGTACTTTACGGCGTTGGCAATATCGTACAGTGGCGCATTGTCGGATGCATTCAGGAAAGAGCGGTACCGCAGCACAAAGGCCGCATAGCCCAGCTCGTGCAGCTGGTTGGCAATGGATGCACCCTCGTTCAGCTCTGCGGTGGTGTTGCCGCCGTTGCCGGGCACCACGATGGCGTACTTTGCGTTGGCTGTTTTAGCCGGGAAATAATACAGCTGCACCATGCCCAGAGAAGAATTTTCCGCAATTTCTTCCGGGGTATACACCTGCCATGTGATCTGTACGCCCCTGTTGTAGTTTTCGATCACAAGGTTCATGCCTTCGGCGGCATCCTCGGCAGCCGCGTAGCTTACATAGCCCTCAATGGGCGTATCATCGTACTGCGTGCTGCCCTCGATCCATTCGTTGCAGTAGGTATAGTAGCCGGAGCCTTTGATGCTGGGGTTCTCCCGCAGCTCTTTCATGGTCGTCTCTGTTGTGATGTTCGGCTCGCCGTACTCTGCAGCAAATGCCGAAAGCGATACGCACGCCAGCATTCCCAGCGCACACACCATCGTTCTGATCCACTTCATTTTGGGACATCCTCCATTCTGCAGCGGCGTATCCTGCCGTGCTTTTCTTTGTTATGATTTATTGTATCACAAACCTTCCGCTTGTCAAAGAAATTTCTGTGCAGTACGGCGCTTGTACCGCACCGCAAATTCTGCTATACTGGAGCCGGATATTTTTGAGAGTTGAGGGCGCGGAAAGCTATGCACTTTCCGCCGGGATCGAAATATGAGCAAAATCGAGATCCGGCCCATGGAGCCGGAAGACTGGAGCGCTGTTTCCAGAATTTATTTGGAGGGCATTGCTACAGAACATGCCACTTTTCAGACCACCTGTCCGCCGTATTCTGCGTGGGATGCTTCCCACGCAAAAGAATGCCGACTGGTACTGCTGGCCGACGGCGTGATCGCCGGGTGGACGGCGTTGCGCCGGGTGGACCCGCGCTGGTGCTACCGCGGCGTTGCCGAGGTGAGTATTTACGTGGGTGAGCAGTTCCGGGGCCATGGCCTTGGCTATCACCTGCTGACCGAGCTGTGCCATCAGGCAGAAAAGGCCGGCTACTGGACACTGCAGTCCACCGTGCTGCAGGACAACGCTGCCAGCCGCGCCCTGCACACAAAATGCGGCTTTCGCTTAGTGGGCCGCCGGGAACGCATTGCCCGCGACTGTCACGGCCGCTGGCTGGACACATTCTTAATGGAATACCGCGCTGCCGCCAATGAACCGGAAGGCTATAAAAAGCTGTAAGATGCAAAAGAACTCCGCGCCCTGAGGCTGCGGAGTTCTTTTTTGTCCATTGATAAAATGATAAAGGTAAAAACAGGCTTACCACTCTTCGCCGTCGATGTCCACGCTGCCGTCCACCACGGCACCGGCGCGGGAACGCTGGAACATGCTTTCCACCACGGCGCAGTACTTATCGGCCAGACAGACGATGACTGCTTCGCGGCAGGTGGGCACATGACGGAAGGTCAGCGGCCACATGTGGCTTGCAATGATGCTCTGTTCCTTTCTGGTAATGCTGAACACCCGCTTTGCATTGACGCAGGCATAACCCGGATGGGAGAAGCCGTGCATCTCAAACAGGCGGCGCAGGCCGTGAAAGGTACCGGTGGTGTGCCAGTCATACAGATAAAAATCATGCAGCAGGGCACCCACTGCCAGCGAGGTCTCGTCAGCGTGCAGATGCAGACGGCGGTTGAGCCAGAAGCTCACCAGCGCCACATTCTTGCAATGCTGGTAGGTGGTGACAGAGCCGTGCTGGATGTACTCCCGCATCCGCTGCACATCCGGGTGATGATCGTATTTTTCAACGATGGCATAAAGCTGTTCGCGCTCGATCTCAGAAAGCTGCATGCTGCAAAATTTCCTTTCGCTTTAAGGTGATGTTTTCAGGAGCGGAGCTGGACCGGATTGGAATTGCCGAAGTTCTCTGCACTGGAAGGGTTCTCCCGCTTGAGGGAAAAATCTACCAGATACTGCTTGCCGTCGCCCAGTTCTTCCAGCTGGGCCAGTTTTGCCTTTGCGGCAGCTTCGTCCGGGTACCACTGGATCAGGAAGAAATTTTCTTCCTCTACACCGTAGTACAGCCACTGGCCGTCGGCACGCAGCCAGTCGTCCAGATGATCCACTTCTTCGCCGTCCGGCAGGCCAAGGCCTTCTTCGGCATAAAGGTTTTCCGGTTCCACCTGCAGCATTTCGATCACCTGAATGGAGCTTTGCAGGTATTCGTCCTGCGAGACCGTCTTGTCCGAAAGCTCCCATCCGGTGAGAAAAGCCTGCATCATCAGGTCGCGCACAGAGATGCGCGGCAGGGTCGGGTCCATAACCATAGGTATTTCCTTCTTCCTTTAGTTTGTCCCTGCTGACCAGTATACGTCAAAGGCTTATGCAAGTCAACAGTTTAATTGTGAATTTTTTGTAGGTTCGTTCAAATATATCCAGACTTAACAGACGGAAAAGGCAAAAGTGTCTTCCAGCCATTCCACTGCCAGTTCCACCCAGTGATGCCGGTGGCGGCTGGGCTGGTCCACCTCTGCCGTGCTGATGCTGGTACCGTGCACCCCCTTTTCAAACAGATGTGCCTCGCATGGCACACCCGCCCGGTGCAGAGCGTTCACCAGCATCAGGGTGTTCTCCACCGGAACGGTGGCATCCTCCATGGTGGTCCATACGAACACCGGCGGCGTCTGCGGCGTGATCTTATCCTCCAGCCCGAACACCTGCTGTGCCGCCGGGTCGGCGCTGCCCGCCAGCTGCACAAAGCTGCCGCGGTGGGCATACTGCCCTGCCGTGACCACCGGATAGCCCAGAATGACCGCATTGGGCCGGGGCTGGGCCGCTTCGCCGGGAATGTCCAGCACAGCACCGGAAAGGGCCAGGTGGCCGCCCGCTGAAAAGCCGCACACGGCAATTTTTTCCGGCAGGATATGCCACTGGGCCGCGTGCTGTCGCACAAGACCGATAGCCTCGGCCAGCTGGCGCAGCGGCATGTAGTCCTTTGCCTTTTCGCAGATGGCGTAGTCCAGCACAGCGGTGTGGTACCCCGCCGCCGCAAACTGCAGCGCCACCGGGTCGCCCTCGCGGGCACTCACATGGGTATAGCCGCCGCCGGGCACCACCAGCACCAATGGCCGGTCAAGCACATTCGGCATCCGCTCACAGCAATCACGCAGATAAACGGTCAGTGTCCCACCGCCGGCCAGTTCCAGCTGTTTCAGCTGCATGATATTTCCTCCTTTTACAGCATCCTTTGCGGTTCATTATAGCACAAAACGAACCATTTTTTAAACTTTTTATGAAAGCCCTTGATTTTTGCTTTTCGTCGGTGTATATTAGCACTCGAAAGTTACGAGTGCTAAGTATTCAAAAGCAATATCCTATTCCGAGTGCTTGGTGCCGAATACAGATAAAAAGAGGTTTTGCATTATGGCTAAGAAAGAATTTCAGGCTGAAAGCAAAAAGCTGATGGATATGATGATCAACTCCATCTACACCAATAAGGAAATTTTCCTGCGCGAGCTGATCTCCAACGCATCGGATGCCATCGATAAGCTCTATTATAAGAGCCTGACCGATCCTTCTGTGGGCATGAACAAGGGCGATTTCCGCATCCTCATCACCCGCGATAAGGAGAACCGCATCCTGACCATTGAGGATAACGGCATCGGCATGACCAAAGAGGAACTTGAGCAGAATCTGGGCACCATTGCTCACTCCGGTTCTCTGGATTTCAAGAAGGACAACAAGGACGAGAACATCGATATCATCGGTCAGTTTGGTGTCGGCTTCTACTCTTCCTTCATGGTAGCCGATAAAGTCACCGTCATTTCCAAGGCTTATGGCTCGGATGAAGCATGGCAGTGGGAGTCCTCCGGTGTGGACGGCTACGAAATGACCCCCGCCCAGAAGGACACCGCAGGCACCCAGATCATCCTGCACATCAAGCCGGATACTGAGACGGACCACTACGACAACTTCCTCGATGAGTACGGCATCGTGGCCATCGTGAAGAAGTACAGCGACTATGTGCGCTATCCCATCCAGATGGAGCGCCAGCACGAGCGCCAGAAGCCGGAACCCGATCCCAAGCCGGAGGATTATAAGCCCGAATGGGAGACTTACACCGAGCTGGAAACTCTGAACAGCATGGTGCCCATCTGGAAAAAGCAGAAGAGCGAAGTGACCGACGAGGAGTACGCGAATTTCTATAAGGAAAAGTTTGGTGATTATACCGACCCCGCCCGCGTCATCGTCAGCCGCACCGAGGGCACTGCAAATTATAATGCCCTGCTGTTCGTGCCCAGCCACCGTCCCTACGACTTCTACACCAAGGATTATGAAAAGGGTCTGGCCCTGTACGCATCCGGCGTGCTCATCATGGAGAAGTGCGCCGACCTGCTGCCCGATTACTTCAGCTTCGTCAAGGGCATTGTGGACAGTCAGGATCTGAGCCTGAACATCAGCCGCGAGATGCTGCAGAAGGACAACCAGCTCAAGCTGATCCACAACGCTCTGGAAAAAAAGATCAAGAACGAGCTGCACGCCATGCTGGCCAATGACCGCGAGAAGTACGAGGAATTCTGGAAAGAGTTCGGCCGTCAGATCAAGTTCGGTGCTTACTCCGACTACGGCATGCACGCCGAGCTGCTGCGCGACCTGCTGCTGTTCTGGTCTGCCAAGGAGCAGAAGATGGTCACTCTGCAGGAGTATGTAGACAAGATGCCCGCTGAGCAGAAGTATATCTACTTCGCTGCCGGTGATTCTACCGACCGTCTGGCAAAGCTGCCCGCCGCTGAACTGGTCATGGATAAGGGCTATGACGTCCTGCTGCTGACCGAGGATGTGGATGAGTTCTGCCTGCAGATCCTGCGCACCTATCCCCGCAAGGATGCCGAAGGCAAGGACGGCACCGTGGAGTTCAAGAATGTCAACAGCGGTGATCTGGGCCTTGAGACCGAGGAAGAGAAGAAGGCCGCCGAGGACGCTACCGCTGAGAACAAGAACCTGTTCGATGCCATGAAGGACGCACTGGACGGCAAGGTGAAAGAGGTCAAGGTCTCTACCCGCCTGAAGGATCACCCTGTGTGCCTGAGTGCTGACGGCCCGCTGTCCATTGAGATGGAAAAAGTGCTGTCCAAGCAGCCCGGCAGCGAAGGCGTAAAGAGCGATAAGGTTCTGGAACTGAATGTCAACCACCCCGTGTTTGCCGTGCTCAAGGCCGCACAGGAGGCCGGTGACACCGACAAGCTCAAGAAGTACAGTGCTCTGCTGTACGCACAGGCTCAGCTGATCGAAGGCCTGCCGGTGGATGATCCCGCCGCCTACGCCGAGGCCGTCTGCAGTCTGATGAAGTAACTTTTTCCGGTAGGCAGCAGACTTACTCCCCTGCCGCTTCCACGCACATCAATATTTCCCCCTTAACAAAAAGGCCGTGCTCCGCTATAATAGAGTGGAACGCGGTCTTTTTCTGTTCTTTTGCCGGACAGTCAGGATAAATTGAGAGGTTTTTGCTCATGCAGCCCAAAAAACATTATTTTGCCCACATTCCCACCATTGCCATCTTTATTGTGTTTGCCATGTCGGCACCGCTGGGCGTGCTGCTGTTCATCTTAAAAAGCATCGATAAAAACGCCGAAAAAGAGGAAACGGCTGCTGCGCAGGCGCAGGCAGACTATCGTTCCGACCTCGGCCCCGCCCTTGCGCAGACGGCACCCCGGCAGGAAACCGAGCCAACTTACGGCCACGATGTTCCCACCAAAGAGCAGAAGGACGCTAAGGAGCGTCACAAACTCCTTACCACCCTGTGCACCATCGGCGGTGCTGTCTTTCTGTTCGCGGGCTTCAGCACTCTGTTCATGGATGGCGCTGACAGCATGATGGAGGCGTTTACCGCCATTGCCCAGATGCTGGGCGGCGGTGCTGCTCTGCTAACCGGCCTGCGCATGGATCGTACCCGCAAGCTGGAACGCCTGTTGGACAAGATCGCAGGCGACCGCGACAATATTCCGCTGGACGAGCTGTTTGCTGCCGCGGGCATCGATGCCGCAAAGGGCCGCACCGTGGTGGAAAGTGCTATTTCCCACGGTTACTTCGGTGCAGATGCTTACATTGATAACCGCACCAATACTCTGGTAGTGCGCGGCGCGGCTCCCCAGCCGCCCCGGAAACCGAAGCCTGCGCCCGCCCCAGAACCTGCACCAGCGGACCAATATACCGCAATTCTGCAGCAGCTGCGGCAGGTCAACGATGCCATCCCGGACCCCGTGATGACCACCAAGATCAGCCGTCTGGAAGCGGTCAGTGCCCGCATCTTTGAGCTGGCAAAGCAAGACCCCGGCAAAAAGGCTCAGCTGCAGAAATTCATGGACTACTATCTGCCCACCGCCCTCAAGCTGCTGAACACCTACGCCAGCCTTCCTGCGCAGGATGTGCAGGGGGAAAACATCGCCGATGTCAAAAAGAACATCGAGCGCAGCATGGACCTGCTGGTGACCGCCTTTGAAAATCAGCTGGACAAGCTGTTCCAGTCCGACGCACTGGACGTTTCGGCAGATGTGGCCGCACTGGAAGGGATGCTGAACATGGACGGCCTGACCGGAAACGAGTTTACAAAATAATATTTTGGGAAACAGGGAAAAGGCCCATGAGCTTTTTCCCTGTTTTTTCAAAGCGCAAATCTCCATGTTGTGCAGGCCTCGTCCGTCCCACGCAAAGCCGTGGATTTGCAGGCATTTTTGCCAATGGTTTTTCCGTTTTATATCTAATTTTATTTCAACCGTCAAATTCCACTCTGTGCGCCAATTTCAGTCTTTTTGCAACTTTTCATCCAGATGCAACAATAACACATGGTTTTTTCTGTCCGGATTTTATATGATAAGGACAGAAGTGTGCAGAGCATCCTGTATGCGGCCCTGCACTGCAGTTCCAACCCGCTCAAAAGGAGGATTATCCTATGATGAAATCTGTTTCCGCATGGAAGCAGGAGCTTTCCAGCGGCGCTCACGCTGCCCGGCTGGCAGCACTTTACTGCTGTGCGCCCGACGAAACTCCTGCACAGGCTGCCCGCTACGAAGCTGTTCTGAATGGTCTGGATGCCACCTTTGGCCCCCATGCTGAAGCTGGTCTTTACAGTGCCCCCGGCCGCACCGAGATCGGCGGCAACCACACCGACCACCAGCATGGCCGCGTGCTGGCCGGCAGCGTGAATATTGATATGATCGCTGCCGCCGCGCCCAACACCCTGAACCAGCTGCGCGTGCAGAGCGAAGGCTACGACCTGTGTGTGATCGGCCTTGATGACCTTGCTGCCCGCAAGGAAGAGGAAAACACTACCCTCTCTCTGCTGCGCGGCGAATGCGAAGCCTTCCGTCAGCGCGGCGCAAAGCTGGCCGGTCTGGATGTGTACATTTCCTCCAACGTGCCCAAGGGCAGCGGCGTTTCTTCCTCCGCCGCCTTTGAAGTGCTGATCGGCGTGATCCTGAATGACTGCTTCATGACCGATAAAGTCTCCCCCATCGAGATCGCGCAGATCGGCCAGTGGGCAGAGAACGTCTACTTTGGCAAGCCCTGCGGCCTGATGGATCAGATGGCTTCCAGCGTGGGCAACATTATTACCATTGATTTTGCGGACCCTGCCCACCCGGATGTGGAGCCGGTGGCCGTGGATTTCTCCAAGGCAGGCCTTGCCCTGTGCATTCTGGATTCCTGCGCAGATCATGCCGACCTGACCGACGAATATGCCGCTGTGCCCGCCGAGTGCCGCGCCGTGGCTGCTGTGTGCGGCGGCGAAGTGCTGCGGGATGTGCCGTTTGAGACCTTCCTTGCAAAGCTTCCGGAGTGCCGCAAGCAGTGCGGCGACCGTGCCGTACTGCGCGCCTTCCATATCTATGCCGATAACGACCGCGTGGCAAAACAGGTAGCTGCCCTGCGCGAGGGCGATTTTGACACTTTCCTGCGTCTGGTCAACGAGTCCGGCCACAGCAGCTGGGAATACCTGCAGAACGTGATCCCCGCCGGTTACAAGGAGCATCAGGAGATGGGCGTGACCATTGCAGCTGCCAAGCATTATCTGAACGGCAAGGGCGCTGTGCGCGTGCACGGCGGCGGCTTTGCCGGTACGGCTCAGGCCTTTGTGCCGGTGGAACTGTTGGCCGACTTCAAGGCCCACATGGAAGCCATCCTTGGTGAAGGCCGCTGCCATGTGCTGAGCATCCGCCCGGAAGGAGGCGCAGTGCTGTGATCTCTACCGCCATTCAGCAGCTCGTGAATTACGGGCTGGACACCGGCCTTATCCTGCCCGATGATGAAATTTACATCCGCAACCAGCTGCTTATGACCATGCAGCTGGACGACTTTACCGCGCCGGAGGGCGAGGTGTGCTATACCGATCTGGAAAGCATCCTCAAAACGCTGGTAGATGATGCCGTGGCCCGCGGCGTGTGTGCCGACAACAGCACCGCCCGCGACCTGTTCGACACAAAGCTCATGGGCGTATTGACCCCGCGGCCCAGCATCGTGCGCGCCAATTTCGAGGAACGCTACGAAAGCGAAGGCCCGCAGGCCGCGACCGACTGGTTCTATAAATTCAGTCAGGACACCGATTATATCCGCCGCTACCGCATCAAACGCGACCTGAAATGGGTCACCAAGACCCCCTACGGCGATCTGGATATCACCATCAACCTCTCGAAGCCCGAAAAAGACCCCAAGGCCATTGCCGCCGCCAAACTGGCTCCCCAGAGCGCCTACCCCAAGTGCCAGCTCTGCGCCGAGAACGAAGGCTATGCAGGCCGCATGAACCACCCCGCCCGCGAGAATCACCGCATCATCCCTCTCACCATCAACGACAGCGCTTGGAACCTGCAGTACAGCCCCTACGTCTACTACAACGAGCACTGCATCGTGTTCAACAACCAGCACACTCCCATGAAGATCGAGCGTGCTACCTTCCGCAAGCTGCTGGATTTCGTGGGCCTGTTCCCCCACTATTTCGTGGGCAGCAACGCCGACCTGCCCATCGTGGGCGGCAGCATTCTCAGCCACGACCATTTCCAGGGCGGCCACTATGAATTCGCTATGGCAAAGGCTCCCGTCGAGAAGAAGTGGGTCTTCCCCGGTTTTGAGGATGTGGATGCCGGTATCGTGCACTGGCCCATGAGCTGCATCCGCCTGACCAGCGAGGATGATGCCCGTCTTGTGGAGCTGGCCGATAAAATTCTGACCGCATGGCGCGGCTACTCGGACGAAAAATGCTTCATCTTTGCCGAGACCGACGGCGAGCCACATAACACCATCACCCCCATTGCCCGGATGCGGGACGGCAAGTATCAGCTGGATCTGGTGCTGCGCAACAACATCACCACCTCGGAGCATCCGCTGGGCGTGTTCCATCCCCATGCAAAGCTGCATCACATCAAAAAGGAAAACATCGGCCTGATCGAGGTCATGGGCCTTGCCGTGCTGCCCAGCCGCCTGAAAAAGGAGCTGTTTGAGCTGGCCGATGCACTGGTGGCCCGCACCCCGGTAAGCCAGTACCCGGAAGAACTGCAGAAGCACGCCGAGTGGGCCGAGGATATTCTTGCCCGCCACCCGGAACTGAACGGCGACACCGTGCACCTCATCCTGCAGGACGAGGTGGGCCATGTGTTCGCTCAGGTATTGGCCGATGCCGGTGTCTATAAAATGGACGAGGCTGGCCGCGCAGGCTTTGTGCGGTTCCTTGCAAGCGTGCAATAATCTATTAAAAAACGCTCTCCCCCTTTCCCCCGCCGGTATGCCTTGCCGACGGGGGATTTTTATTGTTCAGTGGAGGTCCCAAGACGTTTTCAGTCCCGTAACACAGCACAAAAAAGCCGCCTTTCGTGCCAATTAGCACAAAAAGCGGCTTTTTATCGTCTTATTTCAGGAGCAAAGAGCCTTGCGGAAGGTTATTCCGGCAGATCCTCTTCGTTCTCCAGGCTGTGCCAGACGTTCTGGACATCATCATTGTCTTCCAGCGCATCCAGCAGCTTGCCCATCAGCTTCAGCTGGTCGGGGTCGGTCAGGCGGGTGGTGGTCATGGGCACCATGGCCAGATCGTCGGAGAGGATCTCGTAGCCCTTCTCCTCCATGGCCTTGACCACAGCAGAGTAGTTCTCGGGATCGGTGGTGATCTCGGCTGCATCCTCGCTGGCATCGAAGTCCTCGGCACCAGCATCCAGAGCATCCATCATAGCCTCGTCGGCATCCTTATCTTCCAGAGAGATATCAATGACACCCTTCTGGCTGAACAGGAAGCCCACGCAGCCCATAGCACCCAGATTGCCGCCGTTCTTGTCGAAGTAGTGGCGCAGGTCGGCAGCGGTACGGTTGCGGTTGTCGGTCAGGGTCTCCACCATGACAGCAACGCCGCCGGGGCCGTAGCCTTCGTAGGTGATTGCTTCGTACTCGGTCTTATCGCCGCCCTCAGCCTTCTTGATGATGCGCTGGATGTTATCGTTGGGCACGCTCATGCGCTTTGCCTTGGCGATCAGATCAGCCAGCTTGCTGTTGGAAGCAGGGTTCGGGCCGCCGGTACGCACGGCAACGCTGATCTCGCGGCCGATCTTGGTAAAGACCTTTGCCTTTGCGCCATCGGTCTTTTCCTTCTTGCGCTTAATATTGTTCCATTTGCTATGTCCAGACATGGGAAAGAGCCTCCTGTATATTCTCAAATCTCCGCCTGCGGGCAGACGGGCTGTGGTCGCCCGCATTGTGGCAGCACACAAAATCTAACTCTATTATTGTAGCACAACCGGGCAGAGCGTTCAAGCCTTATCCGCCCAGTTTTCAGCATTCTGCGCGGAAAAATGCGCTTTTTCTGCCCGTTCACAGCAGCCGCAGCGCCTTGGGATAATGGTTTTTCACCCGCCCGCCGGACACCTTGCCGCCGCCCAGCGGCCAGCCGTCCACCGTCACGCAGCACCAGCCGTCAGCAGCGATGCGGGCTTCCACCTCACGGCCGGAAAGATACTCCACGCAGCGCGGGTCATCAAGGGTGAGTTCTTCGCGGTTTACGCACTGTGCGCCAAATGCCGTGAACAGATGGTGCTCCGGTACAAAGCGGCCTTTCTGCACGCTGCCCACAAATACGCCCGCCCGCAGCACATGCAGGTTCGTCTGCGGGAACGGCACCGGCAGCAGCACACCGCCGCCGTGCACCACAGCCGGGCGGTCAACCAGCGCCGGGAAATACTGCCCGGCAAACGCGTGCCATGCTGCAAGGCTCTGGGCAGGACTTGTCTCCCCTGCCTGTGCTTCGCGGCTACGCTTGTCACCCTGCACCGCTTCCCGGCAGGCACGGGCATTCTCGCGGCGGGCACTGCGGGCATCCGGGGTCCTGGCAGGCTTGCCGCCCTTCCCCTTGGCCTTTTTGCCC
This sequence comes from Faecalibacterium sp. Marseille-Q4896, assembly GCF_017377615.1. Classification (NCBI taxonomy): domain Bacteria; kingdom Bacillati; phylum Bacillota; class Clostridia; order Eubacteriales; family Oscillospiraceae; genus Faecalibacterium; species Faecalibacterium sp. Marseille-Q4896. The sequence continues at coordinate 24,747 of NZ_JAFREG010000007.1, forward strand.
GCAGCTTCCGCTGCTGCCAGCCAGAGCTGTTCTTCGGCAGTGTACTCGCCCTCTGCGGGCAGAACGCGCGGAGTGCCAGCTTTGACGAGCCGGGCCATAAAGTGGCCCTCGCCGCCCTGACAGGGCCAGATACGGCGCACCTTGCTCACATCCAGCGGCAGACCGCCGGTGCGGTTGGCTTCGCCCGCGCTGCCAAAGGTGTAGTCCACATTGCCAAGCGCATCCGCAAGGGTGAACTCCGGGTGGCGCTGCAGGAATGCCGCCACCTGTCCCTCGTCCTCCTCGGGTGCAAAGGTGCAGGTGGAATACACCAGCTGCCCACCCGGGGCCAGCACAGCGGCTGCACAGTCCAGAATTTCTGCACCCAGCTCAGCACACTGCTTCACCAGCGCTTCACAGTGCTGCTGACGGGCCACCGGCTCCTTGCGGAACATGCCCTCGCCGGAACAGGGCGCGTCCACCAGCACCCGGTCAAAAAATTCCGGCAGCGCATCCGCAATGCGGGCAGGTGCTTCGTTCAGCACCACTGCATTGGGCACGCCCATGCGTTCCAGATTGCTTTTCAGGATATCCGCACGAGCTGCAACGTATTCGTTGCTCACCAGCACACCCCGGCCCTGCAGCGCCGCCGCCAGCTGGCTGCTTTTGCCGCCGGGCGCGGCGCACATGTCCAGCACACGCATCCCGGGCTGCACGCCCAGCAGCGGTGCCGCCGAGGACGCAGACGGCTCCTGCGAGTAGAACACGCCCGCATGGTGGTACGGATGCCGCCCGGGCCGGAATTTCAAATCATCCGGCTGATGCACCACGAATGCCGCCTTGCAAAAGGGCGATGCTTCCAGTGGGAAATCGGCTTTTGCGGCAAACTGCTCCGGTGAGCTGCGCAGGGCCGACACCGTTACGCCGCGCTCCGCCGTTTCCTGCGGGGCTGCATACAGGACATCGAACCGGTCTCCCAGCAGAGCGCGCTCCCGCTGTTCAAAATATTCCATGGGCATTCTGCATTCCTCCTGTGGGATGTATAAAGCCGCCGTCCGCGGCCAAACTAGGTCTTGTGAGGGGCACACCGCCCCGCACGGAAAACCGAAAGGAGATCATTCACTATGGCAACCGAAAACCGCAGCAATAACTGCAAGAATCAGACCTCGAACCGCACGTCCAGCCAGACAACCAACAGCGCCACCAACGAGCACAAGCACCCCAACCAGTACACCAAGGGTGCCGACGATGAGAGCGCCAAGAACTCCACGAGCAGCCGTTCCAGCAACGCCAAAAACAGCCGCTGACGCTGCCCTTCGCGCCTGATGGACCACGGGCGCGAACCTCTGATCTTTCTCAAATCGCAAAGCCCGCTGCCCTCCGGCACTGTTTTCCAGTGCGGAAAGCAGCGGGCTTTCGCGTTTTTATTTTTCGTTGGGGTCGAACTGCTGCCACAGTGTTTCAAACAGCTCGTGCACACGGCCCAGCTGACCGTTCAGATACAGCCAGCCCAGCAGGCACTCGAAGCCGGTGGAAGCACGGTATTCCTCCGGGGAAGCGTGCTTTGCCACGCTGGCCTTGCTGGCGTTGCGGCCCCGCTTGAACACGGCCAGTTCGTCCTCAGTGAACAGCGGCTCCAGCAGCTGTTCCTCCCGAAACTGTGCCCGGGCCGAGACGTATTTGACCTTTTCTGCGTTGAGCTTTCCGGCAGACAGGCGGTGGTGCTCCACCAGACGCTGTCGCACCAGCAGTTCCAGCACGCTGTCGCCCACAAAGGCCAGCGCCAAGGGGCTAAGCTCCCGCGGGTCGATCTTTTCAGGTTCGTTCATAAATATTCTCCAACCCTCTCAGACTCGCATCCGCTCGCCAGCTCCCCCGAAAGGGGGAGCTTTTATTGCACGTACTTTTTAGATGCGTGAAACCTCGCCCTTCGGGAGAGGTGGCAGCGCGGCAGCGTTGACGGAGAGGGTTCTTCTTTAGAAGATATAATCGAACTGGTAATCGCCAATGAGAATGGTGTCGTTCTCCTGCACGCCCTTTGCCACCAGAGCGTCCAGAATGCCGCTCTCGCCCAACTGACGCTGGAAGAACTGCAGGCTTTCGTAGTCGTCCACATTGCTGCCGGCCAGAATGTATTCCAGCCACGGGGCTTCCACGCTCCACACATGGGCTTCCATGCGCTTGATCTCAAACGCACGGTCGTTGGCCTTGGGTTCGGGCTTCTTGTACTCGGGAGCAAACACCGGCACCGGCGGGATATCCTTCAGGCGGTTATACACGAGGCCCGGCAGTTCCTTCACGCCCTGCATTGTAGCGGCGGAGATGGGCACAAAGGTCAAGCCCTTGCCCTCCACATACTTGCGGAAAGCTTCGATCTGCTCCTCGGTGGCCAGATCGCACTTGTTGCCAATGACGATCTGCGGGCGCTCAGCCAGCACAGGGCTGAACTTTGCCAGCTCCTCGTTGATCTTTTCAAAATCCTCAATGGGTTCACGGCACTCGCTGCCAGAAACATCCACCACATGCAGCAGCAGGCGGCAGCGCTCCACATGGCGCAGGAAGTCATGTCCCAGACCGATGCCCTCGCTGGCACCCTCGATCAGGCCGGGGATGTCGGCGCAGACAAAGCTTGCGCCCTCCGCCACGGACACAACGCCCAGCGTGGGCACCAGCGTGGTGAAGTGGTAGTTTGCGATCTTAGGCTTGGCTGCGCTGATGGTGGAAATGAGGGTGGACTTACCCACATTGGGGAAGCCGATCAGACCCACATCGGCGATCAGCTTCAGCTCCAGCGTCACCTGAATGTCTTCGCCGGGCATACCGGGCTTTGCAAACTTGGGGATCTGTCGGGTGGGAGTGGCAAAATGCGCATTGCCGTAGCCGCCGCGGCCACCCTTTGCAATGGTGACTGGGGTATGGTCGGACAGGTCCGCAATGACAAGGCCGCTCTCGGCGTCCTTGATGACGGTGCCCAGCGGCACCTTGATGACAAGGTTCTCCGCGTTTTTGCCGTGGCACAGGCTTGCACCGCCCTTGCCACCCTCCGGGGCCACATACTTGCGCTTATAGCGGAAATCCATCAGGGTGGTCAGGTGATCGTCCACCACAAAGATGATATCGCCGCCGCGGCCGCCGTCGCCGCCGTCCGGGCCGCCAGCGGCCACGAATTTTTCACGGTGAAAGCTCACCGCACCGTCGCCGCCCTTGCCCGCGTGGAGCCATATCGTGGCGATGTCGATAAAGTTGGTTTGTGCTGCCATACAGCCCCTCCTTAGTTTTATATGTTCGTTTATTCCCCTTCCCTTGCCGGGAACTCCTTCCGGCATCGCTGCACGATGCCACCTCCCCGAGGGGGCTGTCGCCACAGGCGACTGGGGGAGTTTCTGCCAGACAGTCAAAAAGAGAATTCTTCATCAAAAAGAGCCGGGCCACGAGGGTCCGGCTCTCTACGTTTTGCAGTTATCCGAAAGAAGTTACTGCTTGACGCTGCACTTCTTGCCGTCTTTACCCACGCGCTCGAAACGGACGGTACCGTCCACCAGAGCAAACAGGGTGTCATCGCTGCCCTTGCCAACGTTCTCACCCGGCATGATGTGGGTGCCACGCTGACGAACCAGGATGTTGCCGGCCAGAACGAACTGACCGTCTGCACGCTTGGTGCCCAGACGCTGTGCTGCGGAATCGCGGCCGTTCTTGGTGCTGCCTACGCCCTTTTTATGTGCCATTGTAATTTACCTCCTTAGCCGTTGATCGCAGTGATCTCAACCTTGGTGAAGGGCTGACGATGGCCCATACGGCGAGCACTGTGCTTCTTTGCGCGATAGGTGATGATGTTCAGCTTCTTGCCCTTGCCATTCTTGATGACCTTGGCAGTAACGGTAGCACCCTCAACAACGGGAGCGCCAACCTTCACAGAACCCTCCTCGCCAATAGCGAGAACCTGATCAAACTTCACTTCGGAGTCGGCCTCAACGTCCAGCTTTTCGATGTAGACGATGTCGCCCTGCTCCACGCGGTACTGCTTACCGCCGGTAACAATGATTGCGTACATTTTGTTCATTCCTTTTCGTTGTACTCGCTGGTCGTAAAGGCAGGCCCTTACACTGGGCCATTTCAGGCGCCCACACCATGCGGCTAGAATATTATAGCAAAAAAACGATGGAAATGCAAGAGGAATTTTCCTCTTTCCGAAGGATTTTTTATTTTTCCGTCTTTCTGCTTTCCGCGATGGTGCGTTTTACTTCGGCATTATACGCTTCGGTGCGCTCCACGAAGAGCTTGCGCGGGCTGGAGGCCAGCAGTTCAGTATCTGTATCCGTCATCAGACTGATAACAGTTTTTCCTTTGCTCAGCTTATTGATTGCGGCTTTGTTGTCCGCCGTCATTGCCAGCTTTACCATCAGGGGCTTGTCCTTGAACTTGTGGGTGAAGTAAATTTCCGCAGCCACACCGACTACCACAGCGATACCTGCCACCAGCTGGGATGCCCGCAGACCAATGGAGGGCACCAGCATCAGACTGTCGGTGCGCAGGGCTTCGATCCAGAAGCGGCCCGCGCCGTACCAGATCATATACCGCAGGGCAATGTCACCGTTGAACTTGCGCTTTTTAATATAACGGAACAGCAGGAGAAAGCCCACGAAGCACCAGATGCTTTCGTACAGGAAGGTGGGATGCACCGGCAGATTCGGGTCAATGGTCACGCCGCTCTGGGCCGTGACTGTGCTGCCCATCAGGTAAGCGCGGGTCGTTTCGCTGAACATGCCCCACGGCAGGGTGGTATTGCAGCCGAAGGCCTCCTGATTGAAGAAGTTGCCCCAGCGGCCGCAGCCCTGTCCCAGCAGAAAACCCATAGCGGTCAGGTCGAACATGGGCAGCACCGGCACGCCCCGCCGTTTGCAGGCCAAGCCACCGAACAGAAAGCCGCCGATGATGCCACCGTAGATGGCAAGGCCGCCATCCCGAATGGCGATCATCTCCCAGATGCTTTCGTATTTAAAGGGTGCCATGGCCACATAGTAAGCGCGGGCGCTGACAATGCCCAGCACGATGCCGATCAAGATCACGTCCACCATGCTGTCCGGGTCCACGCCGAACTCGATGCTGTGGCGGAACGCAAATACCAGCGCCAGACAGATGCCAAAGGCAATGCACACGCCATACCAGTAAATATTGAACCCGCCAATGGAAAGGGCCACGCGGTTGATCTCAAAGCTCAGGCCCAGCCCCGGGAACTGCACCAGATTTGTCATTCTGCTTCCTCCTCGTTCTCGGCCAGCGGCGCAGTGCCATCTGGCAAAATATCCATCACAGCCATGCGGTCGGTGCTGAGGATGTGCTGCAGCGCAGCGTCCGCATCCTCGGCAGTCAGCCCTGCCAGCATGGTGATCTGCTGCGCCACCGTCTGGCCGGAGAGGGCAAAGTCTGCCATCTGGCTGGCCGAGTCCTCCACATTTTCCAGATTTTCGATCAGCTGGCCGTACTTTTCGTTCTTGCACAGGGTAAAGATCTCCCGGTCCACACCCGCGGCACGGATGCGGGCGATCTCGTCCAGAAGCATCTGCTTCACGGCATCGGGGGCATCGCTCTCGCCGGTGAACAGGATGCAGCAGCAGCCGTCCACCCGCAGCACTTCCCCGCCAAAGCCGGGGTTCACAAGGCCTCCGTCGTACAGACGGCGGTACAGCGGCGACATGCCGCCTGTGATGCAGCTCAGGATCAGATCATACAGCGCTTCAGTGCGCAGATCGTCCGGGGGCAACGGCTTCTCCTTGAAGCCCACGCCGAAGCAGGGCTTGGACACCGGCATTTTCAGGGTCTTATGGGCTGCCGCCAGCGTCATGGGTTCCGGCTTCCACAGCCGCTGCACTCTTTCGGTGCTGCGCGGTCTCATCAGGCCGTGGCGCTCACAGGCAGCCAGGATCTGCTCCATGGTAGTGTCGCCGGCAGCCGCCAGCACCATATTGCCCGGTGCATAGAAGGCTTTGCAGCTGTCGTAAAGCATCTCCGGCGTGATCTCAGCAATGCTCTCCACCGTGCCCGCGATATCGCTGCGGATGGGATGCTCGTGGTACAAGCACTCGAACAGGCCGGTGATGAGCCGCCAGTCCGGGCTGTCATCGTACATTTTGATCTCCTGCCCGATGATGCCCTGCTCCTTGGCGATGGTCTGCTCGGTAAAGTACGGATGAGTCACCATGCCCAGCAGCACATCCAAGCTTTCATCCAGCTGCTGGGTCGCAGTGAACAGGTAGCAGGTGCGGTCAAAGCTGGTAAATGCGTTGGCATTGGCACCGGTCTTGGCATACTTTGCAAAGGCGTCGCCGTCCTGATCTTCAAACATCTTGTGCTCGAGGAAGTGTGCCACGCCTGCAGGCAGATGCACCTCTTTGCCGTCCAGCCGGAAATCCCGGTCAATGGAGCCAAAGCGGGTAGCAAAAATGACATGGGTGCTGGAATAACCCGGCATGGGCCGCACGATAACGGTCAGTCCGGAGGGCAGGGTCTGCCACTGGTCAGCCACGGTCTTTTCCAGCAGGGTCTGGTTATTCTGCGGCATGAGCGGCCACCTCCTTTGTGAGCAGATAGCTGACCGAGAGGGTCAGTTTGCGCAGGATGGCGCGCACGTCGTCCTTGGTCACGGCCTGCAGAGCGGCGCGGGCTTCGGCGGGTGTCTGCACCTTGGCCGGGTCGCCGCCGCGCAGCACTTCAATGTAATACCATGTCTCGATGCCGCCCAAGGTATCCTCTACCCCCTGCATCCCGCTCAGCAGACCCCGACGGCAGTCCTCAAATTCATCGTCGGTGATGGGGCCATCGCACAGGTCGGCCAGTTCCTTCAAGATGGCCCGCTCTGCCCGGGCTGCGTCGGCGTGCTCCACGCCGCTGTTCACAGCCATGCTTCCGGTAAAGCTCTGGAACGAGGACGAGCAATAGTAGCACAGGTGGTCACGCTCGCGCACATTCAGGAACAGGCGGCTGGTCACACTGCCGCCGTACAGCGCCATGGCAAGGCGCACAGCAGCCAGCTGTTCGGTGCGCATGGGTTCGCCCAGCGTGAACAGCATACAGAGCTTCGCCTGCACCATATCATAGGTTTCGGTTTTGTGCACCGGCTCCCGGCGGGGCATGGCAATGTTTTCTGCCAGCGGCAGCGGTGCGCGGTCAATTGCCGCAAGCTCTGCCAGCAGTGCATCCTTTACCGCAGCGGTCTGCTCTGCCGTGCAGCCCAGCACGAGCAGTTCAATGTTGGCGGTGCGCAGCATCTCGTAATAGGCTGCGGTAAGCTGTTCCGGTGTCAGGCCTTCCACCTCTTCCAGATAGCCCTCCTGCCGCACACCCGCCGGGCTGTCGCCAAAGAATTCCCGGTTGGCCTGATGTAGGCAGTAAAGGCGCTTATCGTTGATCTCATCTTCCAGCGCCTTTTTCAGCATCTGCTTTTCAATGCCCACGGCTTCCGGATCAAAAGTGCCGCCCACAAAATACGGGTGAAAGGCCGCACCCAGTGCAATGGATGCATATTCCCTTGTAAGGGTCTCCCCTTCCAGCGCAAACTGATCCTTGATGCCGGTAACACTAACACACAGGTTGTGGCTGCAGCCCATGGGCCGGGCATCCACTGTGAGGTCTGCACCGTAGAGCTTGGCCAGCTTTTTGGTCAGGCGGGTCATATCCGGGCAGTCGGCATAGCCGCGCTCCAGCACCAGCGGCAGCAGCGCATGTGCTGTGGCCGTTTCCCGCTTTGCCGGAAAGGCAAAGTGGACGCTGATGCGGCAGCGGTTGAATTTTTCCGCCGGGTCACAGGAAAGATGCACACCCGGCGCAATGAGAGTACGTTCCAATTTGTTCCTCCGCCCTGCTTTCACAGGGAGCTTTTATTTTTATGATGCCTTCTGCAAGGCAAGAAATTCTTCCAGACTCAGGCCGCTGGCACGGATGGCAAGGGCATTTTCAACGCCCACATACCGCCAGTGCCACGGCTCAAACACCACGCCGGTAGCAGCCTGCCTGTCCTGCGGGTAGCGCAGGATGAAGCCGTATTCGGCGGCGTAGGCGGTGAGCCACTCGTAGGCGCGGGTCGTATCAAAGCCGGTATCACGGGTCGGGTAGTCTGTACTGAGGATATCCGCCGCATAGCCGGTGCCGTGATCATTGCATTCCGCAGGCGGCTGGATATCTGCCGCAAGGCTGGCGGCTTCTTCCTCGGTTTTGCCCTTTTCCAGATACTGCTGCTTCTGCGTCTCATAGGCCGCGCTGCGGACATCTGCGTCCTGATAGCCTGCCGTCAGCACCAGTGCAACGCCGTCCTCGGCCGCAGCCGCAGCCATTTTCTGGTAGGCTGCAGCTGCTTCGGCTTCCAGTTGGATACCGCTGGCTTCATCGGCATCGGCAAGGGCCGGAGAGGGTTCCTCGGCAAAAGGCAGATTGGTGTTCACCAGCACAAAACGCTCATCGTCAGCATCAAAGCTGTAGCCGGTGCCATCGTAGCTGGCCGCATCAAAGCTCTGCGGCCCTGCAAGCATGGCGTTCACCTTTGGCAGCAGCCAGAGAATGCCTTTGGTCATAAGCGCCACAATGGCGGCGCAGACGAGAATGAGAATGGCCCAGTTGCGGGCCAGACGCAGCCGCTTGCGGCGCTTCCACTGAGCGCGGGTCAGGCGGGGCTTTGCAGCATTTCTATCAGTCGGTTCCATGGTGCGTTGCAGCTCCTTTTGCAGAATTTGCAGCGCACTGCGCCGCACAGATACAGTGTATATTATACACCCCTTTGCATTTTGTGTAAACGCCGGAAGTGTAAAATAAGTATGACCGTCCTCGTCAGCGGCCTTGCCCTCTCCGTCCGCTCACGCTGTTCGCGTCCACCTCTCCCAAAGTGAGAGGCCTTGGCAGAACCAGAAAGTTTTTCTCTTCGCCAGAGGCTCGCCCTTTGGGAGAGCTGTCGCGTAAGCGACTGAGAGGGCGAGGCCGTTAACAAAAAGAGCGCTGTACAGCTTCCAAAGAAACTGTACAGCGCACAAAATTCATTTTTTACAAATCAGTCAAACAGCATATCGTGGATCGCAGAAACAGCCTTGTCGGCATCGTCGCGGTTGATGATGCAGGAGATCTTGATCTCGCTGGTGGAGATCATCTTGATGTTGATGTTGTTGTTGGACAGTGCCTCAAACATCTTGGAAGCAACGCCGCTGTGGCTCTGCATACCGGCACCCACAATGGAGACCTTGGCGCAGGTGGTGTCCACGCTCACATCGTTGAAGTGTGCGCTCTCCTTCAGCACGCGCATGGCCAGATCGGCTTCGCCCTCAGAGCAGGTAAAGCTGATATCCTTCTTGCCGTCACGGCCGGTGGACTGCAGGATGATGTCCACGTTGATGTTCTTCTGGGCCAGCAGACCGAAGATTTTGAAGCTCATGCCCGGCTCATCGGGAACGTTCAGAATCGTGATAACAGCAACATCAGTGTCTTTTGCGACACCCTTGATCAGCATACCTTCCATGTCTTTTGTAACCTCCTTGACCACCGTACCGGGCACGGGATTCAGGCTGGAGAGCACCTCCAGCTCCACATTATACTTTTTGGCCAGCTCCACGCTGCGGTTGTTCAGCACCTGTGCGCCCAGAGATGCCAGTTCCAGCATCTCGTCAAAGGTGATCTCATCCAGCTTGCGGGTGTTGCGCACCTTGCGCGGGTCGGCCGTGTAAACGCCTTCCACATCGGTAAAGATCTGGCAGCGGTCTGCGTGCAGGGCTGCTGCAATGGCAACAGCGCTGGTGTCGGAGCCGCCGCGGCCCAGAGTGGTGATGTCATCCATCTTGTTCAGGCCCTGGAAGCCCGCCACAACGACCACACGGTTGCGCTCCAGCTCAGAAGAGATGCGCTCTGTCTCCAAGCGGGTGATGCGCGCCTTGGTATAGGCGCGGTCGGTGCGGAAGCCAGCCTGCCAGCCGGTCAGGCTGATGGCATGGCAGCCCAGCTCATTCAGTGCCATGGCCAGCAGCGAAATGCTGATCTGCTCGCCGCTAGCCAGCAGCATATCCATTTCACGGGCCGAAGGGTTGTGGGTGATCTCCCCAGCCTTGGCGATCAGGTCATCGGTGGTATCGCCCTGAGCGGACACCACCACAACTACGTCATTGCCCGCGTTGTGGGTGTTTGCCACAATGCGTGCCACGTTGAAGATACGGTCACGGTCCTTCACCGAAGAACCGCCGAACTTCTGTACGATCAACGCCATATCTTGTCACTCTCCTCTTTTTGTCCCTTTGTCAAAAGGGGGTACACCGGGCGGAAGCGGTCAGCAGCGCCTTGCACTTCCCTTACCCATTTATCATTCCACCGTTGCGCCGGTGTTATCGGCATCCAAACGCAGCAATGTAAATGCTTCACATCCGTCCAGACCTTCCAGCAGCTCCAGACCCTTTTCCAGCTTGGAATAGAACTTTTCGGCCTCCGCCTTTTCCGCTACGGCCATCACGGTGCTGCCCGCACCGGAAACGTAAACAGCCTTTGCCCCGCACAGGCGTGCCATATCGAACACTTCCTTGGAGCCGGGCATCAGCGGCATACGGTAGGGCTGGTGCAGCTTATCCTCGGTGGCAATGGCCAGCAGGTCATGTCTGCCCTCGCAGAAGGCGGCGGGCACCAGCGCAGCGCGCGAAAGATTATATACCGCGTCCTTGTGGGAGACCTCTTTGGGCAGGGCCGCACGAGCGGCTTCCGTCAGCAGCTTGTAGTCCGGCACGATGGCGGCAAAGCACAGCGTTTCGTCCACATTGCGCTTGACCGAGTACACCTTGCCCTCCTCGAACACGCTGCTGGTCAGGCCGCCCAGAAGAGCCGGGGCCACGTTATCCGGGTGGCCCTCAATGGAGGTAGCCAGCGTGAGCAGCTCCTGCGTGTTGAGCACATCGCCCAGCATCCGGTTTGCACCCAGCAGTCCCGCAATGATGCAGGCCGAGGAAGAACCAAGGCCGCGCGCCATGGGGATGGGATTCGTCTGGGTGATCTTGAGGGGCGGGATCTGCTTGCCCACCTTCTCAAACAGGCCCTTTGCCGAACGATACACGAGGTTCGATTCACCGCGCGGGATGCGGGTACCGTCCGCAGACGAGATATCCAGCACTTCGCTCTCTTCAAAGGTGACCGTATTATACAGCGTCACCGCCAGACCCAGCGCATCAAAGCCGGAGCCGATGTTTGCACTGGTGGCCGGGACAGAAACCTTGATCTTCATAGCCGCCGCACCTTTCCTTATTCCGTTATCAGTTTTCTTCCGGCAGACGCTTGAGCACCAGTTTCACGCTGCCGCCCACGGCTTCCACCTTGCGGGCTGCTTCGGCCAGTGCCTTTTCGTCGGCGCGCTCCACAAAGTAAGCGCAGCCTTCGTAGCGTTCGTCCACCACCCTGCCATAGCCGTAGATGGCTTCCACCACCGCCGGAGCAATGCCTGCTACACGCACATAATATGCAGCAGGAGCCGGGTCGGTGAGCATTCCCTCCACCGGCTCAGCAGGCTGCCAGAACAGGCTGTCGTGCACCTTGGAGCCATGCTTCAGGGCATCCACAACGTCGGCCACCACGGCGCTGGCGGTGGGCAGCTTGCCTGCGCCCTTGCCGTAGAACACCACGTCGCCCAGCATATCGCCCTTGACCAGCACTGCATTGAACACATCGTCCACGCTGGCCAGCTGGTTTGCCTTGGGCACCAGACACGGCTCCACACCGGCAGCCACGCTGCCGTCCTTGCCGCGCTTCATCCATGCGATCAGCTTGATCACACAGCCCAGCTTTTCCGCCGCTTCCACATCTGCCGTGGTAATGGCACGGATGCCGCGGGTGGGAATGTTCTGGGGGTAGATCTGATGGCCGCACACCAGCGAGGACAGAATGGCGATCTTGCGGCAGGCATCACGGCCGTCCACATCGTCGCTGGGGTCCTTCGTCTCGGCGTAGCCCAGCTCTTGCGCGATCTTCAGCGCATCGTCAAAGCCCAGATTTTCGCGCACCATCTTGGTGAGCATGAAGTTGGTGGTGCCATTCACGATGCCCTCCACCTCGGTGATGACGTTTGCCGCCAGACACTGGTGCATCGGGGTAATGATGGGCGTACCGCCGCCCACAGAAGCCTCGAACAGGAAGGCACAGCCGTGCTCTTTGGCAAGGCCCAGCAGCTCTGCGCCGTAGGTGGCCACCATCTCCTTGTTGGAGGTGCATACGCTGCGGCCGCTCTCAAGGCAGGCCTTTACATACGGATACGCAAAGCGGGTGCCGCCGATGGTCTCCACCACCACCTTGATCTCCGGGTCTTCCAGAATGGTATCGAAGTTCTTTATAAACAGGTGTGCATCCGGATGGTTTGAAAAATCCTTCGGGTCAAGGATGTACTTGACCTCCACCGGCTCACCTGCACGGCGGGAGACACCCGCAGCGTTGCGGCACAGTACCTCGTACACGCCGCTGCCCACCGTGCCAAAGCCCAGAATTGCAATTTTAGCCATTGTTGTTCTCCCTCGTTTTCTGAAGACTGCTTACAGATTGTACCCGCAGTGCACGCCTACCACCATACGCTGACGCGAAAGTTTTTCGGTCAGCTCTTCGGGAGTCATCTGCATGGTATCGGTGCGGATGGTGACTGCCACCAGTGCGGCACCGTTTTCCGGTGTGGACTGGTTGATGGTCACAATGCTTGCACCTGCGGCGCTGATGCCGGCCAGCAGGCTCTGCAGTGCACCGGTCTCATCCCGCAGAGTAGCCATGACGGTGATCACCTCACGGCCATTCTCGGAGTCAAAAATGCAGTCCTTATACTTATAAAAAGCGCTGCGCGAAAGATCGACTGCGCGGGTGGCAGCGGAAATGCTGCGTGCCTCCCCGCTGGCCAGAAGTTCCTTGGCGCGCACCACCTTGAGAAAAACCTCAGGCAGCACCTGCGCATCTACCAGATAAAAGCGGCGTTCCAACTTGTTCACCTCACAAACACAAGTGTTCTTGCAGTGAATATAATAGCATCCGGCCCCCTGCAATGCAAGAGGTCGGATGCGTTTTTGTCAGATTATCCAGTTTTGCTGCGGCAAGCGCGGTATTTCCTTGCCGGATTCACTCCGCGCCGGTGCCGATAGTACGCCTTTTGTCCTTCATATGGCTACAGATCAGTCTGTATCCTGATTACCTGTATCCGCAGGAATGACAGCCTGCTCCGGTGCCGCAGTCTCCGCAGGTGCAGCCGCTGCAGGAGCTGCTGCATGGGAGTAGTTGCAGGTACCAGGCAGATCATCGGCGCGGTAGTAGCCCACGGCGGTGCTGGGGCAGGAGCCGCCTGCCAGCAGGCCGCTCTGGGTGCAGTAGCGGCGCTCCACCACACCGGCAGAGGTCGGGAATGCCTTATACGGCAGGTCTGCCTGCACCTGTTCCATCAGCGCCTTCCACGCCATAACACAGGTACGGGTCTTGGCCTGCTGCTTACCCAGCGTCTTGGTCATATCATAGGGTGCATCGTAGCCCCACCACACGGCGGTAACGTAGTACGGCGTGCCGCCCACGAACCACAGATCCTTTTCGTCGCTGGCGGTACCGGTCTTGCCAAAGGCTTCCATGCCGTTGGAGTTGGGGTAGCGGCCGCCGGCGGTGCCCACGCTGGAGTACAGAACGTTCTTCAGCAGGCGGTTCATCACATAAGCGGTATCCGGGGTCAGGGCCTGATAGCTGGTGGAGTTGTTCTCCAGATAGATATTGCCGTCACGGTCCAGCACGCGGGTATACAGGTGCGGGGTGGTGTACTGGCCATCGTAGAAGATCTGGAACGCAGCTGCCAGCGCCGTGGGCGTAACGCCATGAGTCTGACTGCCCATGACCATCTGCGCCAGACCCACATCGTTTACCGGGTCCAGCGTGTTCAGCTGCAGGGTGTTGTACACAAAATTGAAGATGTTGCTTGCGCCCACCAGATCACCCACACGCACCGCAATGGTGTTCAGCGAGCGGGCCAGACCGTTCCACAGCGGCACATCACTGTTGTCGCCGTAGTTGCCGCCATAGTTACGGGGCCAGCTGCGCCATGCGTTGGGATAAGCGCGCAGCTGCTTGTCGGAAAGGCCCATCAGGCCGTTCTTGCGGCAGTAATCCTCATCGCGGATCACCATATCCTGCTTCTGATACAAGGGCGAGTTGTTGAGCATGGTGGACCAGTTCACCAGACCATACTCTACACCCAGTGCATACGCACCGATAGGCTTGATGGTAGAACCCGTCTGACGAGTGACGCTGTAGGCACGGTTCAGCGAGAGGCTCTTGTTCTTTTCGCCCAGACCACCCACAATGGCGATCACATTGCCGTCATAGTCCAGCGTGACCATGGCTGCCTGAGTACGCACATTGCGGTAATAGTAAACGGTACCGTCGTCGCCGGTGCGGGTCTTGGGCGTACCGTCCTCGTTCATCACCTGTACATCGTCGTCCGAGATGGAGGTCACCTCTTCCTCATGCCAGCCGGCCGGGAAGTAGGCATCGTCCGTGTTGAGCATCAGGTTTTCCATGGCGGACTGCACCTTGGTGTTCACAGTCGACTCAACGGTAAAGCCGCCGGTGTACAGCAGCTTCTGTGCCTCGGATTCCGAAATGTTTTCCTTGTCCATGATGTCCTGCACCAGCTCGGTGAACAGTGCATCGGTAAAGTAAGAGGTAACGGAAGAATTCTTCTTAGTATCCTCTTCCTCGGCCAGTACCAGCGGCTGGGCCGCTGCGTTGCGGTAGTCCTCTTCGCTGATCACACCCTGCTGCCACATGTTGTACATGAGGAAGTTACGGCGGTTGATCAGGTTTTCGGGGTTGGTGTAGGGGTTATAGTTGGTGGGGTTTTTGGTGATGGACGCAATGGTCGCACACTCCCACAGGGTCAGCTGGCTGACATCCTTATTAAAGTATTCGTTGGCCGCAGTCTGCACGCCCTGAATGGTGCCGGTAAAGCTGATGGTGTTCAGGTACGCTTCCAGAATGGTCTCCTTGGAATAGCTGCGGCTCAGACAGAGGGCGCGGTAGATCTCGCGCAGCTTGCGCAGTGCACCTTCAATGCCGCTGGCGCTCTTGTCGTCGGTCAGGTTCTTGATCAGCTGCTGCTCCAGCGTGGATGCACCCTGCTTGGAGCTGTAGATGGGCAGCAGGTATTCGTTGACCATTGCGCCGATGGTGCGCTTGAAGTTGACGCCGGGCTCGTTGTAAAAGTCCTTATCCTCGGTGCAGATGAACGCATACTGCAGGTTCGTGGGGATCTGCTCCAGATCCGCCCACACGCGGTGGCTGTTGGAAGAGCGCAGCGTGGCATACTCCACCTGTGCACCGGTGTCCGGGTCGGTAGCCATCACCACACTGGACTGGCTCAGCTCAATGTTGTCCAGATCCAGCAGGTCGCCGTCGTTGGCGGTAGCCTGCACCACGTAATACACAGCACCCACTGCCACCAGACTGCCTGCCATGATGCCCAGACAAATCAGTGTAGCAATGGTTCGGCCAATGAAGCGCAGAATGGGATGTCTGCCCTTTTCACGGGGTTCCTTTGGTTCTTTGGGTTCCCGGCCGTGTTTGGGTTCCGGCTGGGACTCCCGGCGGCTGTTGCTCACATTTACCTTCCGCCCCGCCGGTGCCGGGGAATGCCCCTCACCGGCACGGTTGATCTTTCTCATATCGGAGATAGAAATCGCCTCCTAACATTCAGGCTGCTTTTTCAGCGCCATGCGCTGGTACTTTTCCATCAAAGCGCACAGAACTGCACGCAATACCATATTATAGCACGTGCACAGAACGCGGGCAAGAACCAATCTTCGGCCCTGATAGGTCTAATCATCTGTAGTATAACACAATCTGCCGGACAAAGTACAGCATT
This sequence comes from Faecalibacterium sp. Marseille-Q4896, assembly GCF_017377615.1. NCBI lineage: Bacteria > Bacillati > Bacillota > Clostridia > Eubacteriales > Oscillospiraceae > Faecalibacterium > Faecalibacterium sp. Marseille-Q4896. The sequence goes on from NZ_JAFREG010000007.1 coordinate 40,600, forward strand.
CCCGTGTGAAAATTGACTGTGCCCCCCTGTTTTGGGGCATACTTCAGCCGGAAAGGAGCGTGTTTCTCCATGCGCAAACTGTGCACCTGCCTGTTCTACGGGCTGTGCGTATTCACCATCGTGTTCAGCCTGTTCTGGATGGCCCTGCCCAAGCTCAGCCTTCCGGTGCCCGACCCCGGCAGCGAAGCACCGCCTTCCTCCGCAGCAGACCTTGCCGCACAGGCCATGCCGGAGCTTGCTGCCCAGAGCTACCGCCTGTGCGACAAAGGCGGGCGCGTGGCCGTTTACCGCTGCGGCACCAATGGCCAGCCGGATGTGCTTGTCACCGTCACCGGCATCTACACCAATCTTCTGCCGGAGAACGATGCCGTGCGCATCAAACGCGGTGTGACCGTGTACAGCGAACGGGAACTGGACCTGCTGCTGGAAGATCTGGGCGATTGAGTGCAGAATGCTCAATTTTTATCTACTTTTATTGATTATTTTTATTGACATCCCGATGTAAAAATTCTATAATGATAATAGAAGTAAAGTTTCTTAACCACCTGCAGCGATCATAAAAGGAAGTGCTTCCTCATGTCAGAACAGATCACCCTCCATTACCAGTGCCGTCTTTGCGGCAAGCAGCTGGACCGCGGTATCCACCTCGGCCCGCCCAGCCCCGGCACCTGCAGCAAAGCCGCCAAGGTAGACGGCTTTCACGGGCCGCACCGCTGGGTCATTGTCTCTTTGCCCAAAAGTGCTTGATTTTTAACGCAAAAAACCTCCGGGAAAAGCGTCCCGGAGGTTTTTCTTAGTTTCAGGCTTCCATTTCTTCCAGCGGAACAAGGTAGGCCTTGCGGCACTCCTCGTATTCCAGCATGTAGTCCTTGGTGGGGTTGTGGTGCATGATGCTCTTGAGGGTGTGGGAGTCGTAGTCCTCGCCGGCATCCATGCCGATCAGGCGGGCAGCAACGTTGGAGCAGTGATCCGAGATGCGCTCTGCATTGTTCAGCACATCCAGGAACACGACACCCGTATCAATGGAGCACACGCCGTCCTTCAGGCGCAGGATGTGCTGGTCGCGCAGGCGCTCCGCCATCACATCGATCACCTCTTCCAGCGGTTCCACCTGAGCCGCCAGACGCATATCGCTGTTTTCAAAGGCATCGTTGGTCAGGTTCAGGATGCGGTTCAGCGCATTCTCCAGCAGCTGCAGCTCCTTGGTGGCGTTTTCACTGAAGGACGCTTCCTTTTCCTGCAGTTCTTCTGCCTTTTCCATAATGTTCACCGCATAGTCGCCGATGCGCTCGAACTCGGTAACAAAATTCAGCAGTTCGGTCACAGTGTGGCTCTCATCGTCGCCCAGCTCCTGATCGGTCATCTTGATCAGATAGTTGGAGATTGCCACCTCCATGCGGTCGATCAGGTTTTCACGCACCCGGATGGCGCTGACGGTATCCTCGTCCATCTTCAGCAGCAGCGGTGCAGCCAGATTCACATTGCGGGCAGCACGGCGGGACATCTTGATCACAGCGCTCTTAGCCTGCTGCAGGGCCACAGCCGGGCTTTTGAACAGACGTTCATCCAGCACCGGCATGCTCAGCTCCTGTGCTTCCTCGGCGCTGTCCGGCACAGTGAGCAGTGCCAGCTTGGACAGCACGCCGCTGCACGGCAGGAACAGCAGCATGGCGCACACGCTGGAAAGGGTGTGGATGTTTGCGATGGTGCTCTTGTTCATCACGTCGTTCCACATGGGGATGCCAACGGTAAACTGCACCGCATACACCAGTGCCAGCAGGATCACGCTGCCAATGATGTTGAAGTACAGATGGATCAGTGCAGCGCGCTTGCCGTCCTTGGAGGAGCCGCCAATGGTGAGCAGCGGCGTAAAGGCCGTGCCGATGTGTGCGCCCAGAATAATGGGGATGGCAGAACTGAAGGTGACCAGACCCGTGCTGGACAGTGCCTGCAGGATACCCACCGATGCCGAGGAGGACTGGATGATCACCGTGACCACCACGCCCACCAGAATGCCCAGAACGGGATTCGTCATGGTAACGAACAGATTCTGGAACACGGCGCTCTCACGCAGAGGAGCCACACCGGTGTCCATCAGGCTCATGCCGGTAAACAGGATGCCAAAGCCCAGCATGATCTGGCCGATGTTCTTCCTTTTAGCGCTGCGCAGGAACACATAAAAATGCAGCCAATAAATGCCACCACGGGCGCAAAGGTCTTGGGCTGGATCAGTGTCAGCCAGAGACTGTCACCGGAGATATCCGCCATGCGGATCAGCTGGCCGGTAACAGTGGTACCAATGTTTGCACCCATAATGACACCTACCGACTGCGTAAGGGTCATGATGCCGGAGTTTACCAGACCGACACAAATAACGACCGTGCCGGCCGAGGACTGGATGACACCCGTGATGAGGGTGCCAAAAATAACGCCCTTGAGCGTTGAGGAGGTCAGCTTTTGCAGCACGCCCTGCATTTTGCCGCCGGCCAGTTTTTCCAGACCAGCGCCCATAATGGACATGCCGTACAGAAACAGCGCAATTCCACCCAACAGAGAGGTAATGTGTGTGATATCCATAACGATACTCCTAAAAATGATCTTCCTTTTGATCCTTGTACATCTGCCCTGCCCGCACACCGGGCCTGCTTGAACCGGCAGATGCTGCGGCCTGCCGCTCTGCTGCACAGAACGGCGCACAATGACCGCGCTTGAATCTATTATATCATTTTTTATCCTGTCACAACAAGGTTTATTTTACAAGAAAATCACTTTTTCTACACATTTTTCCGTTTCTTAATGAATTCGTGCTCTTTCCTTTTCAATTATTTTACATCAATTTTACATTTTCACCGAAGTCCCTGCCTGTTTGCAGGCGCTTACTCTGCCAGTTCTTCCATTGCTTCCCGCACCGTATCGGCCGAAAACAGGAACACCCCGCTGCCGGTGTATACTTCCACATGGCTTCCGACATAACGCAGTTCAAAATCTTTCATCCGTGTTCCCTCCTGTATCTCGTTTTTTGCAGCTTTTCAGAACGTTTTTGTTCCATGGCTGTATTATCGCACACAGCAGGTACTATAAATCGGATTTTCAACGCATTTTGCAGACAAAAAGCCGCCCGGCTTCAGATGCGGAACCGGGCGGCTGGCCACCTATTTATATCGTTCAATGCACAGCGGCATATTCCGGGATGCGCTGCTCATGGGCCTGCTGCTCTGTGCGGGCCTTCTCATAGCAGTAACGGATGATCGCCTGCCTGCGCACGATGCCAATGAAGATGCCGCGGTCATCCACAACCGGCACAAAGTTCTGGTTCATGGCCGCTTCGATCAGCTGATCCATGCTGGTGGTCACGGTGACAGCCTTGTAGTCGCGCTTGTGCGGGAAGGCCGAAATGGGGACATCCTCAGCCGCTTCCAGATCCAGACCATGGAACTTTTTCAGCCCCCAGAGAATGTCGCCCTCGGTCAGGGTGCCCACATATTTTCCCTGCCGGTTGAGCACCGGAATGGACGCGTAGCGGTTATTCTCCCACTTTTCCAGCGTCTGCCGAAGGGTGAAATCGTCGTAAACATACATCAGATCCTGCTTGGGTGAAAGGAAAAACAGAATATTCATGACAACAGCTCCTAAACATTGTTCCACGCGCCGTGCGCAAAAAATAACGCAGTTCATCCGCACAAGCGGGACCCTGCGCCGCAGTCCCTATCCTTGTTTCTATTTTAGCACTTTTTCATAGTCGAATAAAGAGTTATCACCCACCTTTTATATTTTTTTAACAGATTGTTTGCTTTCTTTCGTCATACTTTCGGTTTTGATAAAAAGCAACCAGCGTCCGTTATGCTATCACCTTCCCGGTGCGAAGCCGCCCGAACCATGCCGCCAATGCAGAAACCTGCGCAAAAAGTTGATATACCAGCATTTTGCGCTGTACAAGCGCGCCCCAAAGTTGTATAATAATGTGGGTGTTTCTCGGCGCAGTATGTGTATCTGTCCGCCGCTGCGCACCAGACCTTGAATGTGTTTTATGAAAATAACATAAAGGAGCAGAGCGACTATGATCACTTCCCGTTTCCCTCTGGGGGATGTCAGCTTTACGTCCGGGTATTTTGCTACTCTGGTAGGTGAAGCAGCCAAACAGTGTTACGGTGTTGCCGCAATGGCACCCCGTGATATGACCGATGCCGTCAGAAGCATGGTGCACGGTTCTGATTACCCGGAAAAGGGTGTCCGTGTCACGCAGGAGGATGGTCGTCTGGTGATCGAACTGCACATTGCAGTGAGCTATGGCCTGAACATTTCTACCGCCGCACGCAGCATCTCTCACCGCGTCAAGGACGAGGTGGAGCAGGCTACCGGCCTGAAGGTTGCCCGCGTTGTGGTTTCGGTAGACGATGTGATCGCCTGATTTTTGTTGGTTCATCCGAATGCGCCGGGCTTTTCCGGCAAGTACAAGGAGTAAAAAAGAATGATTTCTGGTAAGATTTTGCGTGACGCCATTATCTCTGGCGCCAACAACATCAACAATCAGCGCTCCCGCGTGGACGAGCTGAACGTTTTCCCTGTTCCTGATGGCGACACTGGCACCAACATGGGCATGACCGTGGGTGCTTCTGTGCGCGAGCTGGAAGCATTGGACGACAGCTGCACCGTGGGTGAGGCTTCCAAGACCGCTGCTTCCGCCATGCTGCGCGGTGCACGCGGCAACTCCGGTGTTATCACCAGCCTGCTGTTCCGCGGCTTCTCCAAGGCGCTGGAAGGCAAGAAGGAAGCCACCGCTGCCGACATTGTCGAGGCTCTGAAGAAGGGTGTCGAGGGCGCTTATAAGGCCGTTATGAAGCCCACCGAGGGCACCATCCTCACGGTTGCACGCATTGCCTCTGAGGAAGCTGCTGCCTGCGGTGCCGAGGATGTGCCCGCTCTGTGGGATGTGGTGATGACCGCCGGCCAGAAGGCTCTGGAGGACACCCCCAACCTGCTGCCTGTTCTGAAGAAGGCCGGCGTTGTGGATGCCGGCGGTCAGGGCATCATGATTATCTTTGAGGGCATGGGCAAGGTGTTCCATGGCGAAGGCATCGTGGCAGGCGGCGAGGCTGCTCCCAACAAGGCAAAGCTCTCCACCGAGAACGCCGGCAAGGGCGTGTTCACCGACGACCTGATGAAGGTGGAGGACATCAAGAACGGCTACTGCACCCAGTTCCTGATCAACAAGTATGAGGGTGCAAGCGCCGCAAAGATGCGTGCCTTTGCAGAATCCAACGGCGACAGTGTGGTGTGCATCGAGGATGACGATGTGATCAACCTGCATGTGCACACCGCTGATCCCGGCAAGATCCTGAGCGAAGCCATCAAGTATGGCTACCTGACCAACTTCAAGATCGAGAACATGCACGAGCAGTTCCTGGCCCGCCAGAAGCAGGGCAAGAGCCTGGAAAAGCAGGCTTCTGCTGAGAAGGCTCCTTCTCAGTCCAGCGAGTTCGTCTACGCTGCTGTGGACCCCAGCCGTGACTATGGTTTTGTTGCCGTTGCCGCCGGTGAAGGCCTGAAGGCCGTGTTCACCGATCTGGCTGCAGACGCAGTGGTCTCCGGTGGTCAGACCATGAACCCAGCCACCGAGGATATCCTCGCTGCCATCCAGAGCGTGCCCGCAAAGACCGTGTTCGTGCTGCCCAACAACAAGAACATCATCATGGCTGCTGAGCAGGCCCAGAAGCTGGCCGACCGTCAGGTGGTCGTTCTGCCCACCCGCACCGTGCCCATGGGCATTACCGCCATGCTGAACTTTGATCCCTCCGTGAACGCCGAGACCAACACCATCAACATGATGGCTGCTGCCGACAAGGTGTCCACCGGTCTGATCACCTATGCTGCCCGCGACAGTGAGTACGACGGCAAGCGCATCAGGAAGGGTGAGATCATGGCTCTGGAGAACGGCAAGATCGTTTCCACCTCCAACGATATCACCAAAGCTACCTACCGTCTGGCACGCGGCATGTGCAAGAAGGATTCCAGCTTCGTCACCATCATTTCCGGCTGCGACGTGAGCGATGAGGATGCCGAGAAAGTGACCGAGATCGTAAAGGCAAAGTGCCCGAACCACGTTGAGGTCAGCCACATCCGCGGCGGCCAGCCCGTTTACTATTATATGATCAGCGTGGAGTAAACACTCCCCCGTTCTGCTGAATTTTTAAGCACCTGCGATTTTTGCCGCGGGTGCTTTTTTAAAGCAAAAGTGCCTGCACAGCTAAAGCCGTGCAGGCACTTTTGCTTTCAGAATCCTCAGAAGAAGCTTACCTGACTGCTCTCCGGCAGGTCGCCCAGAGCGCCCACCTGACGCAAACGGTCCAGAATGCTGCTGCCGACACCGGAAGCCTGCTGCAACTCTTCCACCGAGATATATTCTTCGCCGTGGATGGTCACCTTTTCCAGTGCATCGGCGGCAGCACCGCCAAGACCCTTCAGCGAAGAGAAAGGCAGACGTACCTTGCCGTCCTCCACCACATACTTGGAGCCGCGGCTCTTGCCCAGCTCAATGGGCAAAAACTCGTAGCCGCGCACCAGCATCTCGTTGACGAGCTGCAGGCTGACCAGCACATCTTCGTCCTTGGCGTTCTTCTCTTCCTTCAGGCGGCGCTTGACTTCTTCCATGTGGGCGCGGGCCACTGCCGCACCGCCCACAGCGGCCTCATAGTCGATGTCGTCGCCGCGTACGGTAAAGTATACCGCATAAAACTCCGGTGGACGGTAGATCTTGAACCACATCAGACGAATGGCCGACATCAGGTAGGCCACGGCATGGGCCTTGGGGAACATATACTTGATCTTGCGGCAGCTCTCAATGTACCAGTCCGGCACCTCGTGCTCCCGCATGGCTTCCTCCCAGCCATCCTTGAAACCGCCCTTGGCCACCTTGCCCTTACGCACAGCCTCCATGATATCAAAGGCCATCTTGGGTTCCAGACCCTTGCGCAACAGGTACAGCATGATGCTGTCACGGCAGCCAATGACCTCCGCAATGGTGCAGGTGCCGCTGCGGATCAGCTCGTCCGCGTTGCCGGTCCACACATCAGTGCCGTGGGACAGGCCCGAGATCTGGATCAGTTCGGAGAAGTTCTTGGGGCGTGCCTCCACCAGCATACCGCGCACAAAGTTGGTGCCCATTTCCGGGATGCCGAAGGTTCCGGTCTGGCTGTCGATCTGTTCCGGGGTCACGCCCAGCGCTTCGGGGCTGGTCAGCAGGCTGTACACCTTGGGGTCGTTCATGGGGATGCTGTCGATGGGGATACCGGTGTACTCCTCAAAATACTTGTAGAAGGTGGGCATATCGTGGCCCAGTTCGTCCAGCTTGAGCAGGGTATCGTGCAGGTACTTGAACTCGAAGTGGGTGGTCAGCAGGCCGCCTGCCACATCGTCCGCCGGGTGCTGGATGGGGCAGAAATCGTAGATCTCGTAGGTGTCCGGCACAACGACCATGCCGCCGGGGTGCTGACCCGTGGTGCGCTTGACGCCGGTGCAGCCCAGAGTCAGGCGGTTCTCCTCCGCATGGTTCACCGTGCGGCCGCGCTCATCCAGATATTTTTTGACATAGCCGTAGGCGGTCTTGTCCTGAATACCGGACACGGTGCCCGCCTTGAACACGTTGGCTTTGCCGAACAGCTCCTCGGTATAGCGGTGCACATTGGACTGATATTCGCCGGAAAAGTTCAGGTCGATATCCGGCTCTTTATCGCCGTAGAAGCCGAGGAAGGTCTCGAAGGGAATATCGTGGCCGTCCACCAGCATCCGGGTGCCGCAGTTGGGGCAGTTTTTATCCGGCAGGTCAAAGCCGTCGTCCACGCTGCCGTCGGTGATGAACTCGCTGTGCTTGCACTTGGGGCAGCGATAGTGGGGCGGCAGGCTGTTCACCTCCGAGATGCCGGAGAAGTGGGCCACGGCCGATGAGCCGACCGAACCACGGCTGCCCACCTGATAGCCGCCCGCGTTGGAATAGGCCACCAGTTTGACCGCAATGACGTACAGCACGGCGTAGCCATGGCCGCAGATGGAGTCCAGCTCCTTCTGCAGCCGCTTTTCCACAATTTCGGGCAGCGGGTCACCGTAATCGCGCTTGGCGTGTTCCCACGTAGCATCGCGCAGCTGCTGCTCTGCACCCTCGATGCTGGGCGGGTAGGTGCCGCGCGGGATGGCACGAACATTGTTGTCGATCATCGCCGCGATCTTGCGGGGGTTCTTCACCACTACCTCGTAGGCTTTTTCCTTGGGCAGATAGTAGAACTGCGCCAGCATATCCTGCGTGGTGCGGAAGAACAGCGGCGGCTGGTTGTCGGCATCTTTAAAGCCGTTGCCCGCCTGCAGCACAGCGCGGTAAGCCGCGTCCTCCGGCTCGGTAAAGTGCACGTCGCCGGTGGCAATGACCGGCTTGTGCAGGTCCTCGCCCAGCTTGATGACCGTGCGGTTGAAGTTTTTGATGTCCTCTTCGCTGTCCACCTTGCCGTCCCGCACCATGTAGGCGTTGTTGCCCAGCGGCTGGATCTCAAGAATATCGTAGTAGGACGCGATCTTTTTCAGTTCTTCATAGCTGGTGCCATCCACGATGGCCCGGTACAGCTCGCCGGCTTCGCAGGCGGAAGTGAGCAGCAGGCCGTCCCGGTATTTGTTCAAAAGGCTCCGGGGCACCCGGGGCTTTTTGAAAAAGTAGTTCACATGGGCTTCGCTGACGATCTTGTACAGATTTTTCAGGCCCATCTGGTTCTTGACCAGAATGATGAGGTGGTAATACTTCTTTTTCAGCACCTCGCGGTTGCCGCCAAGGCCGGTGTTGATCTCACTGACCTTTGCTACCTGCTTTTCTTTCAGGTCGTTCAGCATGACCCCGAAGATGCGGCCCAGCGCGGCAGAATCCTCACAGGCACGGTGGGCCTCGTAGGCAGGCAGCTCCAGATGCTTGTTGATGGTGCCCTGCTTGTAGTTGTGCAGGCCGGGGTACATGGCCTGCGCCATGGTCAGGGTGTCGATATAGGTCGGCTCCAGCTTGATGCCGCTGCGCTTGGCGGCGGCGCGCAGGAAACGCATATCAAAGGCGTGGACGTTGTGGCCCACAAGGATGCGGTCTCCCGCAAATTTGAGGAAGGCTTCCAGTGCTTCCTTTTCGCCGGGAGCATCCGCCACCATTTCGTTGGTGATGCCGGTCAGCTCGGTGATCTTGGGGGTGATGGGCTTGCCGGACTTGACAAAGGTATCAAATTCCTCCACCACTTCGCCGTTTTTCACGATGACGGCACCGATCTCGGTCATATACTCCACGCCGGGGTCAAGGCCGGTGGTCTCGGTATCAAACACGCAGAACTCCCCATCCAGCGGCTGATCCTTCACACCGTATACACAGGGGATCATGTCGTCCACAAAGTAGGCTTCACAGCCGTAGATCAGCTTGAAGTCCGGGTCTGATTTATGGATATCGTCCGCTGCCAGCATGGCTTCCGGGTAACCCTGACACACACCGTGGTCAGTGATGGCAACGGCCGGATGTCCCATGCGGTGGGCCAGCTTGACGATGCCGCCGGGGTCACAGAAGCCGTCCATGCTGGAAAGCTTGGTGTGCAGATGCAGCTCCACCCGCTTGACCGGTGCGGTATCCTCCCGCTTTTTGCGCTCCACGATGAGCACATCGTAGGGGTAGACGATATAATCGTGTTCGTACTTGTCGTAGGAGCAGTCGCCGCGCACGATGAGGGTGGTGCCTTTGCCAAGGCTCTCCCACTTGGAGCAGTCCTCACCTTCCTGCGCGCGGATCTTCAGGTTGATGGAGCCCTGATAATCGGTGATGGATACGGTATAAATTTTGCGGAAGTTGCCCTTGACCTCCGAGAAGAACACATCGCCCCAGATCGTGCACTTGCCGCCCTCGCCGCCAAGGTCTTTCAGCGGGGTGAGGTTCTTGGGGGTGAACATCTTGCCGTGGAAAATGGTGACGGGCTTATCGGTCAGGTCCAGACCATCCACCTTGATGGACGGTGCTGTGTTCTTTTTCTCAAACTTGACCACCGGTGGCGCGATCTTGCGCTCCAGCTTTTCTTCCATCTGGTGCTGCTCGGCTTCGCTTACAGCGCTTTGCAGCGTTACCTGCGGCGTTACCCCGGTGTGGGCCGCAATGCGCTCTGCCAGCAGCTTTTCAAAGTGCATCTCCTGCAAAAACTTGGTGCCATGGCATACGCCGATGGTGATCTTCTGTCCGATGATGTTGATCTTGCACCGGTCCAGAAAGCCGTTGATGGGCACGCCGTCCCGCTTCATCTCTTCCATCAGATCGCGCAGGGCCGTTTCGTCCAGCATGGCATAGCCAAACAGGTTCTGGATGCGCAGCTCAAAGCCCTCATAATCCGGCTGCAGGGATGCCAGCAGCCGGGCACAGAGATTTTTGTCCAGCGGCGCACCGCTGCGCAGGGTAAAGATGACCTGCCGCTCCTGCCGCAGCATCTGCGCATGCTCCACAATGACCTGCCCGAAGCAGGCCGCAAATGCCGGGTCCACCATGAACTGCGGCCACAGGTTGGATACGAGTGGTGTCACAAATGGTACTCCTTTTTATACAGCACAAACTGCCGCACCCGTTTTTTGCAGGTGTGGCAGCTGTGAAAAAAGCCAAATTATAGTTTATAGATCTCATCCATGAACTGATCCAGGATGTTGTCTCCGGTCAGCTTTTTGATGGGCTTGCCGTGGATGAACAGCACCGCCTCGCCCTTGCCGCCGGCAATGCCGATGTCTGCTTCACGGGCTTCACCGGGGCCGTTGACCACGCAGCCCATCACGGCCACCTTGATGGATTTTTTGCAGCCCTGCAGCCGCTTTTCCACCTCATTGGCGATCTCGGTGCAGGGATACTGGGTGCGGCCGCAGGTGGGGCAGGTGATGACCTCCGGGCCTGCTACCGGGAAGCCTACGGCACGCAGGATGTTGTAGCCGGCTTCTACTTCCTTTTCCGGCTCTGCGGCCAGCGAGACACGGATGGTATCGCCGATGCCTTCCAGCAGCATCCCGCCGATGCCCATACCGCTCTTGAGCAGACCCATCTGATAGGTGCCTGCTTCGGTGACGCCCACATGGAGCGGGTAATCTGTAACTGCACTGAGCTGGCGGTAGGCCTCCATCATGCGGGGCACATTGGAGTTCTTGATGGAAATGACGATGTTGTTGAAATCGAATTTTTCCAGCAGGCGCACATGGTACAGTGCACTCTCCACCATGGCCTCCGGCGTGGGGGCGCCGTATTTTGCAAGGATGTGCTTTTCCAGACTGCCGCCATTCACGCCGATGCGGATGGGAATGTTCTTGCGCTGACAGGCATCCACCACAGCCTTCACCCGGTCATCGTCGCCGATGTTGCCGGGGTTGATGCGGATCTTATCCACGCCTACATCTGCACAGGCCAGAGCCGCCTTATAGTCAAAATGGATGTCTGCCACAATGGGGATGTTCACCGCATTCTTGACGGCTTCGATGCACTTTGCATCCGCCGGGCTGGGGCAGGTCACGCGCAGAATCTGACAGCCAGCAGCTTCGCACCGCTTTGCCTGCGCCACATTGCCCTCAATATCCTCCACCGGCACGTTGAGCATCGTCTGTACCGCAACAGGATTCTTGCCGCCGATGGTCACATTGCCGATCTTCACTTCCCGTTTTAACTGCCGCATAAAGCTCCCCTTTCTGTTTTTGCTCACATTGCACCGGTCACAAGCCGGATGATATCATTATAGGTTGCAAAGAGCATCAGGCCAAACAGCAGTGCAAAGGCCGCAATGGTCAGTGTACCCTGCAGCTTTTCCGGCACTGCATGGCCGGTAACGCCCTCAATGATCAAAAATACCACCTTGCCGCCATCCAGTGCCGGGAAGGGCAGCAGATTGAACACGCCCAGATTGATGGTGATGAGGGCCAGCAGCTCCAGCAGATCCTGCCAGCCGTAGCTTGCCGCCTGACCGATCGCTGTCACGATACCCACCGGGCCGGACAGATTGTTGATGCTCTCACGTCCGCGCACAAGGTCTGCCAGCGAGATAAACGCGATGCGTCCGTAGTACAAGGTACTGTTCCATGCTTCTTTTAACACATTGAGCGGTGTTTTTTTGATGCCGTACACCGTAAAGCCAAGGGTCATATGGGTCTGGCCGTTCTCGTCCTGCCAGGTGTCGAACTGCACGTCCGGCAGTTCCACCTTTTGGCCGTCCCGCTTCACGGTGAACCGGGCGCGATAGGCTTCGGTGCGCACCAGCTCATAAAGGATGTCGTTGGCCACAAAGCAGCGCCTGCCGTTCACGGCAACGATCTCGTCCCCCGCCTGCAGGCCGGTCTGGCCGCAGAGGGCATCGTTCTCAATGGAATAGATGGTCTTGCTGGTGATGGCTCCTTCCTGTGCTGCCACAAGAATGACCAGCACCACAAAGCCCAGCACGAAATTCATGAAGGCACCTGCCACCATCACAAGCACACGCTGCCATACCGGTGCCTCGTTCAAAGGGATGCCGGTGCGCTGCTCCGGCGGGACAGGGTTTTCGTCCTCTGCTTCCCGTTCGTCGCGGGCCGCTTCGGCCTGCTGGCTCTCGGGGCTTTCCTCGCCCTCCAGCGCCACATAGCCGCCTACCGGCAATGCACGCAGGCTGTACTGGGTGCCCTTGTAAATTTTCTTCCACAAAGCAGGCCCCATGCCGATGGAAAACTCGTTGACCTGAATGCCGCAGAGCTTTGCCACGGTAAAGTGCCCGAATTCATGAATGGCGATCACAGCGCTGAACACGATCAGTGCGGCGATCAGGGTGATAAAAATTGACATTGCGTCTCCTAAAGCTGAAAAGTCGGAACCCCTCTCAGTCAGGGCTGCCGCCCTGCCAGCTCCCCCAAAGGGGGAGCTTTTGCACATCTGGCCTTACGCTTTTTGAAAGCTCTCCCTTCGGGAGAGCTGCCGAACGCAGTGAGGCTGAGAGGGTTTTTATAAGTGCGCTCTTACAAATTCCCGTGCCATGCGGTCGCACTCGTACACATCGCTGAGGGTATACCCGCCGCCAAAGCTGTCGCTGTCCACGACTGCTTCCACCAGACGGCCAATATCGAGGAAGCCAATTTTGTCCTCAAGGAAGAGCTTGACAGCTTCCTCATTGGCACCGTTGGCAGCACATGGGCCGAGACCGCCCTTTTTGATGGCCTTTTTGCAGGCGGCAAGGCAGCGGAAGGTCTCGTCGTCTGCCACATCGAAGGTGAGCACCTTGAGTGCGGCAAAGTCCAGCTCCGGCACAACGCCGGGTACGCGCTTTGGGTAGGTGAGCGCATACTGGATGGGAATGCGCATATCCGGCACACCCAGCTGAGCAATGACCGAATTATCGCTGAACTGCACCGCCGAATGCACAATGCTCTGGCGCTGCACCACGATCTGGATCTTCTCCGGCGGCAGGCCGAACAGCCACACCGCCTCGATCAGCTCCAGACCCTTGTTCATCAGGGTGGCAGAGTCAATGGTGATCTTTGCGCCCATGTTCCAGTTGGGGTGCTTGAGGGCATCCGCCTTGGTCTTACCGCGCAGCTCCTCGGTCTTCATCCCGAAGAAGGGGCCGCCGGATGCCGTGAGCAGGATCTTGGTCAGGCTGGGGGCACTCTCCTTATCCTGCAGGCACTGGAAGATGGCCGAATGTTCACTGTCCACCGGCAGCAGCTTTACACCATGCTTTGCCACGGCCTGTGTGACCAGATGGCCGCCGGTGACAAGACTCTCCTTGTTGGCAAGGGCCAGATCATGCCCGCTTTCGATCGCGCACAGGCTGGCACCAAGGCCTGCAATGCCCACCACGCTGTTCAGCACCACATCGGTGCCGTCCAGTGCGGCCAGCTGCTTGAGCCCTTCTGGCCCTACCAGCAGCCGGGGCGCATCTGCACGACCGGAAAGCTCCGCATCCAGCCTGCGGGCCGCATCCGGGTCGGTCATGCAGACATAGCGCGGATGAAACTCTTCGATCTGCTGCAGGATCTTGTCTACATGGCTGTGGGCAGAAAGACCGAACACCTCATAGCCCTGTGCACGGATCACATCCAGACTCTGGGTGCCGATGGAACCGGTAGAACCCAGCAGAGTGATTTTTTTCGACATCACACGTTCCCCCTTTTAATAGTAGAACACCGCCGTAATGACCATGGTCACAAAGGGCGCAATGAACATCACACTGTCAAAGCGGTCCAGAATGCCGCCGTGCCCCGGGAAGATGGTGCCGTAATCCTTGATGCCGCACTGGCGCTTGACCACGCTGGCAAACAGATCGCCATAAATGCCCAGCACCGCCGCCACGCAGCCCAGCAGCGCAATGATCACGTACATGGAAACGCCAATGTTGGAGCGGGTGAAGGCTTCCATCCGGTTTGCCGCCACTGAGTACACCAGTGTGATGATCACACCGAACACCATGGTGCCCAGAACACCGCCAATGGCACCTTCCACGGTCTTTTTGGGGCTGACCACCGGGCAGAGCTTGTGCTTGCCAAAGGCACGGCCTGCAAAGTAGGCACAGGTATCGCCGCCCCAGGCAAAGCAGAGGATGAGCAAGATAAAGAACACCGCATCGTAGCCGTACTGCTCCACCGGCAGCAGCTCCTTGAGCCGGATAAAGGAATAGAAGCAGAAGATCACGATACCGGAGAACATCAGCAGGCCGCTGGCCTTCTGATAGCTGATGGTGCCATTGCGCACCACCAGATAGATGGCATAAAAGGTGACCAGCAGAAAGGACATCGGCATCACCAGCCGCCGCATGACCTGATAGTTGCTCGTCATGACCAGCAGTGTATACGGCACCAGAACCGCGTACATCAGCCAGTCCTTCTTTTCAAAGCCGAGGGCACTGTAGATCTCGTGAACGGCGATCAGCGTAATGGCCGCGATGACCAGATTAAAGATCAGAGTGTTGAAGGTGAACATCACGCCGATCAGTACGATGATGCCCACGATCGCAGTAATAACACGTGTTTTCATAGATTGGATCTCCTTTTCACCGGTCGGTGCCGCACCCCTCTGGATTAAGTTTGGCTCCGGCAAAGCCGCCGGGCCGTCCGGTCCCTGCACCGTGTGCAGGAGGTCTTGGGTTTTACAGTCCGCCAAACCGGCGGGAGCGATGATTGAACTCCTCAATGGCAGCGTCCAGATCGCTGCGGGTGAAATCCGGCCACAGAACGTCCATTTCTACCAGCTCCGAGTAAGCTGCCTGCCAGAGCATGAAGTTGGACAGCCGCTTTTCTCCGCTGGGACGCAGGATAAAATCCGGGTCCTTCTGGCCAGCGGTATACATGGCATCGCTGAGCAGCTGTTCCGTGATCTCTTCGGGCTTTATCTCCCCTGCCGCCGCCTTTGCCGCCAGCTGCTGCGCCGCCCGCACGATCTCCGGGCGGCCGCCGTAGTTGATAGCAATGTTCAGGGTCATGCCGGTCTTGACCGAAGAATCTGCTTCCAGCTTGTTCATCAGCTGCTGCAGCTTTTCATCCAGCACCGTGCGGTCGCCCATGAACTTGATGCGGATATTGCGGTTCTTGTAGTCAAAGCCCTTCAGCAGATATTCGCCGAACAGCCGCATAATGGCGTTGACCTCTTCCAGCGGACGCTTCCAGTTCTCGGTGGAAAACGCATAGAAGTACACCGACGAAACGCCCAGCTCATCGCAGTAATCTGCGATATCGCTGAACACCTCTGCGCCTCTTTTGTGCCCGGCAGTGCGGGGCAGGCCGCGGTTCTTTGCCCAGCGGCCGTTGCCGTCCATGATGATGCCGATGGAAAGGCCCTCGGCAAATTCTTTAGGATGCGCCATTGTTTCCTCCCGGCAGCAACGCCGCCTTCAACAAAAGTGCCGCGCACTCTTCTTCAGCGCACGGCACCTCCAGTTTATTGCATCTGCGCAGATCAGACAGACATGATCTCCTTCTGCTTTTCTTCCACCGCAGCATCGATGTTCTTGATATACTTGTCGGTCAGCTTCTGGACATCCTCTTCCATGGTCTTCTCGCTGTCCTCGGTCAGCTCGCCGGCCTTCTTCATGGCCTTGGCCTTATCCATAGCCTCACGGCGGATGTTGCGCACTGCCACCTTAGCCTCCTCACCCAGCTTGGAAACTTCCTTTGCCAGCTGCTTGCGGCGCTCCTCGGTGGGAGCCGGGAAGTTCAGACGGATGGTAGAGCCGTCATCAATGGGAGTGATGCCCACATCGCTGGCCATGATGGCCTTGCTGATGGGGCGCAGCAGAGTACGGTCCCACGGGGTAATGGTCAGGGTGCGTGCTTCGGCCACAGCCACGGATGCCACCTGCTGGATGGGAGTGGGGGCACCATAATAATCCACGCTGACCTTATCCAGCACAGCGGGATTTGCGCGGCCTGCGCGCACAGCGCCCAGTTCGCGGCCCAGATGTTCGACCGAGCTCTTCATCTTGTCTTCGTAAACCTTGGTGTTGCTGCTCATTGCGGTAGTCTCCTGTTCCTTTTTATCTTGGGGCTGCGCTGCAATGCGTCTGCCCTATAATGTATGTCGGCTGCAGGCGTTTCAGCCCTCGTAAACCAGTGTGCCCACATTCTCGCCCTGCACGGCACGGGCAATGTTGTCCGGGTCGGCCAGATCGAACACGAGGATGGGCAGCTTGTTATCGCGGCACAGAGTGGCAGCAGTGCCATCCATAACAGCCAGCTGGTCTTCCAGCACCTTGGTAAAGGTAAGGGTATCGTACTTCTTTGCATCCGGGTACTTGTGGGGGTCCTTATCGTAAACGCCATCCACCATAGTAGCCTTGAACATCACATCGGCGCTCACTTCCACAGCGCGCAGAGCGGTTGCCGTATCCGTGGAGAAGAACGGGTTGCCGGTGCCGCCGCCGAACACGGCGATCTTGCCCTCATCCATGGCGCGCAGAGCATCCTTGCGGGTAAAGGGCTGTGCCACCTGCGGCATGGTGATGGAGGTGAACACCTCAGTGGGGACACCCAGCTGCTCCAGCTTGTCGGAGACAGCCAGTGCATTCATCACGGTTGCCAGCATGCCGATCTTATCGGCCAGAGTGCGCTCCATCTTGCCGCTGGAACGGCCGCGCCAGAAGTTGCCACCGCCAACCACGATACCAATCTGCACGCCCAGCTCGTGTGCTTTCTTCACGCCGCCGCAGATCGCGTCCATGGTGGGTTCATCAAAACCCATGCCCTTTTCGCCGCCCAGTGCTTCGCCGCTGATCTTCAGAAGGATACGCTGATATTTCAATGCCATAATCCAAACACCACCTGTTTTTATCTTCCGTCAGGGCATAGGCATACCCTGGCATTTTTTACTATAGCTTATTTTACAATAAAACATCCATAAAGTAAACAGGAAATCTGCGCGGAAATCCGGAAGCTTTTATGAACGGCTGCGCAGACCGCGCAGCAGCTGCTTCATTCCGGGCGGAATGCGGCGGCTTTCCACCGCTTTCTGGATGGCTTTGTTGTGGGTCCACAGATCCAGCCGCTTTTCTGTGAGCCACGGCAGCGCGGCATCCGGCTGCTTTGCCAGTGCTGTGGCAAAATACCATGCCCGCATCATATTGATATAGTATGCCGTGCTGTGCACATCGGCCACCCATTCCAGATATTCCGGCCGGAATGCATCATCCAGATAATAGCGCATCAGCATCTCCATGCCATAGCGCACGGTGTACACCTCGCCCGAATCCAGCCAGCGGCGAATGGGCACCAGCAGTTCCTTCTTGTACTTTGCAAACACTTTGGGGCAAAAGCAGTCGCAGGTGGCCCAGTTGTTGATGTAGGGCAGGAACGCTTCCGTTTCAGCCAGCGCCCTGTCGTAGTCCCGGATAAGTTCGATCAGAAACGCGTGGAGGTTGTTCTCTTCGTAGTATCCATGCGGCAGGGCCTGTAAAAACACTTCTGCCTGCGCTGTGCCTGCGAGCTGTTTTGCCAACTTGCGCAGAGCCGGAACGCGCACGCCGATCACCGTTTCCGGCGGCACGGTGGGCATCAACGCACTGTGAAAGGTGCGGTATGCTTCATCCCGCAGGGCAAGCAGCTGCGCACGAATGATCTCTGCTTCCGGCTCCATCCTCTCTCCCTCCGTTCTTTTCTATTGTAGCAGAGCCGTATGGAAAAGCAAGGCCGTTCCGGCATTCTTTTCCGGTGCTTTAAGGAACATACAAAAATTGGGCTGGACATTTGTGCCGGAACATGCTATAATATCGTTCGTAAATGCGGGCATCGTACATCGGCTAGTATATCAGCCTTCCAAGCTGAGGAGGTGGGTTCGATTCCCATTGCCCGCTCCATGCAAAAAAGCGCCGTGGCCTTTTGGGTCACGGCGCTTTTGTTTTGCTTTATCGGTCCCACTTATCGCACAGGGCATTGATCTGGTCGGCAAACTTGGCAAGGTCTTTGTTTGCGCCGCCCTCGTTGTGCTCGATGACCCGCAGCAGGCGCTTGCCGGCGCTGACCAGCCGCTGGAACACACTGGCCGCACGGCTCTGGCCTTCATTCGCCTTGTGCTCAATGCGGACGCGCATGCCCTCCTGCAGGCATACGGCTCCCTCGGCTCCGATGGCCCACTGTGCGCCGTTGTAGGGTGCGCAGGCAGTGAAGCCCTGTTCCGTCAAGGTCTGCACAAAGTGGTCCTCGGTCTCATCTTCGCCGTGCATCACGAACACACGCTTTGGTTTCTGCTCAAAGGAGTTCACCCACCGCAGCAGACCTTCTCTGTCCGCATGGCCGGACATGCCGGTGAGCTGGCACAGTTCTGCCTGCACCTCAATAGGTTCACCGAACAGTTTTACCGTCGTGGCACCTTCCAGCAGGGTGCGGCCCAGCGTGCCCACCGCCTGATAGCCCACGAACAGAATGGTGCACTCCGGCCGCCACAGATTGTGCTTGAGGTGGTGGCGGATGCGGCCTGCCTCGCACATACCGCTAGCCGAGAGGATGACCTTTGGCACGCGGTCTGCATTGATCATGCGGGATTCATCACTGGTCACCGTGACGCGCAGCCCCGGGAAGGTGATCGGATCAATGCCTTTTTCCAGCAGAGCGCGGGTGTCTGCATCAAAGCAGTCCGGGTCGGTATCTTTAAAGATGCGGGTCGCCTCGATGGCGAGCGGGCTGTCAATGTACACCGGGAAGTTGCCGTGTCCCTTCACAAGGCCCTTTTCCTTGATCTCACGGATAAAGTAGAGCATCTCCTGCGTGCGGCCCACCGCAAAGCTGGGAATGACCACATTGCCGCCCCGGTCAAAGGTGCGCTGCAGGATCTTCGTCAGTTCGCTCACATAGTCCGGCTTCGGGCCGTGGCTGCGGTCGCCGTAGGTAGATTCCATAAAGGCGTAGTCCGCCTCTTTGATGTAAGCAGGATCCTTGATGATGGGCTGATCCAGATTGCCGATATCACCGGAGAATACCAGCTTGGTCGTGGTCTCACCCTCGGTGATCCAAAGCTCTATGCTGGCCGAGCCAAGCAGATGGCCCACATCCACAAAGCGGGCTTCAATGCCCGGTGCAAGCTGGAAGCGCTGCTCATAGGCCTTGCCCACAAACAGCTTCATGGCTGCTTCAGCATCCTGCACAGTATACATCGGTTCCACCGGTTCTGCGCCGGAGCGCTGGCCCTTGCGGTTTTTCCACTCCGCTTCAAATTCCTGAATATGGGCCGAGTCCCGCAGCATGATGCCGCACAGCTCCACCGTGGGGTTCGTGGCATAGATCTTGCCGCGGAAGCCGTTGCGCACCAGCAGCGGCAGCATACCGGTATGGTCGATGTGTGCATGGGTGGCCAGCACCCAGTCGATCTCGCCGGGTGCCACCGGGATGGGCTGGTTCTCGTATACGTCCTTCCCCTGCTCCATGCCGCAGTCGATCAAAAAGCGCTGCCCAGCCGCTTCGATCAAAGTGCAGCTGCCGGTGACCTCATGGTTCGCGCCCAGAAATGTGATCTTCATAAAAACACCTCCGGCTTTATTTCTTCTGTACCCTTAGTATAGCATATTCTAAAGGTACACGCCGCACAAATCGCATGGCTTTTCTCAGGCATTTTGCCGAAAGGTTGAAAAATTTTTTATACAATCTTGACAAACCACCCCTTTCTGTTATAAACTTAAACTTGTATGACGTTCGTTCGTATTTTATGAGTTTTAATAATAGAGAGGTTGAATTTTATGGTTCGTAACGATTTGCGCAACGTTGCCATTATCGCTCACGTTGACCACGGCAAGACCACCCTGGTGGACGCAATGCTGCGTCAGAGCGGCGCATTCCGCGATAATCAGGTCGTGGCTGAGCGCGTCATGGACAGCGGCGATATCGAGCGTGAGCGTGGCATTACCATTCTGGCCAAGAACTGCTCCTGCACCTACAAGGGTGTCAAGATCAATATTGTCGATACTCCGGGCCATGCCGACTTTGGCGGCGAGGTGGAGCGCGTGCTGAAGATGGTCAACGGCGTTCTGCTGCTGGTGGATGCCGCCGAGGGCTGCATGCCCCAGACCCGTTTTGTGTTGCAGAAGGCTCTGCAGCAGAACCTGAGTCTGGTGGTGGCCATCAACAAGATCGACCGCCCCGATGCCCGCATCAAGGAAGTCATCGACGAAGTTCTGTACCTGCTGATGGATCTGGGCGCTACCGATGAGCAGCTGGACTGCCCCATGCTGTTCTGCTGCGGCCGTGATGGCACCGCAAGCCTGGACCCGGATGTGCCCGGCACCGACCTGATCCCCCTGTTCGATACTCTGCTGAGCACCATCAAGCCGCCTGAGGGCGACCCCGAGGCTCCCTTCCAGATGCTGGTGTCCTCTGTGGACTACAACGACTTTGTGGGCCGCATCGGCATTGGCCGCATCCAGAACGGCGTTGCCAAGGTGGGCGAGGAAGTTGTCGTCTGTGACTGGCACAATCAGGATCTGAAGATGCGCGGCCGTCTGACCAAGCTGTACGACTTCCAGGCCAATGGCCGTCAGCCGTGCGATAACATCACCGCCGGCGATATCGTGGCATTCTCCGGCCTGCCCGATGTGACCATCGGCAATACCCTGTGCAGCCCCTCCAATGTGGAGCCGCTGCCCTTCGTGAAGATCAACGATCCTACCGTTGAAATGACCTTCTCCGTCAATGACAGCCCGCTGGCCGGCCGCGAGGGTAAGTATGTTACCAGCCGTCAGATCCGTGACCGTCTGCAGAAGGAGCTGCTGAAGGACGTTGCTCTGAAGGTGGAGGATTCCGCCACTACCGATTCCTTCCGCGTTATGGGCCGTGGTGAGATGCACCTGTCCATCCTGATTGAGACCATGCGCCGTGAAGGTTATGAGCTGCAGGTCTCTCCCCCGCACGTCCTGACCAAGGTCATCGACGGCAAGACCTATGAGCCTATGGAGCATGTCGTCATCGATGTGCCCACCCAGTATCAGGGCGCTGTCATGACCGGTCTGGGCCAGCGCAAGGCTATCCTGCAGCAGATGGAATCTCTGGGCACCGACCGTGTGCGTCTGGAGTTCCGTATGCCCAGCCGCGGCCTGTTCGGCTACCGCAACCAGTTCCTGACCGATACCCATGGCGAAGGCATCATCAACCAGATCTTCGACGGTTACGATGTCTGGGCTGGCATGATTGCCAACCGCTCCACCGGTTCTCTGGTCAGCTTTGAGACCGGCGAGGCTGTCACCTACGGTCTGTTCAATGCTCAGCAGCGCGGCACCCTTCTGGTGGGCGCTGGTGAAAAGGTCTACGAAGGCATGGTCATTGGCTACACCGCTTCCGGCGAGGATGTGGATGTCAACGTCTGCAAGACCAAGCACCTGACCAACACCCGTGCATCCGGCTCCGATGATGCTCTGCGCCTGATCCCCATTAGCAAGCTCAGCCTGGAAGGCTGCCTGGAATTCCTTGCACAGGACGAGCTGCTGGAGGTCACTCCTGAAAATCTGCGCATCCGCAAGCAGATCCTGAACCACGAGCAGCGCATGAAGGCCAAGAGCAAGCTGAAATAAGCCTTTCCTTCTTTTATAATATGTACTTTACCGTCCTGCAGCGTTTCAAAACACTGCAGGACGGTTTTATTTTGCCAAAAATGATTCATTTTTTAAAAAAAGGCTTGCAAAAGGCATTCTTATGCGGTATAATATCTCTCGCAGTCACAAATGTGATTTGCCTCTTTAGCTCAGTCGGTTAGAGCACCTGACTGTTAATCAGGGTGTCGCCTGTTCGAGTCAGGCAAGAGGCGCCAGAAGAAAAGGCAATGTTCCACAGAACATTGCCTTTTTTGTTTGTCCCATACTACACCCTTTTTCTGTACAGCCATGCAGTCGTGTTTCTCCTCTGTTTTTTGGGCTTCTCTGTCCCAAAAACACAGCATCCATGCGAAAAAAGCATCAAGCATAATGATTTCTTAAAATTTGACTACTTGAAGAAGATGTCACATTGTGGTATACTGCTTATAAGCTTTGGGAATTTGTATCTGTTTTTCCAAAGTCCGGCACACAGATCAAAGGGTAGGTGCTCCCTTCTTTTGATAGCAGCCGACCGGTGTTTTGTCATGGTTCTCCGCAGGACAGGACAAAGCACCGGTCTCTGTGCTGTTGTTTCAGGCTCCGGCTCTTTTCACGTTGTCAGATCTGCGGCAGGCCGCTTCTTCAAAACGCCTGCCGCTGTTTGAATAAATTTGTATATGATCAAAGGAAGCATCTATGCGTTATACCTATGTCCGGCAGCACGACACTACTGACTGTGCGGCTGCCTGCCTCGCAATGGTGTGCCTCCATTACAAAAAGGAAGTTACCATCACCCGCCTGCGCGATATGATGGGTACCGACCTGAAAGGCACGAACCTTGTTGGTTTGCAGAAAGCCGCTAATGAGTTGGGTTTCACCACTGCAGCGGTTCGCGTAGACCGTGAAAATTTCCTCAGCGATTTCTCGCTGCCCTGCATTGCGCAGGTCATCACCGATCAGGGTCTGGCCCACTTTGTGGTTGTCTTTAAAAAGACCACCATCAAAGATGACGGTGAGCGTCGTCGGCACATGCTGAAAGAAGCCGAAGCCGCCAAGGAAGATGAGAAGAACGGCAAAAAACACAAGTGCAAGGATTATGTCGTGATCGGCGACCCCGGCAGCGAGCTGAAAAAGATCTCTCTGGATGAGTTCTACAAGAACTTTACCGGTGTTCTGCTGCTGATGAACCCCACCTCGGAGTTCAAGGGCGGTAAGATCGAAAAGGGCGGCATGTTCAAGCGTTACGTTGACCTGTTGCTGCCCCAGAAAAAGCTCTTTGCCTATGCGATCCTGAGTTCTCTGATCGTTACGATCCTGGGCATTGCCTCCTCCATGTTCAACAAGATCCTGATGGACGAGGTCTTGCCATATGGCCTAGACAATCTGCTGGTCACGCTGATCCTTGTGTTCAGCATGGTCAGCATCACCAATACGCTGGTGGGCTTTGTCCGGCAGTGGGTTCTGATCCACCTATCCATCAAGATCGATATTCCGCTGATGCTGGGTTACTTCGGGCATATCTTCCGTCTGCCCATGAAGTTCTTTGCCACCCGCAAGACTGGTGATATCACCACCCGTTATTCGGATGCAAACACCATCAAATCCATCTTTACCAGCATTGCGCTGAGCCTGATCATGGATATCTCGATGGCCATTATCACCGGTATCATCCTGTTCCGCATGAATGCGATGCTCTTCTCGATCTCGCTGTTCATGGCTCTGGTCAGCATTCTGCTGGTGCTGATCTACAAGCAGCCTTACAAAAAGATCAACGAAGAGACCATGGTGCAGTCCGCTGCACTGAACAGCCAGATGATCGAAAGCCTGCGCGGCATTGAGACGGTCAAGTGCAACGCCAACGAGGATACCGAAATGGAGAACCTCGAGCGTGAGTACATCAAGAGCCTGAAGATCAGCCTGCGCTCCAGCAAGATCAGCACCACGCAGGGCCTGATTTCCTCCTTCATTTCCACCGGTTTCAGCATGCTGACCACCTATGTGGGTATCAGTCAGGTTCTGAAAGGTGAGATGACACTGGGTGGATTCATGGCCTTCAGCACGCTGTCCTCTTACTTTACTTCCCCGCTGAGCAACCTGATCGGTCTGCAGATGCAGATTCAGGAGGCCAGCATTTCCATGAAGCGTCTGGGCGAGATCATGGATTATCCCTCCGAGACGGTCGGCGACGAAGACCGCACCGATCTGGACAAGGTGGAGGGCGATATCGAGTTCAAGGATGTCACTTTCCGTTATGGCAACCGTGCCCCTGCACTGGATCACATCAGCTTTACCATTCCGGCCGGTAAAAAGGTCGCGCTGGTGGGCAGCAGCGGCAGCGGCAAATCCACGATCACCAAGCTTCTGCTCAAGTATTATGAGCCGGAAGATGGCGAGATCGACTTGAACGGTGTGAATCTGGCTGAATACACCAATGATTCTGTCCGCCGCGCAATTTCTTATGTGCCGCAGAACGTTGAGCTGTTCAGCAAGACCATTTATGATAACATCCGTGTTTCCCGTATGGACGCTACGATGGACGAAGTTAAGGAAGCTGCCAAGAAGGCAGATGCTCACGACTTTATCCGTCATCTGCCCCTGCAGTATAACACCTATCTGGAAGAAGCGGGCAACGGCCTGTCCGGCGGTGAAAAGCAGCGCATTGCGCTGGCACGCGCTTTCCTGAAAGATTCCAACCTCTACATTCTGGATGAATCCACCAGTAATCTGGACTTTGCTACGGAAAATTTGATCTTCAACATGATCTACGATCAGCTTGCAGATCGTTCCATGCTGATCGTAGCTCACCGCCTGTCCACTGTTCGTGACTGTGATCTGATCCTTGTGATGGATCACGGCAAGATCGTGGAACGCGGCACGCACGATGAGCTGCTTGCCAAGGAAGGCAAGTACTACGAGCTGTGGAACATGCAGCAGGGTATCTACCGCAGCAAAAAGGCAGAGCCCAAGCAGTCTGTCATGCAGGCCGTGGTGGAAGAGGATGACGACGGTGAGTCGATCACCTATTGATGTGTTGCAGCCGGGTGCGTACCCGGTTACATATGAAAGGGAGTCATTCATGATGGATAGCTTGATTTGACATAGTTTTGCTGTGTCAGATAAAAAGAGCTAGAAAGACTTTCTGTTTAGTAGAAGTAGATGGTGTTATCCTGAACAGGCCCCGCCTGCTCAGGTAACTATGCCTCACTATGGTGTGCCCGGAGGCAAAATGCCTCCGGGCACATTTTATTTGCAAGATCCCTATTACTTTTATAAGTAGTAGGCGATCGGGAGCGGAGAGGAAGCTGCTCTCTGCAGCGGTTTTCTCCCCTTTCTCGATTGCCTATTACTGCCTCTTCTGAGGTAAATCTGAAAAGGAACCGAGGTATTCAACATGAAAGAGATCAAAGTAGCCGAGAACAAGACCCTGAAGCTCACCAATGTGCTCTCCCGTGAGATCCATCCGGAAGAGATGGCCAGTCTGCCCGTGGTGCTGACCCAGATGCACAACTTTATCAAGAGCAACAACGCACAGCCCATTGGCCCCATTGTGCAGGCCATGGTGGTTGGTGAGGATCGTCAGATGCACCTGTACATGATGCAGCAGGCTACCCAGTTCATCGGCCAGATGGAGCAGGACTACCATATGGATGCTGTTCTGCGCGTGAAGAACTGCCTGTATGCCCACTACACCGGCCCCATGCCCGAAAGCCAGCTGGCTTCCTACAAGCTGCAGGTCCACGCTTTTGAGAATGAGCAGAAACTGACCGGCACCTCCTATACCATCTATGTCAATCAGGACGAGGATGATGCCGTGGTCGATGTCTTTATGGAGACCAAGTAATTATGACGATTAAAGTTCAGAACCTTTCGGATCTGCAGGACCGCCGCATCATGATGGAAAAAAAGCTGCCGCCTTATGGCTACGCTTTTGTCATTCTGGTGGGCATCTTCATGCTGTTTCTGGTGGTGTGGAGCACCCATACCAACCGCATTTATGTCAGCCAGAACGCAGGCACCGTTCAGGCCAGCAATAAAACCTATATCATGTCCAGTTATTCCGGCTCCATTACCGAGATGTATATTTCGGAGGGCAGCTATGTGAACGAGGGCGACCTCGTGGCCCACATCAAGAGCACGGATATCGACATGCAGCAGGATAACCTGGAAAGCCAGCTCAAGATCTACCAGACCCAGCTGGACCAGTACAACAAACTGCTGCAGTGCGTGCAGGATGATACCAACTACTTCAGCGAGACAAACCCCGAAGATCAGCCCTACTACTATCAGTACGAGACCTACAAGAGCCAGGTCTCTCAGAAGACCTTTGATGCCACGGCCTATCAGGCTGCCGGTTACTCCGATGCTCAGATCAAGACCATGATGGAGCAGAGCCAGAGCGAAGTAGAAGCTCTGTACTACTCCACCATGCAGTCCATCTCCCAGAGCATTACCAGCGCACAGAGCAACGTGGACAACGTTCAGGCTCAGCTCGATGCCTTGAACACCGGTGCCAACGATTACTACATCTACGCCCCCACCTCCGGTGTGATCCACATGGATACTCCTTACAAAGAGGGCATGGTGCTGAGCGCAGGCTCCCCGCTGGCCACTGTTGCCAGCGAGAACGACGATCTGGAGATCGTTGCCATGGTCACCGTGAACGACCGCCCGCTGCTTCATGTGGGTGACCCGTGCAAGATCGCCATTACCGGCCTTTCGGAGTATTCCTATGGCACCCTGACCGGCACTGTAACGGCCATTGACAGTGACGTGACGGCCAGCTCCAACGCTTCCTACTATAAGATGACCATTAAGCCCGATGCCACTTATGTGGTGAGCCGCAGCGGCGACAAGGTGGATCTTTCCAACGGCATGAGCGTTACTGCCCGCGTGGAGTACGATCAGGTCACCTATTTCGAGTACGCAATGGAAGCCCTGGGCGTTCTGTTCCGCTAAACCGGAGCTGTGCTGACTGCCAGCCGCCGTTATATCACCCAAAGAGGTACACTTACTATGAAATCAACCGCAAAAAAACTGGCCGTCTGTGCGGCAGCGCTCTGCCTGCTGGCCTGCGGCACAGCTGTGTCTGCGGCCGCAGCAAGCCCTGTCTCCGGCCTTGCCCTGAGCGGCGTTGCCATGCCGTGGGATCAGGACGTGCCTGCCGAAAGCATTGAGGCCGGCAGCTATACCGCCAACATGCTGCTGGGTTCCTCTCAGCAGCTGTCTCCTGTGGTGCGTCCGCGCAACTCTACCGACTCGGTTGTCTTTATCTCGGACGATACTTCCATTCTGACCGTGAGCAACTCCGGTGTCGTGCAGGCTGTGGGCGTAGGCACCACCCGCATCACCGCTGCCGCAGGCAACCAGATCTGTGCCTACACCATCGTTGTCTCCATGGATTCTTCCATGATCGTTACCGAGATGGACCTTTCCCTTTCCTCCAACACCATCTATGTTGGCAACTCGGTCTCGGCACAGCTGCAGGTGCGGCCTACTTCGGCTTCCAACTATGCCACCGTCGCCCTGACCTCTTCCAATGAGAAGGTCGCCACGGTGAACAATTTCGGCCGTGTTACCGGCATTGCCCCCGGCACCGCCACCATTACCGCTACCTGCGGTTCGGTGACTGCTACCACCAATGTCACGGTCATGAGTATTCCCAACTCCAGCACTGGCACCGCCAGCACTGGTTCTTCCAACAGCGGTCAGGTCGTCACGGTGAATCCTTCCTACGTTGTGCTCAAGCCCGGTGCCACCCGCACCCTGACCGCCAGTGTCAAGCCTTCTTCCGCTTCCCAGAAGTTCACCTATAAGTCCGCCAACAGCAACATTGCCACGGTCAGCCCCAGCGGCGTGATCACGGCTGTGGGCACCGGCGCTACTTCCATTACCGTTTCCAACGGCACTGCATCCGCCATGGTCACGGTCATCGTCAACCGTTCGGCTGCATCTTCTTCCGATAATTCTTCGGACAGCAGCTCCACCGAATCGGATAACGATACTCCCATCGAGATCGATCCCGTTGTGCAGGCCATTCAGGACAGTGAGGACAACGAGATCGTTTTCACACAGGCCGAGGTGCCTACCGTGACCGGTGATATCCTCAATGCGCTGCGTACCACCGGCAAGACCCTGTGCGTGGTGGGCGATGGCTACACCATGCAGATTGCAGGCAGCGGTGTCAAGAGCACCACCAGTGAGCTGGACACCATGCTCATCCTGACTGAGTCCGATCAGGGCATCGAGTTTGAGCTGGACAAGGGCAAGGCTCTTCCCTGCTCGGTGCGCATCGATCTGGATGTGAGCACCTATACCCGCCTGTATCTGTACAACACCGTCTCCAACAAGTGGCAGTATCTGAACAGCTACACCGACGGCATCATCACTGCCGATACTGCAGGCCGTTATCTGCTGACCAACCAGAACCTGAAATTTGCCAATATCAACTGGACCTTCTTCATTGCCGGTGGTGTTGTAGTGGTTCTGATCGGCATTGCATATGTTGTGCTGAAAAAGCGCTACTGGTTCTGGTAATTTTCAAAACCACTCTTTCATGAAACAGTAAGACCCTCTCTGAGTGTGATATGCTCCCCCTAGAGTAGACAGAGTAAAACAAAAACTCTGCGTACTCTGGGGGTATTTTTATATCAAGAAAGAACCATCACTTTTGCACAAAAAATTCGCCGTTTCCTTGTGGAAACGGCGAACAAAAACTTATATTATTTCTCTGTCTACTTGACGGAGCGCACTTCAATGGAACGTCTGGGCTTTGTTTGCATTATGATGTCTGCCTTCGTTACTTTTCAATGGGCTGCGAGGGCTTCCAGTCCTTGTAGTTCTCGTAGCGGCTCTCGCGGATCTTGGTGTGGGACCAGATCTCGTCCGCCGTGGGCTGCCAGTTGGCCGCATAGTTCTTGCACTTCTCGCACAGGTGCTCCACGCTCTCCGGCGACTGCAGGTCGGTGCTGTGGGCACCGGTCTCGTGCACCATCTTCTGCAGCAGTTCGGGGTTTTCCAGCATCGGGCAGGGACGCAGATGGTTCTTGTTGAAGGGCTGGCCGTTGTGATAAGCCATGAACAGCGGGCTGTGCAGAATTTCCAGAATGCTCTGGTCGTGGATATTGGCATTGGAGTAGTGGATGAACACGCACGGCTCTGCGTCACCGGCAGAGTTGATGTGGAAGTAGTTGCGTCCGCCGGCAATGCAGCCGCCCACGAACTCGCCATCGTTCTGGAAATCCATGGGGTAGAACGGGATATCGCACTCTTCCGAGCGCAGATAGCGGATGCGGTCGATCATATATTTGCGCTGCTCCGGGGTAGGCATCAGTTCCGGTGCTGCCTCGTTGCCCACGGGCATGTAGTGGAAGTAGAAGCCGAAGTGTGCACCCTTCTCGCACAGGAAACGCATGAACTCATCGTTGGTAACAGCTTCGATGTTATCGCGGGTGTAGCAGATGGACGTGCCGAACACGATGCCGTGCTCCTTGAGCAGATCCATAGCATGCATAACAGCGGCATAGTGCCCCTCACCGCGGCGGGCATCGTTGGTCTCCGGGGTGCCCTCGATGGACAGCATGAAGGCAATGTTGCCCAGACGCACCACCTCTTTGCAGAACGGCTCATCGATGAGGGTGGAGTTGGTGTAGATGGCAAACTGCACATCGTTGTGCTTCTCGGCCAGCTTCAGGATATCAGCCTTACGCACCAGCGGCTCGCCGCCGGTCAGCATGTACAGGTACACGCCCAGCTCCTTGCCCTCGGTAACGATCTTGTCCATATCCTCAAAGCTGAGGTTGTTCTTGTTGCCATACTCGCCAGCCCAGCAGCCCACGCAATGCATGTTGCAGGCGGAAGTGGGGTCGAACAGGATCAGCCAGGGGATGTTGCACTGATACTTCACGCGGTTCTCGCGGATGGTCTTGGTGCCGCGGAAGAAAGCCTCGTAGCCCAGATTCAGCGCCATGGTGCGGGCCACGTTGGGGTCGGTCTGATCCAGCACACAGTTGATGAGCTTGGACCACTTGCTGTCGGGGTCGGTCAGGGTCTGTCTGGCGTGTTCGTAGGCTTCAGCGCTGAACGAACTGCCATAGAACTGCTTTGCAACATCCACCAGCTGTCCCACGGTTTTCTGACGATCTTTATCGGCATGAGAAAGCACCACGTCCACCATTTTACCAACGGCAGCACGCTGCATTTTATGAGTCAGGCTCTCAACAGAAGTATTCATTATCCTTTTCCTCCAAACGGTATTTTTCGGAAATCTCTTTTTCTATTTCTATGCCATTACTCTACCACTCTATCCCACAAGTTGCCATAAACAGAAAAAGCGCCGTGATAGAAAACCCATCACGGCGCAGATTATGATAAAATTTTGTCGTTCTTCCGGTTCAACCGTCCTGTTCCAGATGGATCTTATTGCTGGCAAGGCGGCATAACGCGCGGCGCAGATCGCCCTGCAGCATCCGTCCCATACGTTCTACCATCACAGCGGGCTCGGTCTTCATATCCCGGCGGATCCATTCCAGCACCACGCCCACCAGCGCATATTTGTAAAAATCCACCACAAACTGCTTGTCATCGTCCTGCACGGTGATGTCGCGGCATTCGCGATCCGCAAATTCCTTCAGCATGGAGTCCAGAAGTTTGTACAGATACTGCTCCACCTGTTCACGACCCACAGAGCGGTATACGTTCAGTACCAGTGCTTTGTTATCCCGGATCTGGTGCAGGATGTCCAGAAATGCTTCGGTCCATGTATCAAAGCTCTGGCGGCCTTCCATCGTCTTGGCCGCATCTTCCATCAGGATCCAGTCCACCAGATCGTAAATATCCTTAAAGTGGTAGTAGAAGGTCATGCGGTTCACGCCGCAGTCCTCGGTGATATCGTTGATTGTGATTTTATTGAGGGGCTTTTCCAGCAGCAACTTTTTCAGCGATGCTTCCAGTGCCCGCTTCGTTGTTTGTGACACAAAAACCTTCCTTTCCCGACCGTAGAAATTTTTCCTGCTGCGTACGGCGATTGGCAGCTTCGTACATTATAATACCGCAAAAGTCGTTCCGATTGCAAGCATTGATTCTGTCCATTTTGTAAACAAAGAATAACTTCCTGCGTTTTCACTCCGGCAGTTTCTCACTTCAAAAGCCGTTTTTCTGCCTCTAAAAGCCCGTTCCGGCGGTGTGCAATGCCTGCAAAAGCGGCTTCTTCCGGCAAAAAAGCGGAAAAGGCCCTTGATTTTATATTCCTCTGCGCTTAGAATGGGATCAGACGGCTGTGATTGAAGTGCCGTTTTGAGGGAGGGTACAAACTATGATGGATACCATTGGTTTTCTGGGCTGCGGCAACATGGGTGGAGCCATCGCCCGTGCCGTTTGCAAAGCTGTTGACCCTAAGAAAGTTTTTCTGGCAAACCGCACTGTGGCCAAGGCACAGGCACTGGCCAAAGAACTGGGCTGCAAAACAGCCACCAATGCCGAGGTGGCCGGTGACTGCGACCTGATCTTTCTGGCGGTAAAGCCCCAGATGATGGAAGCTCTGCTCCAGCCGCTCAAGTTCACCTTTGACGAGCGCCCCAGCCGTTTTGTGCTGTGCAGCATGGCAGCGGGCCTTTCGATCGCCCGTATTCAGGAGATGGCCGGTGAGGACTTTCCTGTGATCCGCATCATGCCTAACACCCCGGCTTCGGTGGGCGAGGGTATGATCCAGTACTGTTCCAGCAATGTCACCGCTGAGGAAGAAGAAGCCTTCCTCAGGATCATGGCTCCTGCGGGCCGTCTGGATGCCGTGCCGGAAAGTCTGATCGATGCCGCCAGCTGCGTTTCCGGCTGCGGCCCGGCATGGGTGTACCAGTTTATTGAGGCTCTGGCTGATGGCGGCGTGGCCTGCGGCCTGCCCCGCGCCAAAGCGCAGGAATATGCCGCGCAGATGGTTCTGGGCAGCGCAAAGCTGGTGCTGGAAAGCGGAAAGCATCCCGGCGAACTCAAGGATGCTGTGTGCAGCCCCGGCGGCAGCACCATTCAGGGCGTGCGCGTGCTGGAAGAGCACGGCTTGCGCGGTGCGGTGATGGATGCCGTGATCGCCTCGTACAATAAGACAAAGGAAATGGGAAAGGGTTAAGGATATCATGCGCATCGTTGTAAAAGTAGGCACTTCTACTCTGGCATACGCCACCGGACGGCTGAACATCCGCCACACGGAACAGCTGGTCAAGGTGCTCAGCGACCTGAAAAACGAGGGCCATGAGGTCATTCTGGTGTCCTCCGGTGCCATTGGCATGGGCGTGGGCAAGCTCTCACTGCCAACCCGCCCAAAGGACACCACCACCAAGCAGGCCTGCGCCGCTGTGGGCCAGTGTGAGCTGATGTACACCTACGACCGGCTGTTCAACGCCTACAATCACACCGTGGCGCAGATCCTGCTCACCGGCGTGGACGTGGAGCACACCGAACGCCGCGTGAACTTTCAGAACACCCTGTCCCGCCTGCTGGAGCTGGGTGCCCTGCCCATCATCAACGAAAACGACACCGTTGCCACCGATGAGATCACCTCCATTGGCGACAACGACACGCTGGCGGCCATCGTGGCCTGCTGCGCCAAGGCTGACATGCTGGTGCTGCTGAGTGACATCGACGGCCTGTACACCGCCAATCCCCACACCCACACGGATGCAAAGCTCATCCCGCTGGTAGAGGAGATCACCCCCGAGGTGATGGCTCTGGCCGATGGTGCCGGTTCGGCCCTTGGCACCGGCGGCATGGCCACCAAGCTGCGCGCTGCCCGCATGGTAACGGGCAGCGGTGCCGATATGGTCATTGCCAACGGCGCACACCCGGAGCTTTTGTACGACATTGCCGCAGGCAGATCCGCAGGCACCCGCTTTGCGGCCCGCAAGGAGGATTGAACACATGACCACACAGGAAATTTTGGAAGCCGCCCGCAGCGCCAAAAGTGCCCTTGCGCTGGCCGATAACACCGCCCGCAACGCGGCCCTGCTGGGCATGGCAGATGCGCTGTGCAGCGCAGACGATCAGGCGGCCATCCTTGCCGCCAACGCTGAGGACATGGCTGCGGCCAAGGGGCACATCAGCGATGTGATGCTGGATCGTTTGGCCCTGACCGCACCGCGCATTGAAGCCATGGCGCAGGGCATCCGCGAGGTTGCCGCTCTGCCCGACCCGGTGGGCCGGGTGCTGAACCGGGTGGAGCGCCCCAACGGGCTTGTCATTGAAAAGACGGCTGTGCCCATGGGCGTGATCGCCATTATCTACGAGAGCCGCCCCAATGTGACCAGCGATGCCGCTGCCCTTGCCATCAAGAGCGGCAATGCCTGTATCCTGCGCTGCGGCAAGGAGGCCTGGCGCAGTGCCAACGCCATCGTCGCAGCCCTGCGGCAGGGCCTGAAAAAGGCCGGTCTGCCCGAGACAGCGGTCTGCCTGATCGAGGATACCACCCACGCTTCTGCCAATGCTCTGATGACCGCTGTAGGCTATGTGGATCTGCTGATCCCGCGCGGCGGTGCCGGGCTGATCCGTGCCTGCGTTCAGAACGCCAAGGTCCCCTGCATCCAGACCGGCACCGGCATCTGCCATGTGTACGTAGACGACACCGCCGATCTGGACAAAGCTCTGGACATCATCGAGAACGCCAAGGCCAGCCGCCCCAGCGTGTGCAACGCCGAGGAAGTGTGCCTTGTGCACTCTTCCATTGCCGGGCAGTTTCTGCCCCGTCTGGCCCAGCGGCTTGGCCCGGACCGCGCGGCAAAGGGCCTGCACCCGGTGGAGCTGCGGCTGGATAAGCGCGCAGCCGCCATCATCTCCGGCACCCCTGCCGGAGAAAAGGACTTTGACACCGAATTTCTGGACTACATCCTCGCGGTCAAGGTCGTGGACAGCGTAGAGGAGGCCATCGGGCATATTGCTGAGCACTCCACCGGCCACAGCGAGGCCATCCTGACCCAGACACAGGCCCATGCCGACCTGTTCACTGCCGCAGTGGACAGCGCCGCCGTGTACGTGAACTGTTCCACTCGCTTTACGGATGGCGGTGAATTCGGCCTTGGGTGCGAAATGGGCATTTCCACCCAGAAACTCCACGCCCGCGGCCCCATGGGACTGGCCGAGCTGTGCAGCTACAAGTATATCATCCACGGCAATGGTCAGATCCGCTAAAGCCCGCTGAACCTACCTTTCCAGTGCGGAAATCGGGAGTGAGCGTTTTCTCCATAATATTCATAATTTAGAAACGAAACTGAAAAGCTTTTTCCGAAACAGGCTGGTGCGATTTGCGCCAGCCTGTATTTTTGTTTTATTCCCATGAAATGTTCTTTCAGTAAAGACAAAAGCTGAATTATGTTTTCAATCTGCCTTTCCTGTTCGCTCACTGATATAGATGATTGTATCCCAGTTTTCTCCAATTCTCACAAAGATATAGTCTTACTTTCTCCATTTTGTTTTGTAAAAAGTACAAGAACCCCCTTGACAGCCCCTGTTTCGATGCGGTAAAACTATATTGGAAAACTTGATAACGATTTCACTT
Source organism: Faecalibacterium sp. Marseille-Q4896 (assembly GCF_017377615.1). Lineage (NCBI taxonomy): Bacteria > Bacillati > Bacillota > Clostridia > Eubacteriales > Oscillospiraceae > Faecalibacterium > Faecalibacterium sp. Marseille-Q4896. The sequence continues at coordinate 75,154 of NZ_JAFREG010000007.1, forward strand.
CATTTCACTTTCCAATGAGAAAGTTGTTCGTCACACACAACACTATACTTGGAACAAAGGAGAGAGCAATATGACGATCGCCATTCTTGCACACGATTCCCGCAAAGAGCTTGCACTGCAGTTCTGCACTGCTTACAGCGCCATTTTGTCCAAAAACACAGTCATTGCTACCGGCACCACCGGACGGATGCTGGCGCAGACTACCGGCCTGCCCGTGCACTGTTATCTCTCCGGGCGCTTGGGCGGTGTGCAGCAGATCACTTCCCGCATTGCGTGCGACGAAGTGGATCTGGTGTTGTTCTTCCGTGACCCGCTGAAAGCGGATGCCGCCAGCATCACCGAGCAGAATCTGCTCCGCCTGTGCGATATGCACAGCGTACCCATTGCCACCAACATTGCCACCGCCGAGGTCTTGCTGCGCGGTATGGATCAGGGCGATCTGGACTACCGCGAGGGGATGCATCCCGCTCTTGTGGAGCCAATGCCCACCGTGCAGCGCCACGCCGTGTGATGAATCGTGTATAGAGTATCGGGAAAGAGACAGCGCCGCAGGAAACTTCCTGCGGCGCTGTTGTTTTTGTTTTGCTTTTATTTCAGTAAATCCTGCAGCTTTTCCAGCCGGCGGACGGCTTCGTCCAGCACATCGGTGCCGCGGGCAAAGTGCATCCGGATCAGATGATTCACCGGCTCCCGGAAGAAGCTGGAGCCAGGCACAGCGGCCACGCCCACTTCCCGGATCATCCACTCACAGAACTGCAGGTCGGTCCAGCCCTTGAACTGAGGCAGCGCCAGAAAATCGGAAATATCGATCATCACAAAATAGGTGCCCTGCGGAACATTGTGCTTCAGCCCCACACGGTCCAGTCCGGCCAGAAAATGATCACGCTTTTCGGTGTAAAAGGCCTGCAGCTCTTCGTAATAGCTGGCGGGCATCTCCAAACCGGCCACAGCGGCCTCCTGCAGGGGTGCAGCCGCACCCACAGTGAGGAAGTCGTGCACCTTGCGCGCGCCCTCAATGACCTCTGCGGGTCCGATCAGATAGCCCAGACGCCAGCCCGTGATGGAGTAAGTCTTGGAGAGCGAGTTGCAGGTGATGGTGTGCTCAAACATGCCGGGCAGGCTTGCCATGCAGATATGCTCTGCCGGCGCATAGATGATATGCTCGTACACCTCATCCGTCACCACAAAGGCATCGTACTGGATGGCCAGCTTTGCAATGGCTTCCAGCTCGTCGCGGCGGAACACCTTGCCGCAGGGATTGGAGGGGTTGCACAGGATCAGCGCCTTGGCACCCTCGGCAAAGCCCTTTTCGATCAGGCTGATGTCAAACTCATAGGTGGGCGGCACCAGCGGGATATAGATGGGTTCCGCGCCCGAAAGAATGGCATCGGCACCGTAGTTCTCGTAGAACGGTGAGAAAATCATCACCTTGTCGCCGGGGTTGCAGATGGTCATCATGGCTGCCATCATGGCCTCAGTGCCGCCGCAGGTCACGCAGATCTCGGTGTTGGGGTCTACTTCGTGGTGCAGGGCAGGGCTGGTCTTTTTTGCCAGCGCCTCGCGGAAGTTTTGCGCGCCAAAGGTCACAGCGTACTGGTGCGGGCCTTTGTAAGCTGTTTCGGCCAGAGCGTCCAGCAGCTGCTTCGGCGGGTCAAAATCCGGGAAGCCCTGCGAAAGGTTGATGGAGTTATGCTGATTGTTGATGCGGGTCATGCGGCGGATGACAGAATCCGTGAAGGTACCCACACGGTCACTTAAAGCAGGCATGCGCTCTCCCCTTTTCAGTCCTTAAAATAAGCCTTCTGGATGGCCAGCAGCACGCCTGCACGGCTGGCAGCAAAGTTCAGACCGCCCTGCAGGTAGCAGGTGTACGGCTCACGCAGCGGGCCGTCGCAGGAAAGCTCGATGGTGCTGCCCTGTGTAAAGCTGCCGCTTGCCATGACCACCTCATCGGTATAGCCCGGCTCCGGAGAAGGTTCCGGGGCGGCATAGCTGTCCACGGGGCTTGCAGCCTGAATACCCTGACAGAAGCCGATGAGCGCATCTGCAGTGCCTGCATCAAAGCAGGTGACGATGTCGTTGTGGTCGTCGCAGTAGCGCGGCACTGGATTCTTGCCCAGCAGCTCCAGCATACACTGGGCGTAAATGGCGGTCTTGATGGCCTCGCACACCACGCCGGGCGCATAGTAGAAGCCCAGATACATATCACGGGGCGTTTCCAGCGTGCAGCCCAGATCTTTGCCGAGACCGGGCGCATTCAGGCGGTAAGCGCACAGCTCCACAAGGTCTTTGCGGCCCGCAATGTAGCCGCCGGTGGGAGCGATGCCGCCGCCGGGGTTCTTGATCAGGCTGCCCACCACAAGGTCTGCGCCCATCTGACAGGGTTCCTGCGTCTGGGTGAACTCGCCGTAGCAGTTATCCACAAAAATAATGATGTCCGGGTTTGCGGCGCGGGCGGTATCCGCAATTTTTCGGATCGTTTCCAGATCAAAGGCATTGCGCTGCAGATAGCCGCGGCTGCGCTGGATGTGGCACACCTTTGCACCGGGGGCCTTTTGGGCGATCAGGTCATAATCCGGGGTGAAGTCGGCTTTCAGCGGAGCTTCATCGTACCGGATGCCGTAATCCATCAGGGTGCCGGTGCCCCTGCCCTTGCCGTCCAGACCGATCACGCCTTCCAGCGTATCGTAGGGACGGCCGGTGGCAGCCAGCAGGGTGTCCCCTGCCCGCAGCAGGCCGAACAGCGCCACAGCCAGCGTGTGGGTGCCGCTCTGGAACTGGCTGCGCACGAGGGCGTCCTCTGCGCCCATCACCTCGGCAAAGATCTGCTCCAGCTTTGCGCGGCCGGTATCCCACAGGCCGTAGCCGGTGGTGCCCAGCATATCGGTGGAGGACATCTGGGTATCCGCAAAGGCTTTCAGCATTTTGAGCTGGTTAAAATCGCGGATCTCCTCCATATGGCGGAAGTAGGGCTGGCACAGCTCCATAGCCTTTTCGTCCAGCGCCAGAACTTCGGGTTTGTAATTGAAAAAGTGGTTCAGCATTGACATTATAATGGTTCCTTAATTTATGATTTGGGATAAAGCTTACATGAATTGACGCGTCGGCAGCTTTCTCCTCGGACACGATTCGGGCCATTCCATCGCCCGTCCTATTGCCCTGCGGGCAACAGGGTCCCACCCCAGCGGACGGTCCTCAGAGAAACTTCCGACGTGTCAGCCGACAAACTACGATGGCACATAACGAATATACTCCGCAAGCTTTTCAAAGCCAAGCCGGGTATAAAAGTGCACCCGCTCCGGGCTGCAGAGAAACACCGGGTGCTCCCCCTTGGCGGCAAGCTCGTTCGCCATCTGCACAATGAGCCGCCCGCCGATGCCCTTGCCCCGCAAAGGCCGGGCTGTCTGCCCGCAGGCCATGTAGGCCTGCCTGTTCGCAAGGGCATAGGCCCCTACCGTGCAGATCGTTTCACTCCCCTGCCGCAGCGCCCACACAAGGGCTTTGCCGCGGGTGCGCTTTGTGCAAAGCTCGGAGTAAAAGTCCTCCTGCTTTGCCGTATCCGCCGGGTAGAGCGCCCGTGCCACATCCATGGCAGAGGGTTCTCTGTCAAGGGTCAGTCCGGCCCAGAGCGTCTCGTCTGCAGCGGGCAGCGGCAGAGCCTTGCCGGGTGCAAGGCCGAATACAGTCAGCGTTTCAGCTTTGCACCACCCGGCAGGCGGTGGGCATTCGTTTTCGTCTAAAATGATGCTCTCACACCCGCAGAAAGCCAGAAAGCTGGCCATCTCTTCCGGGTTTGCGTGCCCTGCTGCCCATGCGGTACTGCCGCTGAGTTCCAGCGCCAGTGTAGGTCCTGCGTAGAATCGCCACGGCTGGCTTTTGCTAAAAAGGGCAAGATCCAGCGGCAGGGTCGCCCCCAGCACCCATTTCCCCCGGCAGGCATTTAAAAAGCGGGCGCGGTGGGCTTTTGTGCTGACCTGCGCGATCACTTCAGCTCGTTGACGATCTTCTTGAACTCGCGGCCGCGCACCTCAAAGTTGGGGTACAGATCAAACGATGCGCTGGCCGGGGACAGGATGATGATGTCACCGGGCTTTGCGCAGGCACGGGCCAGCTCCACAGCGTGCTGCATGTTGTCGGCATGCTGGATGGGCAGCTCTGCTTCGTTGAAGTTCGGGTCCTCGCGCACAGCCTTTTCGATGCGGGGGCCGGTGGCACCCATCAGCACAAGGTTCTTCACGTGGGCCACCACTTCCGGTGCCAGCGGCTCATAGGGAATGTGCTTGTCGTAGCCGCCAGCGATCAGAATGACCTTCTGGTTAAAGCTGCGCAGACCGGCAATGGTGCGCGTCGGGCTGGTGCCGATGGAGTCGTTGTAGTACAGCACGCCGTCCAGCGTGCGCACCGGCTCAATACGGTGCTCCACACCGGTAAAGGTGCTGCCCACCTTCTGGATGGCTTCCACGGGCACCTCGCCCCACACGGCAGCGGCAGCGGCCAGCAGGTTTTCAATGTTGTGCAGGCCGCGCAGCTTCACGTCCTTCTGGGCCAGGAAGGGGGTCACAACGCCATCCTCGGCCATGCAGAGCATGTTGTCCTCCTTGCGCAGGAAGGCACCGTTGTCGGTATCGTGCAGGCGGGTGAACCACACCTGCTTGCCCTTGCAGTCGGACTGCATGGAACGGCTGATCTCGTTCTCATAGCCCAGCACAGCGCGGCAGGGCTGCTTCTGGTACAGCAGGATGTTGCGCTTGGCATCAATGTACTCCTGCATGTCCTTGTGGTGGTCCAGATGGTTGGGGGTGACATTGGTCACCACGGCAATGTTGGGGCTGGAATGCATGCTGATGAGCTGGAAGCTGGAAAGCTCCACCACAGCCACATCCTCGGGAGCTACCTCGGGCAGCATGGGCAGCAGAGCTGCGCCGATGTTGCCGCCCAGATGCACCTTGCGGCCTGCGGCCTCGTAGAACTTGGAGATCAGGGTGGTGGTGGTGGTCTTGCCGTCGGAGCCGGTCACGGCTACGATCTCGCAGGGGCAGAAGTCGAAGAACAGCTCCACCTCACTGGTGACCATGGTGCCTGCGGCCATGGCATCCTGCAGGGGCTTTTCAAAGTAGCCCACAAAGCCCGGGGTGCGCATGATGATATCCTGACCCTTGAAGCCATCCAGATAGTTTTCGCCCAGACTCAGGTCGATGCCCAGCTCCTTGATGGTTGCAGCGTAATCGCCAAAGTCCTCCACGCTCTTTTTCTGGTCGCACAGGGTCACATGGGCACCCATCTCCACAAACTCCTTGATCAGGGTCTTGTGGCTGACACCGGCACCAATGAAGGCCACTTTTTTGCCTTTGATGAGTTCAATCAGTTTCTGCTGATCCTTCTGCATAAAAACAGTTCCTCCTCCATAATATCGTATTCAGAACGCACCTCAAAACGGGTGCAGAGATGTTTCGCTGTACCATTATAGTCCATTTAGCCGCAATTGGCAACGGAAAAACGCCCTTTTTGCCCCAAAAAGCAAGGTAAATTCACAATTCTGCAATTGTATTTTGCCGCTGTTTCTGCTACACTTGTCGAAGCAGAGTGCTTTTTGTATACAAAAAGCCTTTTTTCGCAAATACCATAGAATGAGGTCATCCCCTTGAAACAGTTCTTCCGTATTACCGCAGCATTGCTTGCTGCTGCGTTCCTGCTTGCGCTCACCGGCTGCGGCAGCAGTTCCAGTGCGCCAAGCTTTACATGGTTCGTGGATACCATTCCCGCAAACCTCGACCCGCAGGTGGCTTCTGCTGCCCCGGACGTGATCGCCTGCGAGAACCTTTACAGCGGGCTTGTCCGCAAAAAAGCGGATGGCGAGATCGTGCCCGATCTGTCCGAGAGCTGGACGGTCTCCTCCGATGGCAAGACCTACACCTTCCAGATCAAGGACGGCCTGACCTACAAGGCCGTTAAGGGCGCTTCCACGGATCACACCATCACTGCCGAGGACTTTGTGTTTGCATTTCGGCGTATATTCCAGCCGCAGACAAATTCCCCTTATGCCGTGGAGTTTGCCGCCCTTGAGAACAGTGCTGCCGTGCTGGCTGGCACAGCCGATGCCAGCACGCTGGGCGTTTCGGCCGCCGGCCCGCTGACGCTGGTGTTCCGCCTGAGTGAAAAGGACGACAACTTCCTTGCCAAGCTCACCCTACCCGGTGCCATGCCCTGCGATGAAGCATTTTTTGAGAGCACCCGCGGCACCTACGGTCTGACCGCCAAGACCACCCTTTCCAGCGGCAGCTTCTATCTTTACAACTGGACGGCCAGCGGCCTGTTCCTGCACCGGGATGTCTCCTCCCCCATGATCGGTAGCCTGCGTCTGGTGCAGAACACCGGCAGCACCGGAAAGAGCGCCGCCCAGCTCATTGCAGACGAAAAATGCTCCGCCGCGCTGGACGACACCGGCGAGGATACCTCGCTGCAGTCGGTGGATTACTCCGACACCACCTGGGCACTGCTGTTCAACAGCGCCGAAGATTCTGTGTTTGCCGATCAGGAACTGCGGCAGGCGCTTGCCGGCATCGCCCGGGAGAATGTGGATGTGCCCTCTTCCGGTCTGTACACCGCTGCCGAGGGTCTTGTGCCCACCGGCCTTTCCGTGGACGGCATCGATTACCGCAAGTCTGCCAGGAACCCGCTGCCCACCATCACCGACCCCCGTACATTGTACCTGAATGCACGGCAGGGCATGGCCAGCTCGGATTTTTCCGGCGTGACCATCCTGCTGCCGAAGGAAGCCGGCCTGACCGAACTGGCCGAGCAGATCAACGGCGCATGGCAGAAGGACTGCTCCCTTTTCTTCTCGGTGGAAGAGGTTCCGCAGGAGGAGTTCGACAAACGCCTTGCAGCAGGCAGTTACACCATTGCGCTGGCTCCCATCCGCGCCGAAGGCGGCAGCGTATACCAGATGCTGCAGCAGTTCACGGCCGAGGGCGGCGGCCTGACCGGCTGGTCCGACCCCATCTACTCTCAGCGTCTGGCCGAGAGCGCCCAGCAGACCGGCAGCGCCCGCTGTGCCCTGCTGGCCGATTGTGAACGCCAACTGCTGGAAGGCTGCGCCGTGGTGCCGCTGCTGGGCCAGAACAGACGTCTGCTGGTGGCGGACGGCATCACCGGCCTTGTGTTCGACCCCTTCACGCCGGTGCTGGACCTGACCGATGCCCAGAAAAACTGACATTCTCCGGCCCTTGACAATCCCGTCCCACTTTGCTACAATAAATGAGCAACTTGCAGGGTTAGCTCATCCGGTAGAGCGGCTGCTTCCCAAGCAGCAGGCGGCGGGTTCGGGTCCCGTACCCTGCTCCAAAAACAAACGGCAAACCGTGGAATATCGGTTTGCCGTTTTTGCTTACAGCCGCTCCCTGCAAAATACGAAAGGACTCTGCCATGATCTTTGTTCCCCTGCTGCATTACTTCAAATGCAAAAATTCCTACAGCGGCAACGAATACGGCCTGCGATACCGGATGATCCCCGGCAAGCGCACCGTGCCGGACCCGGACGGCGGCGAGGGTGCCACAAAAGAGGAAAGCATCCTCACCGTGGACTACTGGCCGGACCCCTGGACCATTGAAAAGACCGACCCTGCCCTGCGGGTGCAGAAGGTGTTTCCGCTCACCGACGAGGGCCGGGAGGCCACAGCCGCTTTTTTGCAGGACGCGTTCAATGCCGATCCTGACCGCTGGAAAAACTGCCCCAGCATGATGGACAGTGACCCGTGGGAGCCGCCTGCCGCCGAAGCCGAGCCGGACAAGCCGAAGGAATAAAACATGATCTATCGTTTAAAAGAACTCAAGGGCGATACCATTGCAGTGCCGCAGCTGGTGTTTTCCAAACTGGGCATCGCCGAAGAATACAATGTGCGCGTGGCTCTGTATGTGCTGGCGACCGGCATCACCGACCCGGACAAGATCTGTGCCGACCTCAAGCTGCGCAGCCGCATCAGCGCCGAGAGCGCCCTCTCCTTCTGGGCAGGCGCTGGCCTGCTGGAGCGGTATGAAGAGAACGCTGCACCGGGCGAGGAACCCAGCGCCCCCGCACCCATGACCTGGGCCGAGATCGCTGCGGCCAGCCGCACCGACCCCATGATCTCCAGCCTGATCGACTGCGCACAGACCGGCTTTGCCCGTCCGCTGACCCACAGGGAGATGGAAAAGCTGGTCAACCTTTATATGCAGGAGGGCTTTGCGCCGGAGACCGTGATGCTGTGCACCGCCTATGTTGCCAGCACCGGCCGCAGCACCATGGCCGCCGTAGCGCATGAGCTGAAGGTGTGGCGCACCGAGGGCGTGGAGACCGGTGAGCAGGCCGATGCCCACCTCAAACTGCTGGCACTGCGCCAGAGCCGCGAGCAGTATGTCAGCGGCCTTCTGAACATCCCGGAAAGCGAGCTGACCCTTGGCGGGCGCAAGGCCATTGCACGCTGGTACGAGGTTTACGGCTACGACGATGCCATGGTGCAGGAAGCTGCCGTGCAGGCCGGGGCCAAGCGCGACCTGTGGTACTGGAACAGTATCCTCAAAACATGGAACGCCAAGGGCCTGCGCACCGTGCACGATGTGCGCAGCCCGGTGGCTGCTGCAGGCGCAAGCCGGAACCTCCGGGTAGACCGTGAAGCCCCCAGCGGCAACGATTTCCTCAAGAACGCTGCCCGCCGCCGTCCGTTGAAAAAGAAACCGGAATAAGGAGGAGCCATGCGTACCAAAAACGAACTGTATCAGGAAGCCATGCGCACCGTGGCCGCCCGGCGGCAGGTGGCCAGAGCCAGAGCCGAGGATGCCCGCGCCGAAGCCGAAGCCGCCATTCCCGCCCTGCGCCATGCAGAAGAAGAGGTGCGGGTGCGGGGCATCCGCTGCGCACTGGCCGGTGCTGCGGGCAAGGACCGCACCGAAGCTGCCGCCGCCCTTGCCGATGCAAAGCAGAAGCTGACCGCCCTGCTGGCACAAAGCGGACGGCCCGCTGATGCACTGGAGCCGCGCTTTGTCTGCCCCAAATGTCAGGACACCGGCAGCGTGAATGGCCGCACCTGTGAGTGCGTGCACAAGGTGATGCAGCAGCTGCGCCGCAAGGAGATCGAGGCGCTGTCCAGCCTGTCCATTGCAAGCTTTGACACCATGGAGCTGCGCTATTACCCGAACCGTGCCGATGAAAAGGTGGGCGGTGCCATCCGCCCTTACATGGCCGATATGCTGGCAGACCTGCGCAGCTACGCGGAAGAGTTTGACCACCACAGCGAGAGCCTGATGCTGTTTGGCAATGCGGGCCTTGGCAAGACCCACGCGGCCCTTGCCATTGCGGGCATCGTGCTGGAAAAGGGCTACGATGTGATCTATGTTTCCAGCCCGGACTTTTTCTCCAAGCTGGAAGGGCTGCACTTTGGTGCAGACCCGGCAGGCGAGGAGGAAACGCTGATGCAGACCGCTGCCGGGGCCGACCTGCTCATTCTGGATGATCTTGGCTCGGAGTTCAACTCTGCCTTCCTCATCAGCAGCCTGTACAGTCTGCTCAACAACCGGCTGGGTGCAAAGCTGCCCACCATCGTCACCACCAACATCACTGACGGTGCTCTGCTGGAAAAGCTGTATACCGAAAAAATTTCCAGCCGCCTTTCTGCCTTTGTCCCCTGCCTTTTTGCAGGCGATGACATCCGCACACAGAAAGCAGCTGAATAAAACAAACGGCAATGCAAATGCATTGCCGTTTGTTTTATTTAAAACTCTAATACCGGACTCATTTCGTTGCGGCGCTGTGCCTGCACGATGCAGTCCTTCTCCGGCACAACGCCCGCCGCGCCCAGCGTGTTGAACACGGTCTGCAGGGCAAGCGCAGGCGTGTTGTTCTCCTGCGAAAGATGGCACAGCGCAAACTTTTTGCACCCTTCCTGAATGAGTTCCAGCAGCTTTGCCGAGCACTCGTCGTTGGAAAGGTGGCCCCGGGTGCTTTCAATGCGTGCCCGTAAGTAATAGGGATACGGCCCGCTGCGCAGCATGTGCAGGTCGTAGTTGCTCTCCAGTGCCACAAGGTCGCAGCCGGAAAGCGCCTCGTGCACCGGCGGCGTGAGCATGCCAAGGTCGGTTGCAATGGTCATGGTCTTGCCGTCCGGGGTGTGGATGCGGTAGCCCACACAGGGCACATCGTGGCTGGTGGGAAAGCTCTGCACGCCAAACGCGCCCACGTCCTCTTCCCTGCCTTCCAGCTCGTGCAGCTCACAGCTGGCCGGTACGATGCCGTTGCTGTCCAGAAAATCCAGCGTTTCCGCTGCACCGTACACCGGCAGCGTGTTCTTTTTGAGGAAGGTGGAAAGCCCCTTCACATGGTCGCTGTGCTCGTGGGTGACAAGGATGCCGTCGCAGTCACTGGCGGCAAGGCCCAGCGCCTTGAGCGCCGCCGAGGTAGTGCGCACGCCCTTGCCCATATCTACAATGAGATACCGCTGCCCGCAGCGCACCACACTGCTGTTGCCGGAGGAACCCGAATATAACGAGATGAATTCTGCCATGAAAAACCTCTGATACACTCAAAAACAGCCCGCCGCATATGCAGCAGGCTGTTTGCTTTTTATAAGTTACAGTGCCTGATCCAGTGCAGCGGGCATACGCTCCACCTTGCTGATGTCTGCACCCAGACCGCGCAGCTTTTCCACGATATTCTCGTAGCCGCGCTCGATGTGGCCGATTTCCTCGATCTCACTGGTGCCGTCTGCCATCAGCGCAGCCACCACCATGGCAGCGCCTGCACGCAGATCCAGTGCGCGCAGCGGTGCAGGGGTGAGCTTATCCACGCCCTCAAACACAGCCACCTGACCGTCCACCTGCACGTTGGCACCCATCTTGCGCAGCTCGTCCACATAGCGGAAGCGGTTGTCCCACACGCTCTCGGTCACGGTGCTGGTGCCCTTGGCCACGCTCAGCAGCACGCCCATCAGGGGCTGCATGTCGGTGGGAAAGCCGGGATGCGGCATCGTGTTGATCTTCAGCGGCAGAATATCGCCGGTGCGGCGCACACGCACAGCATCGTCAAATTCTTCCACCTCCACGCCTGCACGGCGCAGCTTTTCGGTAATGGGTTCCAGATGCTTGGGGGTGACGTTCTTCACCAGAACATCGCCGCCGGTGGCAGCAGCAGCCACCATGTAGCTGCCAGCCTCGATCTGATCCGGGATGATGCTGTAGGTGCAGCCGTGCATCTTTTCCACGCCGCGCACCTTGATCACATCGGTGCCTGCGCCGCGGATGTTCGCACCGCACATATTCAGGAAGTTTGCCAGATCCACCACATGGGGTTCCTTGGCACAGTTTTCCAGAATGGTCTGGCCCTTGGCCATTACAGCGGAGAGCATACCGTTCATGGTAGCGCCCACGCTGACCTTATCAAAGAAGATGTGTGCACCGTTCATCTCCTTGGCGCGCACGCTGATCATGCCGTAGTCCACGCTGTCCTCTGCGCCCAGAGCACTGAACACCTTCAGGTGCTGGTCAATGGGGCGGGGGCCGAGGTTGCAGCCGCCGGGCATGGCCACCTGAGCCTTGCCAAAACGGGACAGCAGTGCGCCCAGAAAGTAGTAGCTGGCGCGCATCTGGCGGGACAGGTCGTCCGGGACGTTGGTGCCGGTCAGATGGGTGGTGTCGATCTCGTAGGTGTTGCGGTTGATCATTTTGATCTGTGCGCCCAGAACGCTGAGGATCTTCAGGCTCACCGCCACATCACTGATATCCGGCAGATTCTCGATCACACAGACATCCGCTGCCAGAATGGTTGCAGGCAGGACGCCCACCGCCGCATTTTTGGCACCCGAAATGGTAACTTCGCCGTGCAGGGGCTTGCCGCCCGTAATAACAAATTTCTCCAATTTTATGATCTCCTTGTCGGAGGCCCGCAGCCGCGGGCCTGTTAAGGTTCCTGAAAGCATTTTCCATAAAAGCTGCCTGATGTGCATGGGCCATAAGGCCGTACACGTACAGCTATCTTATTATACACAACTTTCACAAAAAAGCAAAGCCCCGTTTGGTGTTGTTTTATTATTTTCTGTTTTGCCCATTTTCGCGCAGGATATTCCAAAATTTTGATTTCTTTTTCAGGTATTTTACAAAAACCAGATACATTGCTGTTGCGCTTTCTTTACCAGATGTGGTCTTCGCACCGAGTCTCAGTGATCCAGCCCAGCTGGTAGGCAGCCACCAGCTGCTTGAGGTCGTGCACACGCTCCCGCAGCACCTCGCCCTCGTCGGTGTCCTCCACGAGAATGCGATGATTTTCGGTTTCCAGAATGTTTTTCTGGGAAATGATATCCAGATTATCCTTCACCGCTTTCTCGGCACTTTCAAAGGGCTGATGAGTGCGCAGGGACATGGTGCGGCTGGAATACACCAGCGTGTAGCCCGCAATGCCGGTCTTTTCGTGGTAGGCACGGCAGAAACCGCCGTCGATCACCACCAGCCGTCCGCCGCCCTTGATGGGGCTTTCGCCGTTCTTTTCCCGCACCGGCACGTGGCCGTTGACGATGTGGCTGGCACCGGGCAGGCCAAACTCGGCCAGAATGCGGCGGCAGACAGCCTCATCGTTATACCATGTATAATAGGGGTCCTTCACCTCGGTGTGGGTGGAAGCGTCCTCTATATAGAGCCGCTCAAAGGTGGTCATGGCACTGCGGCCAAACAGCGGCGAAAGCTTGCCGCACCACAGATACCACAAAAAATCCTGTCCGCTCTGGCGGGCAGCGCTGCCTTCCGGTGCATAGTAGCCCCGGCGGGCGCGGGCATCGCAGTAGTCCATCAGTGCGCGGCCGGAGTAGTAGCGGCCCTCAAAGCGCTCCATGGCAAAGGTGCCGCGGCTGGTCATGGGCACAGCCCCATGGTAGAGCAGGTTGCCGTTCTCAATGTGGTACACGCTGCCCTTTGCATAGAGAAATTCAACATGCTGCTGCAGTTTTTCGCTCTGGCGGAAGGACTGCACCAGCTTGCGCAGCACCAGCTGTTCATCCGGGTGCAGTGCGGCCGGGTCGGCGGGGTCCACCGTGGGGAACGAGGTATCCCGCAGCGGATACTCCTTTTCGCCGATCTTTACCGTGTGCTTTTCCCAGTCGATGCGGCGCAGATAATCTCGCTCCTGCATCTGGAAGTCCGGGTTGCGGTCGATGACATGGCACTCCAGCTTGAACATCAGAATGCTGATGGCCTTGTGCATCACGGCACAGCGGTGCAGCATTCCCCTGGTGTAGGGGCCGCGGGCCGCATCGGTATGAGGCATCCAGATGGAAAGATCATCATTGCCGTAGAACTGCTCGGCCATGCGCTGCAGATGGCGCAGGTTGATGCCGTAGCAGTCCTCCAGCATTCCGTGGTTATGATAAGCCAGCGTGGTCTTGAGCACCGTGCAGATGCAGATGGGGCTGCCCGCAGCGGCACCCATCCATACTACATCGTGGTTGCCCCACTGGATATCCACATTGTGGTGGCGCATGAGCAGATCGAGGATGATATCCGGGCGTGGGCCGCGGTCGAACAGGTCGCCCACGATGTGCAGCTTGTCCACTGCCAGATGCTTGATCAGCTCGCACAGCCGCACGATAAAGTGGTCGGCACGGCCATTTTCAATGATGCTGCCCACGATCTGGCCGTAGTACAGATCCTTGTCGTGATCCTCAAAATGGGCGTGGAGCAGCTCGTCCAGAATGTAGCCGCAGCTGGCAGGCAGGCATCTGCGCACATGGTCGCGGGTATGCTTGGAGGACACCAGACGGCAGATATCAATGAGACTCAGCAGCGTTTCGGTGTACCACTGATCCAGCGCTTCCTCACTGGTACAGCGTGCCTTGAGCTGGGGCAGCTTTTCGTTGGGGTAATAGATCAGCGTTGCCAGCTCGGCGCGGGTATGCTTCGGCACGGTATCGCCCAGCACCTGATCCACTTTTTCGCGAATGACACCGGAAGCGGAATTCAGAATATGCACAAAAGCTTCATTCTCGCCGTGCAGGTCGCTCATGAAGTGCTCGGTACCCTTGGGCAGCTTGAGCAGTGCCTGCGTGCTGATGATCTCGCTGGCTGCCGCCGCCTGCGAAGGATAATCCCGCGAGAGCAGGGTCAGGTACTTGAGATTATCGCGGATCTCATCGGTTTCGGTGCGCATGGTCTCCTCCATCACAACGTTCTCTCCGCCGCAGTCCGCCACACGGACCTTGCAAAGATGTTGCTTTCCATATGTATTATTTTTTCCTTATCTTATAGTATAGCACGTCCGGGGCGAAAAGTGGTATACTGGGGCTGACAAACTTTCAGCAAAGGACTTTGGATATTATGCCGAAAAGCGATTTCGTCTCCGTTCCCTCTTCCTGCACCCTCTGCCCGCGCCGGTGCGGGGCCGACCGTGCTGCCGGGCGCACCGGTTTCTGCGGCGCGGGTGGCGCCTTAAAAGCAGCCCGCGCTGCCCTGCACTACTGGGAGGAGCCATGCATCAGCGGCACAAAGGGCAGCGGCACGGTGTTCTTTTCCGGCTGCACCCTCAAATGCTGCTTCTGCCAGAACTATCCCATCAGCGCCGAGGGCCTTGGCAAGGAGATCAGCGTGGAACATCTGGCAGAGATTTTCCTGAATCTGCAGGAGCAGGGTGCCAACAACATCAATCTGGTCACACCCGGCCAGTGGCGGCCCTGGATCATTGCCGCGCTGGATATTGCCCGGGCTAAGGGCCTGCATCTGCCCATCGTATGCAACACCGGCGGCTACGAAACGGTGGAAAGCGTGGAAGCATGGCGCGGATACATCGACATCTGGCTGGCCGACCTGAAATACGTCTCCTCCGCCCTCTCGGCAGAGCTTTCCTCTGCACCGGACTATTTTGCGCAGGCAAAGCCCGCCATTGAAGCCATGATGGCACAGGCCGGGCACCCGGTGTTCAATGCAGAGGGCATCCTGCAAAAGGGGGTCATTCTGCGGCACCTTGCCCTGCCCGGCCATGTTGACGACAGCTTTGCGGTGCTTGACCAGATGGCCGCGTGGAACGATGCAGACCCCGGATGCTTCATCCCCAGCGTCATGAGCCAGTACACACCGTTTTATAAAGCCACAGAGCACGGCATCGGACGGCGCATTACCACCTATGAATACCGCCGGGTGGTCAACTATGCCATGGACAAGGGACTGGCGCAGGGCTACATGCAGCAGAAGAGCAGCGCGAAGGAAGAGTATACGCCTTCTTTCGATTTGACAGGGGTATGAATTCGTCAAATCTCCCAAAAAAGGCCGATTATTTTCTCTTGCATCCCCGCGGAAGTGCTTGCAATCCCATCCGGGCCGGATTATAATGGATACAACGATGTGTTAACAGAACTCTGATGAGCTGTAAATATCAGGAGGAGCGTTATGGAACATTTTAACCCGATCCTTGGCAACGATACCACCGGCCAGAAATTCATCACCTGCGGCGAGATCATGCTGCGCCTGACCCCGCCGAACTACGAGAAGATCCGTATGGCATCCGGCTTTGAGGCCAGCTACGGCGGCAGCGAGGCCAACATTGCACTGGCACTGGCTAACCTTGGTGTGGACAGCACCTTCTTCAGCGTGGTGCCCAACAACAGTCTGGGCAAGAGCGCCGTGCGCTGGCTGCGTTCCAACGACGTGCACTGCACCCCTATGATCCTGACCGAGCCGAACGAGACTCCTTCCAACCGTCTGGGTACTTATTATCTGGAGACCGGCTACGGCATCCGCCCGTCCAAGGTCATCTATGACCGCAAGCACAGTGCCATTACCGAGTACGATTTCTCGCAGGTGGATCTGGATGCTTTGCTGGACGGCTACGACTGGCTGCACCTGAGCGGCATCACCCCGGCACTGGCACCCAACTGCCGCACCCTCATTCTGGATATGCTCAAGGTCGCCAAAAACAAGGGCCTGACCGTCAGCTTCGACGGCAATTTCCGCTCCACCCTGTGGAGCTGGGAAGAAGCCCGCGATTTCTGCACCGAGTGCCTGCCCTATGTGGATGTGCTGCTTGGCATTGAGCCGTACCACCTGTGGAAGGATGAGAACGACCACTCCAAGGGCGACTGGAAGGACGGCGTTCCTCTGCAGCCCAGCTATGAGCAGCAGGACGAGATTTTCCAGCACTTCATCGAGCGGTATCCCAACCTCAAGTGCATTGCCCGCCATGTGCGTTATGCGCACAGCGGCAGCGAGAACAGCCTGAAGGCTTTCATGTGGTACGACGGCCACACCTTCGAGAGCAAGCTGTTCACCTTTAATATCCTTGACCGCGTGGGTGGCGGCGATGCCTTTGCCAGCGGCCTGATCTACGCCATGCTGCACAACTACAGAGCCATGGATATGATCAACTTTGCGGTGGCAAGCAGTGCCATCAAGCACACCATCCACGGCGATGCCAACATCACCGATGATGTGAGCACTATCCGCAACCTGATGAACATGAACTACGATATCAAGCGGTAAGTTTTATCGCCGTACAGAGAACGCCCGCCGGGTCTCCCCGGCGGGCGTTGCTTTTT
This sequence comes from Faecalibacterium sp. Marseille-Q4896, assembly GCF_017377615.1. Taxonomy (NCBI): domain Bacteria; kingdom Bacillati; phylum Bacillota; class Clostridia; order Eubacteriales; family Oscillospiraceae; genus Faecalibacterium; species Faecalibacterium sp. Marseille-Q4896. The sequence goes on from NZ_JAFREG010000007.1 coordinate 91,692, forward strand.
CTATCAGATATACCGCCCGGTGATGCTCTCCGGGTTCTGTCTTACCTGTTCCGGCGTACCTACCGCCACGATGCGTCCGCCGGCATCGCCGCCGCCCGGCCCCATATCCACAAGGTAATCCGCATTGCGGATCACATCCAGATCATGCTCAATGACCACCACGGTGGCACCGTTCCCGATCAGCTTCTGGAACACGCCCAGCAGGGTCTGTACATCCAGCGGATGCAGGCCGATGGTGGGTTCATCGAACACGAACACACTGTCTGCCTGCCCCTTGCCCATCTCGCTGGCAAGCTTCAGCCGCTGGGCTTCGCCGCCGGAAAGGCTTGGTGTCTCCTCGCCAAGGGTCAGGTAGCCAAGGCCCAATTCTTTCAGTACCTGCAGGCGCTGGCGCACAAGCTTGCAGTCCGCACAGGCTTCCAATGCAGTGGACACATCCATGTCCATCAGGTCGGCCATGGAGGCTGGCTCGCCGTTCGCCGTGGGCAGCTTCACTGCCGCCGCTTCCCGGCTGTAACGCGAACCGCCGCAGTCCGGGCAGGGCACTTCTACATCCGGCAAAAACTGCACATCCAAACTGATGACACCGGTGCCGTCACAGGTGGGGCACCGCAGCTTACCGGTGTTGTAGGAGAAATCGCCCGCCTTATAGCCGTGGTCTTTGGCATCCTGCGTTTTGGCAAACAGCTTGCGCAGCTCATCGTGCACATTGGCATAGGTGGCCACGGTGGAGCGCACATTGATGCCGATGGGCGTTGCATCGATCAGCTTCACCTGCGCGATTTCCTCGGCCTCCACGCTTTTCACATGCGCTGGCAGGGCTGTGCCATTCACCTTTGCCTGCAAGGCCGGGACCAGGCTTTCCAAAATCAGGGTGGTCTTGCCGCTGCCGGACACACCCGTAACCACGGTCAGCCGCCCCTTGGGCAGTTCCAGTTCCAGCGGCTTCACAGTATGGATGGCCGAGGTTGCCAGATGGATGCGGCCCTGTGCAAACAGTTCATTTTCCGGCACATGAGGCCGGGCGTTCACCCCCGCCCTGCCTGCAAGAAACGGGCCGATCTGAGAAGCCGCGTTCTGTTCAATTTTCGGAATGCTGCCCTGCGCGATCACATGTCCACCCTTTGCACCGGCTTCCGGCCCCATCTCGATCAGCCAGTCAGCTTCCTTTAAAATTTGGGTATCGTGATCCACCAGCACCACCGAGTTGCCGTCGGCCACAAGGTCGTGCATCACATCGGTCAGGCCTTCAATGTTAGAAGGATGCAGGCCGATGGACGGCTCGTCCAGCACATAGAGCACACCGGTGGTACGGTTGCGCACCGCACGGGCCAGCTGCATCCGCTGGCGCTCACCGGTGGAAAGAGTGGAAGCGGAGCGGTCCAGCGTCAGGTAGCCAAGGCCCAGCGAGAGCAGCCGTGCCGCTGCCGTCTGGAAGGATTCGCAGATATTGCGGGCCATGGGCCGCATCTCTTCCGGCAGACTGTCCGGCACACCCGCCACCCAATCGGTAAGCTGCACAAGAGTCATCTGACAAGCCTTGTCCAGCGTGATGCCCCGCAGCTTTGGGGTACGAGCCGCATTACACAGCCGGGTGCCGCCGCAGTCCGGGCAGATGCCTTGCCGCAGGAACTTTTCCACCCGCTTCATGCCCTTTTCATCCTTGACCTTGGAGAGGGCGTTCTCCACGGTATAGGTGGCATTGAAATAGGTAAAATCCAGCTCCCCGGCCTGATTGGAATTTTTGTTATGATAAAAAATGTGCTTTTTCTCCGCCGGGCCATGGAAAACGATATCCTTTTCCCGGTCGGTCAGGTCGCGGAAGGGCACATCGGTGCGCACGCCCATTTCCCGGCAGATATCCACCATCAGCGACCACATCAGGCTCTTCCACGGGGCCACGGCACCTTCGTCGATCGTAAGAGAATCGTCCGGCACAAGGGTGCTCTCGTCCACGGTCATCACCATGCCGGTACCGCTGCAGGTGCGGCAGGCACCCTGACTGTTGAAGGCAAATTCTTCAGCGGAAAGCGCGCGCACGCTGGCACCGCACTGCGGGCAGAGCAGCGGCTTTTCTGCCGCCACGGCAAGGCTGGGTTCCAGCCAGTGGCCGCACTGCGGGCAGGGATAGCTGGAAAGACGGGAGAACATCAGGCGCAGAATGTTCAGCAGTTCCGTGCCGGTACCAAAGGTGCTGCGGATGCCCGGCACAGCGGGCCGCTGATGCAGTGCCAGTGCAGCCGGAACATACAGCACTTCGTCCACCGATGCCTTTGCCGCCTGCGTCATGCGGCGGCGCGTATAGGTGGAAAGTGCGTCCAGATACCGGCGGGAGCCTTCGGCGTAAAGCACGCCCAGCGCAAGGCTGGACTTGCCCGAACCGGACACACCCGCCACACCCACGATTTTGCCCAGCGGCACATCCACATTCACGTTTTTCAGGTTGTGCACCCGCGCGCCGCGGATCCTGATATGGTCGACCATCTTCTTTTCCCCCTGCCGTCACCGCTTCTTTTTTAAATAGTATCCAATGCCAATGGCATCTGCCAGCGCCCAGCCGATGGGCACGCTGAGCCAGATGCCGGTAACACCCAGCGGCGTGGCCGAAAGCAGATAGGCCAGCATCAGCGGCAGAGCAAACAGCAAAATGCTGCCGGTGATGGGGCCTTTGGTCAAACTACGCTGCATTGTTTCCGATTCTCCTTTTTATAACGCTGTTTCAGCCGGTGCACTGGCTCTGCCGTCGTCCCGCCTTGAAAGAGACTGCTCTCTTCCTGCAAACTTCTGACGGTACTCTCTGGGCGTGCAGTGCTTGATTTCCCGGAAGGTCTTTGTAAAGTAGCTGGTATCCGAAAAGCCGCAGTCGGCACCGATCTCGCCGATCTTCATGCTGGTGGAAAGCAGCAGCTCGGCGGCCTTTTCAATGCGGTACTGCTTGACATACTGGATGGGTGTGATCCCCAGCAGTTGCCGGAAGCTGCGCAGGCAGGCGCTCTCACTCAGGGCCACGCAGTCGGAAATGCGCTCCACGTTCAGTTCCTCAGCATAATGCTCTTCCACAAAACGCAGCATCTGTTTCATGCGCTGGGCCGCGATCTGCTCCTGCTGAGAGACCTTTGTTTTTCCACCCTCGCACTGCATTCCCAGCAGATGCACCGCCGCCGAAAGATGGTACCGCGCCTGATTCTCATAGTCAAAGACCTCTTGGGCCACTGCGTCCCAGACTTCCCGCAAATGGCAGAGCACGACCTTCTGCCCGTCGTCTGCCTCGTCCAGCAGAAAGAACGCCGGTGCTCCCGGCTGAAGCAGCGGGTGTACGAGCTTTTGCCAGAAGATGGTATCCATGCCGCCGATCAGGCGCGGATGGAATACCCCGGAATGCAGCAGGGCATCCCCGGTCTCAGCCTGCTCCACCGCATGGAACACTCCGGAATTGACAAACACGCCCTGCCCGGTCTGCAAAACCAGCCGGGCTTTGCTCACGTCCACCGCCAGCGGGCCTTTTACGGCAAGGATGTATTCAAACTCTTCATGCCAATGCCATGCTACCGAGTAGCTTTTGAGGTCCTCTTCATAGCAGGCAATAGGAAACAGTGCGCTGCCGTGCTGCACCAGTTCCCTGCCCTCGTCATCCGCCACAACATCCGGCAGGCAGTTGAGCCCGCCCGCTGCTGCACAGCTGGTGTGAAATGCCACGATCAGCCATCTCCTTTCCGTCAAGGTGCACATCCGCATCCGCGCCGGTTTTGTTGTATCAATCGGGCGTTTTTATCCTAATATTCCGCTCCGATGTGTGATATTATTACATCAGCAAAGTACAAGATGCATTGCAAGTATAACACGCTTCCCGGAGGAACTCAAGATTTATGGTACAGCTTCTGCTTCCGATCATTTACATCTCGTTCATCAGTCTGGGCCTGCCGGATTCCCTGCTGGAGTCGGCGTGGCCCTCCATGTATCCGGCGCTCGGTGTGCCGGTGTCCTATGCGGGGCTGATCTCCATGATCATCTCCTTTGGCACCATTGTTTCCAGCCTGAACAGCGACCGGCTCACCCGTGCGCTGGGTACCGGAAAAGTGACCGCCCTCAGTGTGGCCATGACAGCTGCCGCGCTGTTCGGCTTTTCGGTCTCCACACAGTTCTGGATGCTCTGCCTGTGGGCCGTGCCCTATGGGCTGGGTGCAGGCAGCGTGGACGCGGCCCTGAACAACTATGTTGCCTTACATTATAAAAGCCGCCACATGAGCTGGCTGCACTGCATGTGGGGCATCGGCACCATGATCAGCCCCATGGTCATGGGCCGGGTGCTGGCAGGCGGCGGGCCGTGGACATCCGGCTACCGGTACATTGCCCTGTTCCAGATCCTGCTGAGCGCAGTGCTCTTTTTCAGTTTGCCGCTATGGCAGAGCCGTACTGCAGGCACCGACACCGAAACTGCTTCGACGCATGCGTTGAGCCTTGGACAGGTATTCCGTCTGCCGGGTGCCAGAGAGGTGATGCTGTGCTTCTTCTGCTACTGTGCATTGGAGACCACGGCCGGTCTATGGGCCAGCAGCTACCTCACACTGACGAAAGGCGTTGCCGCCGGCACTGCCGCCAGCTTTGCCAGCCTGTTCTACATCGGCATCACTGCCGGGCGCGCCGCCTGCGGCTTTTTGACCCTGAAATTCAACGATACGCAGATGATCCGCATGGGTCAGTGCATTCTGGCCGCAGGGGTGCTGGCTCTGCTGTTGCCCGGGCCGCAGATCCTTGCCCTGAACGGTCTTGTTCTGGTAGGGCTGGGCTGTGCGCCCATCTATCCCAGTATCATCCACTCCACGCCGGAACACTTCGGCGCGGACAGATCGCAGGCGGTCATCGGCATCCAGATGGCAAGCGCCTATTTGGGCAATCTGGCCATGCCGCCGCTGTTCGGCCTGCTGGCAAACAACATCACTCCGGCACTGTTCCCTTTTTACCTGCTGGCACTGCTGGTGCTCATGGTATTCATGCACGAACAGCTGGTGCGCAAAACAAGCCGCTGCTAATTCTGCCATTCTCCTATTTCATATACAGCAAAAGGCTCCCTGTCCGGTCTCGGGCGGGGAGCCTGCTGTTTTAAAGGAGTTATTTACAGGATGCACCGGCTGATGGCGTTGGCGACCGCAAACAGTTCCTGCTGGCCGATAAAGCCGAACTTTGCCTCGTGTGCGTCCGCAAAGCAGACGGTCAGCTGCGATGCCTGCACCGGGTCGCCAAAGCCTGCCGTCTGGATCCCGAAGTGCAGCACCTTGCGGTACGGCAGCACAAAGATCTGCTGCCGGGTTCCGGTAACGCCCTGCATATCCACCATGATGATGCGGTGGGTGGTAAAGATCACCTGATCGCGCACCGTCTTGTAGGCACCCACGATGCTCTCACCGTCCAGCAGCAGTGCGCGGGCATTTTTGCAGATGTCCTTTTCCTGAAGGCGGATGAGGTTTTCCATTGGCTTATCACGGAATTCCATGGTTTTTGTCCCCTTTCCTGCGTGGTTTTCTGCCCTTATTGTAGCATTCCTGCAGGCGGTTTACAAGATGTGCTCTCGCCTTTTGGGCCGGGCTGTGCTATACTGTATGCCAAAGAGATTCTTATAAAAACGAGGTAACTCCCATGGAGATCATCATTCATCAGGCCATTCTGCACGTGCTGGACACCACCATGGATGCGCCTGTACTCAGCGGCAGCGGCATGGAAATGACCGCCGAAAAGACCGCCTATTTCCAGTACCACATCGAAAAGCTGCTTGCCAGCGACGATATCCGCCAGTGCCGCCCGCTGCCGGATTCCGCCTTTAAAAACGAGCTGGAGCACAACCACGATTTTGTGGACCTCTCCTGCCGCATCGCGGGCGTTCTGTTCGACTACATGCACGCGCACACCACCATTCCGGGGGCAGACCTTGCCGTGGTGGATTTTACCCGCGATGGCGAGCCGTGGCTGGGCATCCTGAAGCTGAACTACAAAAACGGCTACACCCACTACACCGAGAATGTGGAGGGTGCCCCGGTGAACTCCATCATACAGCAGCGGGCCTGCCTGCCCAGCCAGAGCGGCAAGGTGGAGGAAGGTGCCCTTGTCAATCTGACCGACTACTCCATGAAGCTGCTGGAAAAAAAGTTCGACATCGACGGCCACAAGGATTTTTACCTTTCCACGGTAGTGTTCCAGTACACCACCGCCCAGCCGGAAAAGAAAAAGCTGCAGGCCATTCAGGAAGCCGCCGTGCAGGCCGTGCAGGAAAACTACGCAGATCAGCCCCACGTAGAGGCTCAGGTCGCGATGCTGATCGCCAATCAGGCCGCAGACAACGACAATCAGGTATCCATCCAGCAGGTGCGTCAGCAGTTGGAAGAGGAATATCCCCTTGCCGCCGTGCCCTTTGATGATTATGTGGAAAAGAGTGATGTGCTGGAAGCGCCTGAGCAGCCCGTGACCGTGACCCCTGCGCGCATCCGCCGCATGGAGAGCCGCAGCATCCACACCGCCAACGGCATTGAGGTGAAGATTCCCACCGAACTGCTCAACTCGGACAACGAGGTGGAATTTCTGCACAGCGACGACGGCAGCATTTCGCTGCTCATTAAAAATGTGATCCTGTAAGAAACGATTTAAAATTGTCTCCGCGCACGGATTGCGCTCCGACAATATCAGCGGAATCATTATTTTCATATTTGCAAAAGCCGAAAAATCTGCGGATTTTCCGGCTTTTCTTTTTTCACAGGAAGGAGCCGTAACGAGAAACAACAAAAAAGCCATCGTTTTTGCATTTCTGCATCAACGATGGCTTCGTATTGGAGCGGCCGACGAGGCTCGAACTCGCTACCTCCACCTTGGCAAGGTGGCGCTCTACCAGATGAGCTACGGCCGCATATTGGAAACCCTGCTGGATTTCCTTAGCTGGTGCCTCCGATCGGAATCGAACCAATGACACGGGGATTTTCAGTCCCCTGCTCTACCGACTGAGCTACAGAGGCATAAGCGGTGCAATTATCCCTGCACCCTCCCGAGCGATTCTCGCGAATTTCGGGGCCCCCGCGAAAGCTTGCGAAGCAAGATTTTGTGGGGAAGAGGAGGAATTTCAGAGTTTGTTACGGCGGTCTTACTTGTAAGACTGCCAGACAAACGACTGACATTCCGACGAAGCGACCCGGATCGGGCTCGAACCGACGACCCCCAGCGTGACAGGCTGGTGCTCTAACCAACTGAGCTACCGGGCCAAATGGTGGAAGTTAACGGGCTCGAACCGCTGACCCTCTGCTTGTAAGGCAGATGCTCTCCCAGCTGAGCTAAACTTCCACAAAATGGAGCGGCCGACGAGGCTCGAACTCGCTACCTCCACCTTGGCAAGGTGGCGCTCTACCAGATGAGCTACGGCCGCACATTCCATGTGTTTGTGCCGGGCTGTTTACCGGCGACGCTGATTATTATACCGTACCGCCCGGCAATTGTCAACCACAAATTTGCATTTTCTGCAAAAAAGTTGGAAACCCACCTGTCTGTGTTCAAAAGGCTTCACTTTTGCGGGCTTCACCTGTGTCATCATTCAAGTTTGTCACGGCATACACGAAGAAAATTGATTTGCTTTCCCTTTTGTAAACTATTATAATGGAAAGTGTCATTTTGTCGCCTGTAAGAGCTGCGTCTGTTATGCCGCTGAGGGCATACAGGCGCGTTTTCGTGCGCAGAAATAGGAAAAGCCAGCATAAAGGAGCAAACACAATGTATAAGATCACTGAAAAAGTCGCGCTGAATCCCACCGTGACGAAGATGGTCATTGAAGCCCCGCTGATCGCCAAAAAGGCAAAGCCGGGCCAGTTTATCATTGTGCGCCCGTTTGAGGACAGCGAGCGCATCCCCCTGACCGTGGCCGGTTACGACCGCGAAAAGGGCACTGTGGATATCATTTTCCAGATCGTGGGCGGTACCACGATGGAGCTGAACAGCCTGCAGGTGGGCCAGAGTGTCCACGACTTTGTAGGCCCGCTGGGCCGCGCCACCGAGGTGGAAGGCCTGAAGAAGGTATGTGTCGTGGGCGGCGGCGTAGGCTGCGCCATCGCTCTGCCCATTGCCCGTGAACTGCACGAGCAGGGCTGTGTGGTGCACAGCGTGGTGGGCTTCCGCAATAAGGACCTGCTGATCCTTGAGGACGAGTTCAAAGCCTGCAGCGACGAGCTGCGCATTATGACCGACGACGGCAGCTATGGCACCAAGGGTGTTGTTACCGCTGCACTGGACGAGCTGGTGGCCGCCGGCAACCAGTACGATCTGGTCATCACCATTGGCCCGCTGATCATGATGAAGTTCGTGGTCAAGACCTGCCAGAAGCATGGCCTGAAGAGCATCGTTTCCATGAACCCCATCATGATCGACGGCACCGGCATGTGCGGCGGCTGCCGCCTGACCGTTGGCGGCGAGACCAAGTTCGCCTGCGTGGACGGCCCCGACTTTGACGGCGATCTGGTGGATTTTGATGAGGCAATGGCCCGCGGCACCATGTACCGCCCGTTTGAGGCACACGCCCGTGAAGCGGCATGCAATCTGCTCAATCAGGAGGTAAAATAAGATGGCTTTCAATATGGACCCGAAGAAGTGCCCCATGCCCACGCAGGACCCCAATGTGCGCAACAAGAACTTTAAGGAAGTTGCACTTGGCTACACCGAAGAAATGGCCGTGAACGAAGCAAAGCGCTGCGTGCACTGCAAGAACAAACCCTGCCAGACCGGCTGCCCTGTGGGCATCGATATCCCCGAGTTCATCGGCCATGTGGCCGAGGGCGACTTTGAAGCCGCTTATCAGGTGATCAACCGTTCCTCTTCCCTGCCCGCTGTCTGCGGCCGTGTATGCCCGCAGGAGAGCCAGTGCGAGGGCAAGTGCACCCGCGGCATCAAGAACGAGCCGGTGGGCATCGGCCGCCTGGAGCGCTTTGTTGCCGACTGGCACCGCGAGAATGTGCACACCGCCCCCATCGTGCCCGAATGGAACGGCCACAAGGTGGCCATCATCGGCGCAGGCCCTGCCGGCCTGACCGCCGCAGGCGATCTGGCAAAGCTTGGCTACAAGGTCACCGTTTACGAGGCCCTGCATGTGGCCGGCGGCGTGCTGATGTACGGCATCCCTGAGTTCCGTCTGCCCAAGGCCATCGTGCAGCAGGAAATCGACGGCCTGAAGAAGATGGGCGTTGATTTTGAGTGCAATATGGTCATTGGCAAGGTGCTCACCATCGACGAGCTGATGGACGAGTACGGCTACGAGGCCGTGTTCGTAGGCTCCGGTGCCGGTCTGCCCCGCTTCATGGGCATCCCCGGCGAGAGCCTGAAGGGCGTCTACTCTGCCAACGAGTTCCTGACCCGCTCCAACCTGATGAAGGCTTATCTGCCCACCAGCAAGACCCCCATCCGCACCGGCAAAAAGGTCGCCGTTGTGGGCGGCGGCAACGTGGCTATGGACGCTGCCCGCAGCGCCCTGCGTCTGGGTGCCGAGACCGTGTACATCGTCTACCGCCGCGGCATGGCCGAGCTGCCTGCCCGTAAGGAAGAGGTGGAGCACGCCGAGGAAGAGGGCATCATCTTCAAGACCCTGTGCAACCCTGTGGAGATCCACGCCAACGACGAGGGCTTTGTCAAGTCCATCACCTGCATTGAGATGGAGCTGGGCGAGCCGGATGCTTCCGGCCGCCGCCGCCCCATCGAAAAGAAGGGCAGCGAGTTCGAGCTGGATGTGGACACGGTCATTATGAGTCTGGGCACCAGCCCCAACCCGCTGATTCGCTCCACCACCCCGGGTCTGGAAACCAACAAGCACGGCTGCATCGTTACCGACGGCGACGACGGCAAAACCAGCCGCGATGGTGTGTACGCCGGCGGCGATGCCGTGACCGGCGCGGCCACCGTTATCAAGGCCATGGGCGCAGGCAAGGCTGCTGCAAAGGCCATTGACGAGTACATTCAGAGCAAGTAATCCCCTGTGAAGGTGGGCACCGCCCACTGAATACCGGATATGAAAAATCCCCTGTGCACTGGCACAGGGGATTTTTTGCATCTTATTCTGCGGTCTCCGTTGTGAGCGCCGGGTAGCCCGTCCGCACGCACCGCACAGCGCACCGGGCGCTGCCGCCGGTGGTGCAGGTAAAGAGGGTCAGATCCCATTCATCGGACTCCTCCGTCTTTTCGGTCATTTCCTCAATTTGTGTGGGCTGCAGGTTTTCTACATAAGAGACCTCGTAGGTCCAGCGCATACCGTCCATATCCGTAAAATAGACCTGCGCGCCCTCGGTCAACCACTTGATGGGGCTGAAATGCTTTGCATAGTTGTGGGCGCAGACCACCATGTTATCCGCATAGGTGGAACCGGAGTAACGGCCCGGTGCGATTTTCAGACCCGCATAGCTCCACTGGCTCATCACCGGCAGTTCCAGCCCGATGGACGGAATGGACAGATAGCCGATGTAATCCCAGCCGTTCAGTTCGGTCACGGTCATTTCCTGCGTGGGGTCCAGCTCCGGCTGCAGCGCCACGGTATCCGATTTTGCTTTTTCCTCAATGGCAGCGTTCAGGGTCTGCTCCAGCTCGCCCAGCACCTCCTGCGAGGCCTTGTCTGCACGGGATGCATCCCACTTGTTATAGGCCAGCAGGGCTGCTGCCGCAAGGATCAGCAGCGCGCCCAGCACCATACACATTCTTCCGATTTTCTGTCGCATAGCAATGTTTCCTTTTTGTTTCGCAGTAGGTTTCATCCCTTTCAGTATATGCGCAATTGGTATGTTTGTCCAGTAAAAACTTACCGCACTGCCCGGTCCGGCACAAGGCGGCACACAAACCGCACCATCAGCGGGGTCAGCGGCAGCCACACCAGCGTGCACACCACATTGAACAAGGTGTGCGCATTCGCGATCTGCCGGGCGATCACGGCAAGCTCCGGCCCTTTGGGCGAAAGTGCAGCCGTCAGCCGCACATACAACGGCAGACCGGCGCAGAACACCGCCGCGCCGGTCAGATTGAACACTGCATGGGCCGCAGCCACCCGCTTTGCGTCCCGGCTTGCGCTCAAGGATGCCAGCACTGCCGTGATGGTGGTGCCGATATTATCGCCCAGCAGCACTGGCAGCGCACCCGCAAGACCCAGCAGACTGCTGCCGTCCAGCCCGGGGCGGGCTGCAAAGTTCTGCAGCAGGGCAATGGTAGCCGAGCTGCTCTGCACTGTCAGGGTCATGCCAAGCCCCGCCAGCAGCCCCAGCCATGGGTGCTGCCGCACCCGACCCAGCCAGTGCACAAACACCGGGCTTTGCGCCAGCGGTTCCATAGCAGTGCCCATATCGGCAATGCCCTCGAACAGCAGGCCAAAGGCGAACACCGCCCGGCCAATGGCCCGGGCCTTCCGCCCCGCACAGGCAAAGCAGAGCAGCAGCCCGGCCAGCAGCACAAGGCCGCGCATATCTTCCAGCCGGAAAGCCAGCAGCTGTGCGGTAACGGTGGTTCCGATGTTGCAGCCAAAGATCACCGGGACCGCCTGCCGCAGGGTCAGCAGGCCCGCACTTACAAAGCCCAGCACCATTACCGTGACTGCCGAGCTGCTTTGCAGCACCGCCGTGACCGCAGCCCCCGCCAGCACGCCCCGCACCGGGCTGCCGGTCACAGCGGCCAGCAGGCTTTTCAGGCGGCTGCCTGCCGCTGTTTCCAGACTGTGGCTGAGCGCATCCATGCCGTATAAAAACAGTGCCAAGCCGCCAAAAAGTGTAAAAATTCTTGTCAGGTTCTGTTCCACTGCCGCCGCCCCTCCCGCAGAAACGTTTCTTATTCTATTTATGCAGCTGCCGGGCGGTTCAGGCTTTCTGCCGTTCTCCCCTTTTTGTGAACTTTTTTAAAATTATCCTAAACTGCCCTTGCATTCTGGGTGCCGGAGGAATATTATTGTCAGGCGTTAATAGTTAACAGCTGTTAAGCATTTTGCAATGAGGAGGGATAGAATGTTGAACGAGACCGAAGCCGCCGCGAGCTTTCACGGTCTGTGCCATTTTTTTGGACGGCTGAGCAAGGCATCCCGGGCCGGCATGAAGGCGGCTCTGCGGGGCTGTCCCAAATGCCACTTTCCCATGCTGGAGGGTCTGGCTCACACGATCAGTACCCGCGGGCAGAACGGAGCGGTGTATGTTTCCGATTTTGCCCGGGAGGCACACCAGCCGCTGCCGGCCATCAGCCGCAGCCTGCGCCAGCTGGAACAGGACGGCCTTGTTCTGCGCGAAGCGGACCCGGCTGACCGGCGCAAAACGCTGGTGCGCATCACGCCGGAGGGCTACGCCGCCTGTGCCCGGTGTGAGGATGCACTCAGCGATTATTTTGCCTGCGTGATGGCCCGGCTGACACCGGAGCAGGTGCAGCAGATGAATACTTTGCGCGGCGCACTGATGGACGCCATCCTTGCGGAAAACGCTTCCCGTGAAGCAAAAAACAACGAAGGGAGAACCGAACTATGACGAAAATTTTCAAGCAGCTGGCCCGGCACTGGGCCGTCTGTCTTGTGGTGTTCGCGCTGCTGTTCGTGCAGGCGTACTGCGATCTTTCGCTGCCGGACTACACCAGCAGGATCGTGGACACCGGCATCCAGCAGGGCGGCATTGAAAGCCCCCTGCCGGAAACGATACGCCAGAGCACGCTGGATGCCCTCACGCTTTTGATGAGCGAAGAGGACGCCGATGCGCTCCAGAACGCCTACGGGTATTATCTTCAGGACGACGGCGTGCTGAAGCTGCGCACCGACCTGACCGATGACGAGCGCACCGCGCTGGAGGATGCCGTCACCACGCCGGACATCGTGCTGTATATGGCCGCCGCGCAGGCAGCGAACGCCCCCGCCGGGCAGGACACCATGGGCATGACCGGCCTTGCTGACATGCAGGCGGCATCCTCTGAGAGCACCACCACGGATAGCGAGACCGTCACCCCCACTGCCGAAGATCTGGACACCGTATGCGCCCAGTTTGCCGCTATGAGCCAGATGCCCGGCTTCACCCGCGAAGCTGTCCAGCAGCAGCTGGCCGGTGCTTTTGCCAGTCTGGATGATACCCTGATGGAGAACCTCAAAAGCCAGTCCATGCTTCTGGTGCAGCTGGAATACGAGGCTCAGGGCATTGCCCACGATGTGCAGATGCGCTATCTTTACCGCGTAGGCGGCCAGATGCTGGGCCTGACTTTGCTGATGGTGGCTGTGTCCATTGCGGTGGGCTTCCTCGCCTCTCGTGTGTCCGCCGCCATTGGCCGCGACCTGCGCCGGGAGACCTTTGCCAGCGTCATCGGGTTCTCCAATGCAGAGATCGAGAATTTTTCCACCGCATCTCTCATCACCCGCACCACCAACGACATCCAGCAGGTGCAGTTCGTCTGCGTCATGCTGCTGCGCATGGTGGCCTATGCGCCCATTCTGGGCATTGGCGGCGTGCTGCATGTGCTGAACAGCAGCACCGGCCTTTCCTGGATCATCGTGCTGGATGTGGCCGTTCTGCTGCTGCTCATCCTCTTCCTGATGAGTGTGGCCATGCCCAAGTTCAAGATCATGCAGAAGCTGGTGGACCGGTTGAACCTCGTCAGCCGCGAGATTCTGACCGGCATCATGCCGGTGCGTGCCTTCAGCCGTGAAAAGTTTGAGGAGGAGCGCTTCGACAAGGCCAACAAAGACCTGATGAGCACCCAGCTGTTCACCAACCATGCCATGGTTGCCATGATGCCCTTTATGACCCTCATCATGAACGGCACCAGCCTGCTGATCGTCTGGTTCGGCGGCAAGGCCATGGACAACGGCACCATGCAGGTGGGCGAGATGATCGCATTCATCACCTACACCATGCAGATCGTCATGTCCTTCCTGATGCTGGCCATGGTGGCCGTCATGCTGCCCCGCGCCGGTGTGGCTGCGGAGCGCATCGACGAGGTGATCCGCACCAAAGCCACCATCAACGACCCGGACGAAGCTGTTGCAAAGCCCGCGCAGGAGCACGAAAACTGGCAGGGTGAGGTAGAGTTCCACGATGTGAGCTTCCGCTTCCCGGGTGCGGACAGCGATGCGCTGGAGCACATCAGCTTTACCGCAAAGCCCGGCGAGACCACCGCCATCATCGGCTCTACCGGCTGCGGCAAATCCACCCTGCTCAACCTCATCCCCCGCTTTTATGATGTCACCGGCGGCAGCGTGACCGTGGATGGCATCGATGTGCGCAATATGCCGCAGGCACAGCTGCACGACCTGCTGGGCTATGTGCCCCAGAAGGGCGTGCTGTTCAGCGGCACCATCGACTCGAACCTGAAGTTCGGCGGGGAGCACATCACCGATGCCGATGTAAAAAAGGCTGCTGCCATTGCGCAGGCCACCGAGTTCATCGACGCAAAGCCCGAGGGCTACCAAAGCCCCATTGCACAGGGCGGCTCCAATGTGTCCGGCGGACAGAAGCAGCGCCTTTCCATTGCACGCGCCATTGCCAAGGACCCCAAAATTTATCTGTTCGACGACAGCTTTTCTGCCCTCGACTTTAAGACCGATGTTGCCCTGCGCCGTGCACTGAAAGCCCAGACCGATAACGCTACCGTTATCATTGTGGCACAGCGCATCTCCACTGTGCTGCACGCAAACCAGATCCTGGTTCTGGACGAAGGCCGTCTGGTGGGCAAGGGCACCCATGCCCAGCTGATGGCTTCCTGCCCGGAGTATCAGGAGATCGCCCGCAGCCAGCTGAGCCAGAAGGAGCTGGACCTCAAATCTCTGAATACCGAAAAGGAGGGTGAGTGATATGCCAAGACCCGGACGCATGACGACCGAACGCGCCAAGGACTTCAAGGGCACCCTGCTGCAGCTTGTGCGCACCCTTGGCCGCTACCGCCTTTCGCTCGTTACCGCCATTGTATTTGCCATTCTTTCTACCATCTTCAACATTGCAGGCCCCAAGGTGCTGGCAAAGGCCACCACGGCTCTTGCCACCGGCTGGATCGCCAAGCTGCGCGGCACCGGCAGCATCGACTTTGTGTATATCGGCCGCATCCTGCTGTTTTTGCTGGGCATGTACCTGCTGAGCAGCGCCTTCAGCTTTATTCAGGGCTGGCTCATGACCGGCCTTTCCCAGAAAGTCTGCTACGACTTCCGCAAGCAGATCAGCGAAAAGATCAACCACCTGCCCCTTGCCTACTTTGAAAAGCGCACCGTGGGCGAGGTGCTGTCCCGCATCACCAACGATGTGGACACGCTGGGCCAGAGCCTGAACCAGAGCATCACCCAGCTCATCACCAGTGTGACCACCATGATCGGCGTGCTGGTCATGATGCTGTCCATCAGCCCGAAGATGACCCTGATCGCCCTGCTGATCCTGCCGGTCTCGCTGGTGCTGGTGCTCATCGTGGTCAAGTTCAGCCAGAAATACTTCAAGGCACAGCAGGCCATTCTGGGCGTCGTGAACGGTCAGGTGGAAGAAGTCTACTCCGGCCACAACGTGGTCAAAGCCTTCAACCGCGAGGCCGTGGTGCTGAACGACTTCAACGCCGCCAACGATAAGCTGTACGAATCCGCATGGAAGAGCCAGTTTCTCTCCGGCCTGATGATGCCCATTATGAACTTTGTGGGCAATCTGGGCTATGTGGCAGTGGCCATCGTGGGCAGCATTTTTGCGTCAAACGGCACCATTACCATCGGTGACATTCAGGCCTTCATCCAGTACGTCAAGAACTTCACCCAGCCCATCCAGCAGCTTTCTCAGGTGTCCAACATGCTGCAGAGCATGGCCGCTGCCGCTGAGCGGGTGTTCGAGTTTCTGAACGAGCCGGAAGAGGATCAGCAGGCAGACCCAGCCCGCCGGGCCGACCCCGGCTGCATCAACGGTCAGGTGACATTCAGTCATGTCCGCTTCGGCTACACCCCGGACAAGACCGTCATCCACGATTTCAGCTGCGAGGTCAAGCCCGGCCAGAAGGTGGCTATCGTCGGCCCTACCGGCGCGGGCAAAACTACCATGGTCAAGCTGCTCATGCGCTTCTATGATGTGGATTCCGGTTCCATCACCCTGAATGGCCACGATGTGCGTGACTTTGACCGCAGCGCCCTGCGCGAGGGCTTCGGCATGGTGCTGCAGGACACATGGCTGTTCAAGGGCACCATCATGGAGAACATCCGCTATGGCCGTCTGGATGCTACCGACGAAGAAGTGATTGCCGCCGCCAAGGCTGCCAATGCCGACCACTTTATCCGCACCCTGCCCGGCGGCTACCAGATGGAGCTGAACGAGGACGCTTCCAACGTGAGTCAGGGCCAGAAGCAGCTGCTCACCATCGCCCGCACCATTCTGGCAGATAACCGCATCCTGATTTTGGACGAGGCCACCAGCAGTGTGGATACCCGCACCGAACAGCGCATCCAGACCGCCATGGACCGCCTGATGGAGGGCCGCACCAGCTTTGTGATCGCACACCGTCTTTCCACCATCCGGGACGCCGACCTCATCCTTGTGATGCGAGATGGCGACATCGTGGAGCAGGGTACCCACGACCAGCTGATCGAAGCAGGCGGCTTCTACGCCGACCTGTACAACAGCCAGTTCGAGGACGTGGTGGAGTAAGCTGCCCGTCATCGCAGTATAAGCACAAAAAGAGCACCTGCTGCCTTCGGAAAGGAAGGCAGCAGGTGCTCTTTGTTTACCCTCTCAGTCATCGCTACGCGATGCCAGCTCCCCCGAGAGGGGGAGCTTTTCAGCAGTTACCGGTCAGCTGCAATAGAGCTCTCCCTTCGGGAGAGCTGGCGCGAATGCGCCTGAGAGGGTTTTCTTTTTTCTTTATTCCTCCACCGCTTCCAGCTTCAGGCCGAACAGCTTTTCCGAGAGGGACGGCAGCAGCTGCTGCAAAGCGCGGACATAGGCCATTACCACCGGGTCCTCGCGCTTTTGTCCCAGCACGACGCCGAACCGGTGTCCCCTGCCCCAGTCCAGCACCCGCGCAAAGCTGAGATCCGGTCTGCGGTAATAGACTGCAGGAACCATCTTGAGCGCAGGATCCCCATAGGATGCGCTGCGGATGCCGCCCACCGGCGTAAAGTTCACTCCGCGCTCCAGCCCCTCCTGCAGCAGGCTGGTCTCGTAGACGGTCTGGTACATCTCTTTGACGGGCAGCCAGCGGTATTGCAGCGCCTGCTCCAGACTCAGCCTGCCCACCGGCATATCGGCGGGCGGGTGGATGGGAATGCACAGCTCCGGCACATAAAGCAGCGGGATAAAAGCGAACCCCTGCGCGTAAAATTCCGCACTTTCCAGCTGGAAAGAAAGGTCCGCGTCCCCTTTTTTCAGGCTGCGCCAGACCTCGCTGCGGCTGGCGCACTGCATCATAATAGACGTGTATTGCAGACACAGCTCGTTCGTCAGAGAAAACAGGTCGTATCCGAACATCCGCATGGCCTCATGGCTCCATGCAATGACCAGATGCCGTTCCGGCGGATTTTCCTGCTGCTGTACCGCACGGGCATGGCGCACTGCCTCCTGATACAAGGCCGTCAGCTGCTTTGCCTTGGGGTAAAAGTCCCGGCCTGCCGGGGTCAGGATCACCCGGCGCGGTACATGCTGAAACAGTTCAAACTGCAATTGCCCTTCCAGCGTGCGGATCTGCTGCGAAAGCGCCGACTGCGAAAGATACAGTGCCTCTGCTGCTGCCGAAAAACTGTCCATCTCTACGATCTTCACAAATCCTTCCAGTGCACTCTGGTTCATCTGCGCATCCTTGCTTTCTTATATTAGTATTTCCTAAATTATAATATAACATAATTGAATTGTAAAGTGCGTCACTCTACGCTACAATTGTTAAAGATTCAGCAAAGTGGTTTTTACCTTGCTGCGCGATGAGAAGAAAAACAAGAAGAGAAAAGAGAAAGAGAGCGTACCTATGAACAAGATCTCCCGCAAGGGCTTTCTGAAAATCGCCGCTGCCGCCGCCATGAGCGGTGTGACCGCCGGCGCACTGGCTGCTTGCAATTCTGCCTCCAGCTCCACTGCCTCCGGTGCCGCCGGTCAGTACATTCCCGGCACCTACGAGGGCACCGCCGAGGGCATCTCCTCCACCGTCAAGGTCACCATGACCTTCTCCGACAGTGCTGTCACCGACGTGGTGGTGGACACCTCCGGCGAGACCGCTTCTTTCGGCGCTGCCGCTGCCGATGAGCTGCGTGAGCAGCTGCTGGCTGCTGGTTCTGCCGAGATCGACGGTGTTTCCGGCTCCACCATCACCTCCGATGCTGTGATGAAGGCTGCCAAGAGCTGCTACGCACAGGCAAAGGGTGAGGCCGTGGTGTCCAGCGTGCAGCTGCCCACAGGCGACGCAAACGACTGGCTGGGCAAAGAGCCTGATATCGACGAGACTGCCATCACTGAGACCGTGGACACCGACATCCTCATTGTGGGTGCAGGCAACGGCGGTATGTTTGCTGCCGCCTATGCAGCTGCGAACGGCCTGAATTTCCGCGTTATTGAGCAGAACGCCAACGTACAGGACACCCGCCACTGGTACGGCGCTATCGACTCCGCTGCCGCCAAGGAGGCCGGTGAAAAGCCCGCCGACCGCGCCAAGCTGCTGAGCGAGATCTCCCGCTACGCCTCCGGTAAGTGTGACCAGCGCGTCGTCAAGACCTGGATCAATGAGTCTGCCGCTATGCACGACTTCATGCGCAGCATTCTGGAAGATAAGTACGGCTGGGTGTGCGATTTCACCTCCGGCAGCGAGGCTGCATGGCCCACAGAGAATGCTGAGCACAATACCGACTACCTCTTCCCTGTGCAGGAGCATAACTACATGGCCAGCGAAAGCGCATCTGGTCTGGCCCGCAACGAGCTGCTGCTGCAGTACATTCAGGAGCTGGGCTACGATGTGGACTTCAAGACCAGTCTGGCCAAGCTGGAAAAGAACAGCGAGGGCCGCATTACCGGCATCATCGCCCAGAGCACCGAAGATGACCACTTTATCCGCTACAACGCCAACAAGGGCGTGCTGCTGGCCTGCGGCGGTTTCCCCGGCAACCCCTACATGATGGAGCAGCTGGACCCGCTTGGCACCAGCGTGACCACCGCCTGCTCCTACTCCCCCGCCGACAAGGGCTACGGCATCCGCGCTGCTGTATGGGCCGGTGCCAATCTGGACAAGGAAGCCGCTCCCATGCTGTTTGACCGCGGCGTTGTTGCCCCCGGCGTGGATGGCGGCTATGTGGATAGCGACACTGCCTTTGGCGGCAAGGCCTTCCCCGGCAAGATCCGCCAGTACAACCCCGGTACCCAGCCCTTCCTGAAGGTGAACCGCAACGGCGAGCGCTTTGCCAACGAGAGCTGCCCCTACAACGATATCGTCTACGCTGCCGCCCACCAGCCGGGCCGCGTCTACGCACAGATCTGCGATGCCAACATTCTGGAGGACGCAAAGCGTTTCCACACCATCGGCTGCTCTGCCCAGACCCGCAACGGCGGCGAGAAGTACATTCAGGGTAAGATGGACGAGGCTATTGAGGCCGGTGCATTGTTCAAGTGCGATACGCTGGACGAGCTGGCTGACAAGATGGGCTTTACCGGTGCTGCCAAGGACACCTTCCTTGCTACCGTGGAGCGCTACAATGAGCTGTACGACAAGCAGAACGATGAGGATTTCGGCAAGCCCGCTTACCGCCTGAGTGCCATCCGCACTGCGCCCTTCTATGGCTGCTGGCTGGGTGCCTCTCTGCTGACCACCGAGCAGGGCATTGCCATCAACGAAAAGGGTCAGGCGCTGGACAACAACAACCAGCCCATGGAGGGCCTGTATATCACCGGTGATATGTCCGGCAGCTTCTTTGCCAACAACTACCCCTGCCTGATGGCTGGTGTGGCCATGGGCCGCACCCTGACCTTCGCCATGAAGGCCGTCAAGCAGATGTCGGGTCTGGATAACGCCTGATCCAGCGCGGTTTTCCGGCACAACTTAAGCGTTTTTCCATTTCTTCTTTCTTCATGAAGAGAGGCGGTCCCTGTTTGGGGCCGCCTCTCTTTGCCATTTTTTCGCCACGTGCCCCCTACACAAATCCCCACGATTGTGCTATGATAAAGCTGAACAGCCGGTTTGTGCCAGACAACCGGCAAAATCGAGGTGTTTGTACAAATGTCTGATCTCCTTGAAACTCTGCAGCAGGAAGGGGTAGACCCCGCTCTGCTGGAAGCAGTCCAACAGTACCGCGCTGCCCATGCCCTGCCGGACGCACTGCGCCCGCGCATCCCTTCCCCTGCCTTTACCTACTACGGCAAACAGGTGTGGGAGCAGGCGCTGGCGGCGCTGCTCTGCGGCGAAAACCTGCTGCTGGCAGGCGGAAAAGCCACCGGCAAAAACGTGCTGGCCGAAAACCTTGCCGCCGCCTTTGGCCGTCCTGCGTGGGACATCTCCTTCCATGTGAACATGGATGCAGCATCCCTCATTGGCATGGACACTTTTGCGGACGGTCAGGTGGTGTTCCGGCCCGGCCCGGTATACCGCTGCGCCCAGTGCGGCGGCTTTGGTGTGCTGGATGAGATCAACATGGCCAAAAACGAAGCGCTGGCCGTGCTGCACGCGGTGCTGGACTTCCGCCGTGCCATCGATGTTCCCGGCTACGACCGCATCCCGCTGGCGGAGGAGACCCGCTTTATTGCCACCATGAACTACGGTTATGCCGGCACTCGTGAGCTGAACGAGGCCCTCACCTCCCGTTTCGTGGTCATCCAGATGCCCACCATTACGCAGGACGATCTGGAAAAGCTGCTGCGGACGCAGTTCCCCGATCTTGCTTCCAAGTATGTGCGCCAGTTTGCACTGCTGTTCCTTGACCTGCAGAAAAAGTGCGACAGTGCAGAAATTTCCACCAAGGCGCTGGATCTGCGCGGTATGCTGGATGCCCTGCGGCTGATCCGGCGCGGCATCCCGGCAGGCGCGGCACTGGATATGGGCATCACCAACAAAGCCTTTGACTCCTATGAGCAGGGCCTGATCCGTGATGTGATCGCAGCGCGCATTCCGGCCAAGCTGGATGCCGCCAAGCTCTTTGGCTGATGGACGCCCAGAGCTACACCGCGCAGGAGCGGCGTGCGGCCAATCAGGTCTGGGCTGCTGCAGGAGCCTATGGCTTTGAGCCGCTGTTTCTGGCCCGCTATACCGACGGCACCACCGATTTTTACATGAACACTGTCGTGGGCCTCATCCACAAATATTACGGTGACGCGCTGATCCGCAGCGTCTTTGACGCATGGGACGGTGATCTGCGGCAGACCATGCTGGACGACATGACATGGCTGTATCTGGAAAACGCCGCCTATCGGCTGGAGCTGCCCCGCCGCCCGGTTCTGGAAGCGCTGCGCCATGCCCATGCAGATTACTTTTTTGCGATTCAATACAAGCTTTCGCGGCAGGAGTGGATGGCAAAAAATCAGCTGGTGTACACCATGCAGGCTGCACGCTGGCGGCGTGTGCTGGGCCGTGCCGACCCGGTGATGACCCCTTATGAGTCCGGCCTTGCTGCGGCTCTTTCCCCGGAAAAAGCGCCGGCAGCGGAACAGCTGAAAGCCGAAATTTTATCGATCTACGCAAAATTCAACCTGTTCGACGGCACTGTGCACCAGAGAGCAGCTTTGCATCTGCATCTGGACGGCCTGCTGGCAAAGCTTGCCACCAAAGCCATGCCCACCCAGATGATCAAAACGGACCGCGTGACCGTGGAACACTCAAGCTCCGTGGATGCTGTGGGCGGCGGGCTGGCGGTGGACAAGCGCCGGGCCCACATCACCCTGAAGCAGAATGCCGCGCAGGACAGAGCCTACATCGAAAGCTGCTTCGGCCGCTCTCTCTACCCGCCGGAACGGCTGCGCAAGGCTGAGCAGGAGCTTTGCGTGGGCGACCATCTGGGGTGCCATTTGTGGTTCAGTGCCGGTGTGCCCAGCCCGGAGCAGGCTCCCACACCGGAAGCAAAGCATCTGGCTGAACAGGCTGAGCTGCAGGCCGACCGCAACCGCGCTTATTACGCCAAAAATCGGGAACTGCACCGCAGTGTGGTGCTGCGGCTTACCGAGCAGATCCGCAACTGCATCCTTGTGCACCAGCAGCCCAACGCCCGTGTTGCCCGCAGCGGCAACCTGAACGCTGGGCGCATCTGGCGCGCACCACTTTTGAACGATGACCGGGTGTTTTTGTGTGCCGAGGAAGAGAACCAGCCCTCTTTTACGGTAGACCTTTTATTGGACGCATCCGCTTCCCGCCTGCACTGTCAGGAAGTGATCGCGGCTCAAGGATCCATTTTGGCCCAGAGCCTTGCGGCCTGCGGTATCCCGGTGCGGGTGTCCAGCTTCAGCAGCCTGCGGGGCTACACCGTACTGCGTGTGCTCAAAGGCTTTGCAGACAAAAACCTGCAAAACATCAACCGATATTTTGCTTCCGGCTGGAACCGTGACGGCCTTGCCCTGCGGGCAGCAGGCGACCTTTTGCGGTTTGCGCCCGGTCCTGCGCCGCGGCATCTGCTCATCGTGCTGACGGACGCTTCGCCCAACGACAGCCGCCGCATCCCGCCCAGTGCAGAAAACCCGCTGGGCTGCGGTTACGAGGACGCTGCCGGTGTGGCTGACACTGCCGCGCAGGTGCGTGCGCTGCAGCGCATGGGCATCCGGGTGTCGGCTGTGTTCATGGGTGAGGACAGCTCTGCCGGTGCCGCTGCACAGATCTACGGCAAAAACATGGCCCGTATCCGCGGCATGGACCAACTGGCCCGCGCGGCCGGGCGGCTGATTCAGAACGAGATCCGTGAACTGGGCGATTGAACCATATTTTACCAGAACAGCCCACAGATGGGAGGCTTTGGCCTTGCCGTCTGTGGGCTGTTTTTGATACAGAACACAACTGATTCGCTCTTGCAACAACCATGTTTCGGGTCGTTGTTGCAGGATGCGCGGAAATATTTTGTTTTTCTACAAACTTATAGTTGTTTTTCGTTGTGAAGTATGCTATACTATGTTCAGTCAATAAAACATTCCTGCGTAAGCCGCCTGCTGTGCACCGGGTCGTTTGGCGCAGTGCCCATCCGTTATACAACGAACTGCTGTGTTATAGTTTCAGGAGGGAACCGATCATGGATGCCAACCGTTATTTTGATGCCATGCACAACGCTATGTCAGCTCAGCACCCCGGTGCGCAGCTGCTTTTAACGGTAAAGCTGCAGGACACCTGCGGCAACGATGCCTGCCTGGAGCTGAAGCAGCTGCCCGGTGAGAGCACCTCCATTCTGTGCTACTCCACCATGGGTCGCCGCTGCCTGAACTTCCAGCTGTTCCGCAAGGGCTGGCAGCTGTGCCACAACGCCGATGGCCAGCTGGTAGGCCGCTTCCCTTCCAGCGCCGACGGCCTGATCGACGAGACCGATTTCCGCGCCTACTGCCGGGAAGACCGGCTGGATCTGGCCCGCACCCAGCGCATCACTGCCGAGCTTCGCCAGTGCGCCGGTATCGATTATCAGGGCAGCATCCCGCAGAACGCCCGCACCGGTGCCGTTATTACCGTGGAGAGTTTTGTAGGGGCCGGTGCTCGCTGGACCTACTGGAGTCAGGATGTTCTGCCCAGCCTGCCGCTGGGTGCCATCCTCTACTGGCTGGCGGATCATCTGGCCGGTGCCGAGCGCCGCACCCTGCAGGCCGACCCGCAGGCAGCCCGCCTTGCCGCCCAGTGGCTGGCCGGTGATACAGCCGTATTCTTCCATCCGTCGGTGCCGATGACCGCCATGAATACGGTCTCTTCCGGCTCTGCACCCGCACGCCGCCGCACCACTGTGCCCGCTGCCCGCAACAAGAGCTGGCAAAGCATCATGGCCGTGATGGCAGGCATGTGAACGAAAAAGCAAGGAAAGACCGATCGTCTCTCCTTGCTTTTTCAGTATTATTCGAGGTACGGGTCCAGCAGGGCATCCACCGTTTTGTTCCGCTTGGGGTTCGGCTTTTTGATCACATGGCCGCGGCAGACCACCAGTTCCAGATGCTGCAGCGCACGCAGGTCTTCCAGTGGGTTGTGCTTTGTCACAATAAAATCTGCGCTCTTGCCCGGCTCAATGGAACCGGTCACGTCTCCTACTCCGGCCAGCTGAGCATTGCGCAGGGTGGCCGTGTACAGGGCGAACTGGTTGCTTACACCGCAGTATTTGTGGAAGTAGCACAGCTCCCGCCAGAAATCGTACTGGGTGATGTACGGGCAGCCTACATCGTTGCCCAAGGCCACCGGGATGCCGTTGGCAAGGGCGGTCTTTGCGCTTTCCACCACACCGTCAAACACGATCTTGCCGTTATACTGGTCCTTTTCCGATGCACCGGAAACCGCCGTATCAAACAGTGCGTAGGGCAGCGCCGGGGAGATGGTGGTGCACACAAAGGCTCCCCGCTCCTTGTAAAGCCGGATGGTCTCATCGTCCATCTTTGCTCCGTGCTCAATGGAATCCACGCCGTTTTCCAGCGCCACCTTTACGCCTTCTGGCGACTCGGTGTGTGCCGCCACGGTATAGCCCAGCTTGTGGGCCTCGTCGCAGACGGCTTTGACCATTTCCGGCTTCATTTTCAGCTCTCCGGGCGTTCCCTTTTCCGCAGCATCCAGCACACCGCCGGTGACCATCAGCTTGACAAGATCCACCTTCTGTCCGCTGGCCTTTTTGAGCTGAGCAAGTGCTTCGGCATTGTTATGGGCCGCAACTGCCACCGAGCCCGCCATGTGTCCCCCGGGCACCGAAATGCCCTCGTTGGCAGCAAGGATGCGCGGTGCCAGCAGTCTGCCTGCAGCGGCATCGTCCCGGCAGCGGGTGTCAAAATCTGCAATGCCGCCCACGGTGCGGATGGTAGTCACGCCACCCAGCAGTTCCAGCTTCGCGTAGCTGCATACCAGCCTGTAGGCCACCGCACGGGTCAGGCCATTGCTCAGAATTTTGCGCACCAGCGCAGCATTATCCCGCGGCTTTGCGCTGGGCTTGCCGTTGCCTGCCAGATGCACATGCAGGTTGATCAGGCCCGGGCACAGATAGCCTCCGTGCAGATCGATCACCTCATAACCGTCCAGATTCACGCCCTCATCGACAATGGCAGTGATTTTATCATCCTCGGTCAGCAGGATTTTGTGCTCTACCGGCTGCATCTGCTCGGTGCCATCCAGCAGGAGCCCGTTCGTATAGGCACGTTTCATCGGGAACATCCTCTCTTTTTCAGGTTTTTTCGGACAGGAGTTGTTTTATTTCAGTATAGCACGTTCCGGCAGATGGTGCAATGCAAAAACGGGCAGGAAAGGTTCAGCCCTCTCCTGCCCGCTCGGTGTTTTTATTTACTGTGCGGCTGCGCTGGAAGCTACTTCGGAAGCAGCAGCCTCAGAAGATGCGGCTTCCGAAGAAGCAGCTTCGCTGGATGCGGCATCTGCGCCGCCGGTCACGCCGCCCTCAACGACCAGCTCATCCTCATAGTCAAGGCCGTAGGTATCCACCAGAGTCTCCTCATAGTCCTTGTGGAAGAAGTTCTCCTCGCCCAGAGCCTTGATCTCCTCGTTCAGCCAATCCAGAACGGTGGTGTTGCCCTGGCTCACAGCGGGAGCAATGGTGTCCTGACTGCCCAGAGAGGGAATGCCGACCGTGTAGCCGGTGTTCTGCTTTGCAAATGCAATGACCTCGGTGTTATCGTTGGCCCATGCCACGCCGTTGCCGTTCTCCAGTGCATTCTTGGCCGTTGCATAGGAATCGTACTTCTGCAGCGGAATGTCGGGGTACTCCTTGGTCAGGTAGGTCTCGGCCGTGGTGCCGGAAATGACGATCATCTGGTCGTCAGCGTTCCAGTTGTCCAGAGTGGTGATAACGTTGCTGTCCGGAGAAATGACACCCAGAGCCACGTTCATGTACGGCAGAGCAAAGTCCACTTCCTCTGCGCGCTCCGGGGTCACGGTGAAGTTTGCCAGGATCACATCCGCCTTGCCGGTCTGCAGGTACTCGATGCGGTTTGCAGCCTCGGTAGAAACAAAGTTGATCTCTACGCCCAGATCCTCGCCCAGACGGCGTGCAAAGTAGACATCATAGCCCTGATATTCGCCGTTCTCGTCCACATAGCCGAACGGGTTCTTATCGGAGAACACGCCGATGTTGATGGTGCCGGACTCCTTGATCTGATCCAGAGTGCGGTAGACCACGCTGCTGCCGGATGCTGCAGTTGCAGTAGAAGCAGAAGAAGAGCCGCCGCATGCGGTCAGAACAGCGGCAGCGGAAACTGCACCCAGACCCAGCAGGAAGGAATGACGAGAGATCTTAGACTGTTTCATAATGATTACTCCTTTACAAAATCTTTCCCATTTGGCTGCGGAACACCCGCAGCCTTTATCTTGATCTGTGACTCATTTCACAGCATCAAACGTGAAGGTGCGCAGGAAGCGTTGCGCGCGCTCGGTCTTGGGCTGGTCAAAGAACTCGGCCGGTGCAGCTTCTTCCACGATCTTGCCGCCATCCAGAAAGATGACGCGGTTGGCAATGGCGCGGGCAAACTGCATTTCGTGGGTGACAATGATCATGGTCTTGCCCTGCTTGGCAAGGTCCAGCATAACGTCCAGCACCTCGCGCACCATTTCCGGATCAAGGGCAGCGGTCACTTCGTCAAACAGAAGGATCTCCGGGTGCATACACAGTGCGCGCACGATGGCAACGCGCTGCTTCTGTCCGCCGGAAAGCTCCCGCGGGTAGCTGTTTTTCTTGGCAAGCAGGCCCACACGGTCCAGCAGAGCTTCAGCCTCCTGCTGCACTTCCGCTTTGGGGCGCTTCTGCACCTTGGTGGGTGCCAGAAGCACATTGTCCAGCACCGTCATGTGCGGGAACAGCTCGTAGCTCTGGAACACCATGCCGATGCGCTGGCGCAGCTGAGTCAGATTTTTACCGCCGTAGGCAACGGTCTCATTGCCCAGCCGCACCCGGCCGCTCTGGGTGGGCTCCAGACCATTCAGACAGCGCAGCAGGGTGCTTTTGCCGCAGCCCGAAGGGCCGACCACCACGATGACCTCGCCGGGCTTGACAGCAAAGCTGATATCATCCAGCACGGGGGTCTCGCCATAGGCCTTGATCAGATGTTCAACAGTCAAAATAGGTTCTGCCATGTACGGTCACTTCCATTTCTTTTCGAGATAGGATGCCAGCAGACTGATGGGCCAGCATACGAAGAAATATAACACGAAAACCGTGAGATAAATGCCAAACGCTGCGTTGGGGCTGGCGGTGCGGTTGGCCTCGATGATCTGCTGTGCCACCTTGATCACTTCCACCACACCGATCATCAGCACAAGGCTGGTGGTCTTGATCATGCGGGTAATCAGGTTGATGGACAGCGGGATCAGGCGGCGCACCGTCTGCGGAATGATGATGTACCAGTAGGTCTGCGCACGGCTCATGCCAAGGGCCTCGGCGCTCTCATACTGGTGCTTCGGAATGGCGATCAGCGCACCGCGCACAAGGTCGCTCATTTCTGCGGTGCCCCACAGCACAAACACGATGATGGATGCCGTCTCGCCGGAAAGGTTCCACCCAAAGGCACGGGTGGTGCCGAAGTAAACGAGGAACAGCAGCACCATCTGCGGCATGATGCGGACGAACTCCAGATACAGCCGCAGGATCGCCTTGATAATGGGGTTGCGGGAGGTCATGAGCACGCCCAGCAGGATGCCCAGCGGCAGGCTGATGATCACCGAGACGGCGCTGATCTTGAGTGCAACGCCAAGGCCGCCCAGCAGGCGGGCCATGTTTTTGCCCTTGAACAGGACATCAAGACCCAAATCCAGCATAGCGCAGCCTCCTTTCGATCAGGCTGCCCACAATGGACACCGGCAGCAGAATGATAAGGTAGAACACCACCAGCAGGAACAGACATTCGATGGTTTTGGAGTACATGCCGATCAGGTCCTTTGCCGTGAACATCAGGTCCATCAGGCTGATGGCGCTGAACACGCTGGTCTCCTTGAGCAGGAAGATCACATTTGCCATGAAAGCCGGCATACTGGTGGACATGGCCTGCGGCAGAATGATGTAGCGCATGGTCTGCCAGCGGTTCATGCCAAGGCTGTAGGCACTCTCGGTCTGGATGGGCTCAATGGCTTCCAGACCGCTGCGGAACGCTTCGGCCATGTAGCTGCCGCCCAGAAACGCCAGACCGGCAATGCCGCAGATCTCGGCATTGGTGCGGATGCCCACCTTGGGCAGGCCATAATAAATGAAGAACAGCTGCACCAGCAGCGGTGTGTTGCGGGACAGCTGGATGTAAACACCCACGATCTGCCGCAGAACGGGCACCTTGTCATACTGGATCACTGCACAGGCAAGGCCAATGATGATGGCAAAAATGATGCCTGCAACGCCCAGCCGCACGGTAAGTACAGCGGCCTTCTGGTAGAGCGGCAAATATTGCTGGATCGCATTCCAGTCCATTGCCGGATTCCTCCCTTGTATCCTGATTTGCGGGTCAAAACAAAACGCCCGGAAGCTCCCTCTTCAAGTAAGCTCCCAGGCGGTCAGCGACAGATCCTTCTGCGTGTTCCCACACAGAATATGCAGATATGCTCACACGGCATACCATACTGCAGGGCGGCCGGTCCGGGAAGCGTTTGCGGTACAACAACACATTGCGCAACAACACATCATAGCCGTTTCCTCCCTGAATGATCTCAATTTTCGGATTTGCTCGACCCGATGCACGTAGTTTACACCCTATTACCCATTATGTCAATATGATTATGGGACTTCTTTCGATTCTTTGCTCATTCAGCCTAAAATCATATCATTCTATATGTAAATTTTATTCATTTTTCAACTTGACCGTATGCGTCGTGCGGACAGCAAAAAGCCCTCCCGTCGGGGGAGGGCCGGGCCGGATAAAGTTTTTTTAGGAAAGTTTAAGAAACAGCCGGTTTTGCTTTCTGCTGCCATATGCTCCCCTCCTGCCTTTCCTTTTATAAATAAGTATCATGATCTCCCGGGAAAAGTGCAATCAAAAGGCACCGGCTTGTGCAAAAAAGCCGGTGCCTTGGGGCAGGAATATTTTACAGGTTCAGCAGCACATTGGCCCGGAAAACGTTGCCGCCCGTTTCCACCGTCAGATTGCCGTGATACCTGTGCACGGCAGTTTCGACGGAAACAAGGCCGATGCCCTGTCCGTCATGCTTGGTGGAGTGCAGAACGCCGCCCTGCTTTTTCAGCACGCCATCGTAGCGGTTCTCCACCATCAGGCCCATCATGGCCGGGCTGAGCATCCGGGCCAGCACCTTGATCTGCCGTTCTTCCGGCGGCAGCTTCTGGCTGGCATGGAGCGCATTTTCCAGCAGGTTGCCAAGAATGGTGCACAGGTCGGCCTCCGGCAGGGGCAGGAGCTTGGGCAGTTCCAGCTTCCATTCGATCTGGATGCCCTGTCTCCGGGCCTCGTAGTCGTAGTGGCCGGCAAGCGCATCCACCGCAGCGTTGACGCACAGGGTGGGTCTGGCATCGCTGAGTTCGCTCTCGTACTGGCTCAGGTAGCTTTTCAGTTCATCCAGCCGCCCGGCCTCGGTCAGGCCGGAGATCACATGCAGGTGCTGGCGGAAATCGTGCCGCAGGTGGCGGGTCTGTTCCAGATAGCTGCGCAGCTCCATATAGCGGCGGGACTCCACGGCCAACAGCTGGTTTTCGCGGTCCAGCTGGGAGCTGCGGGCATACTCCTTTGCCACGCGGTACATCTCGTACAGCAGCAGAAAGATGCCCAGCAGCGAGATGCTCACTGCCAGCACCGCGATGATGCGGATGCGGTTCATCAGGATGACGCCGATCTCCTTCGGCATACAGAACACCAGAAACGCCGCGTACAGTGCCGGCAGCGGCCATGCCGACTCCCAGAAGGCTTCGCCGTGGTACTCCTGCAGCAGCCACCGGCTCCAGCGCACTGCCGTAAAGCGGAAGATGGCGCTGAGTATCACCGAGAGGGTCAGGCAGATGACCGAGGTGCTGGGCAGAAACACCGGCTGTGCATTGTCCAGCTCAGCTTCCGCGTTCAGCACAATGGCAAGCAGGGTGCACACAGACATCATCACTGCCGACACGGAGAACAGAAACATGGTCTGGCTGATCGATACTTCCCGGTCGGTGCGCCAGCGCAGCAGCCAGAAGCTGATGATGAGCAGCGGGATGAGCAGGAAGTTCGTTTCTATGTCCAGCATGCAGCACACCGCTGCGCCAGCCAGACCCATCAGTGTGATCGCCGACGCACCGATGGCATAGGTTTTACGCGGTGCACGCAAGTGCTCCTGTAGCGAGGCAAGGCAGAGGTATTCTGCCGGATACATCATTGCAAATTCCAGAAAAAAACGTCCAAACAATGCAAAATTCACAAGCGCTCTCCTTTCCGGGTCAGAATTCCCGCTGCATACCACGGAACTGGTACTGCGTAAATTGGGCAAGCAGGCTGTTTTTGTCCTTCTGCCGCACCGGCAGATGGGTCCCATCCAGCATTTCAATGCAGTCGCCCTCAAACCGCAGCACCTTGGACATGTTGATGATCACGCCGCGGTTGCACACCAGAAATTCCGGCTGGGTCTGAAGCTGTTCCTGCACCTGTGCAAAATTTGCCGTGGCCCGGCACTCGCCGTCATCCGTGACCACACGCACATAATGGTTCTGTGCCGTA
Organism: Faecalibacterium sp. Marseille-Q4896; assembly: GCF_017377615.1. Taxonomy (NCBI): domain Bacteria; kingdom Bacillati; phylum Bacillota; class Clostridia; order Eubacteriales; family Oscillospiraceae; genus Faecalibacterium; species Faecalibacterium sp. Marseille-Q4896. The sequence continues at coordinate 122,390 of NZ_JAFREG010000007.1, forward strand.
GCATAGTAGATCTTGGTCAGCGGCAGCCGCACGATCTGCCGGGCAATGCGCACCTCCAGCTCCGGCTGCTGGCGGCACAGCACCCGCCGCAGCTCCCCTGCCAGCTGCTCAAACTTTTCTTCCTTATAAGGCTTGAGCAGATAATCGAATGGATGTACCGGAAAGGCATCCCACACGTACTCCGGCGAGGATGTCACAAACACGATCAGCAGATCCGGGTCGGCCGCACGCAGCCGCTGCGCCGTCTCAATGCCATTGGTGCCCTCCATGCAGATGTCCAGAAACACCACCTGATACCCTTCGCGCCAGCCGGCCCGCAAAAATTCATCTCCGCTGGCAAAACAGCTGCAGGATATGTTCTCATTTTCAAATGCCTTTTTCAGCAGCTGTTTCAACCGTTCGGCATCCGGCTTGCTGTCTTCCACGATCGCCGTCTGCAGGTTCATTGCTGCACCCCCTGTTCCTTCTGCTTCCCTGTTTTTTATATTATAGCACAAGTTCCGCCTTCCGTGGTCTGCCATTCGCGCACAAAACAGCCCGTTTCGCGCAGGTTGCGGCAGTGGGCAGAAATTTTTGTGTGTTTCCCTGCTGCAATGCAAAACAAAAAAGGCACCACACAATGTGTGATGCCTTTCTGATCTGGTGGAGAATACCGGGATCGAACCGGAGAACGAAGTGACAGCTGTTCGCATTGACTTCGTTGCACAATATGGATATAATATAATTAGAATTTTACTATTATAGATCGTTCAGGAGCAGGAGGTGCTTTTATGAATATCCGTCCATCTGCAGCGATTCGTCAGAACTACAACGAGATCGCCGATCTGTGCAGAGAAACCGCTGAGCCGATTTTTCTCACCAAAAACGGCGAGGGTGACTTGGTCGTCATGGACATCGAAACCTACAACCGCCGTGAAAAAATGCTGAAGCTCCGTGAAGAGCTGCTTTCCGTGGAAGAGGACCGGATGCGTGGAAGCGAGGGCTATTCGATCGACGAGGTCACTTCCATGATGCGCAGTGCGATCAAGGAGGCCGCCGGACATGGAGCAGCAAAATAAATACCGCGTGATCGTGTCAGCACGGGCTGCTCAGATGCTGGTGTCCCATGCCGCATTTCTGGCACAGGTCAACCCTGCAGCAGCAGAGCGGCTTACAGTGGAATTTGAAAAGGCTGCAAAATCTCTGGAGCAGATGCCGCAGCGCTGCCCATGGCTCAAAGGCGAATACATTCCTAAAAATGCTTACCGATTTATCTTGTTTGAAAAACGCTATATGCTTATCTTCCAGATCGTAGATCATACGGTTTATGCAGATCATGTGGTAGATTGCAGACAGGATTACGGCTGGCTCATCCGATGATCAACAAAGGCGGTGGCTTTCCCTTTTGTGGGAAGCTCCCGCCTTTTTCTGCGTCTGTATAAAAAGAAAAACACCACACGTTTCTGTGTAGTGCTTTTTTCTTCTGGTGGAGAATACCGGGATCGAACCGGTGACCCTCTTGCAGTCCATGCACGGCGCTCCCCTGGGTGAGCTAAGCCCTCACTCGTTTGGCAACAACAAAAAAGCACCACACGTTTCTGTGTAGTGCTTTTTCCTTCTGGTGGAGATTACCGGGCCGATTCTGATCACGGTGACCCTCTTGCAGTCCATGCACGGCGCTCCCCTGGGTGAGCTAAGCCCTCACTCGTTTGGCAACAACAAAAAAGGCACCACACAATGTGTGATGCCTTTCTGATCTGGTGGAGAATACCGGGATCGAACCGGTGACCTCTTGCATGCCATGCAAGCGCTCTCCCGAACGGTATCGAAACACACCCCCACACGAAAGTGTGGGGACGGGCTTAATATCGCGTTGATACGTTCTATCCGCCAAAAAAGTCCACAGCTGCATCCTACTTCCAGGAATCATGCTCCGCCTACAAGGCAATTTTACCACCCAATTTTTAAGTGTGTCAATGGGTTTTGCTCAGAGAGAAGGTCATTTACGAGAAAAGTTTTTTCTGACAGCTTACTTAGCGCAATTTTGATTTTACACATCAAAGTTGCGCTTTTTATTTTTCCCAAAAGTATTGACAAGGAGGTTTTCTCAACGATGCCGATGTATTTTTGCTGTTTTTTATCCATGAACCAACCGCATGACCCTTGACTACTTCTACGGACAAGCCGGAGAGCTGTTTTCGTTCTACCGCATTCCAAAGGCTCTTTTTCAGGAGCCACGGTTCCAGAGCCTGTCCACGGATGCCAAAACCCTATATGGTATCCTGCTGGATCGCATGAGCCTATCCGTGAAAAACGGCTGGCTGGACAAGCAGAACCGGGTGTTTATCCTCTTCACGATAGAGGATGTCAAGAGGGTATTGTGTTGCGCAGACAACAAAGCGACCAAGTTGCTCCGGGAACTTGAAAAGTTTGGTCTGATTGAACGAAAACGCCGAGGGCAGGGAAAGCCAAGTTTGGTGTATGTGAAAAACTTTTCGGCAGAATCTTCAAAAGAGAGTGTCAAGAATCGTGATAATGACGATTCTTGTGGCTTCAAAATCGCGTGTCAAGACCCTGCAAAATCACGATGTAATAAGACTAAAGAGAATGATACTGAAATGAGTGAGACTGATCTCTTCTATTCCGAAGAATCGGATGGAATGAGCAAACGCACCCAACTGGAGGAATATTTTTCTCAGTCCTTGGAGGTCGAGCTTCTTCTCCGGCTTTGCCCGGATGACGAGGACATCATCTACCAGATCGTTGATTTGCTGGTGGACACCTGCGCGACCAAGCGAAAGATGCTGCGAGTTGCCGGGGATGACCGCCCTGCCGAGGTAGTGCGCAGCCGGTTTATGAAGCTGAACGCCGACCACATCAAATTTGTGTTGAAGTGTCTTGCAGAGAACAGCAGCCCAATCAGGAACATGAAACAATACCTGCTCGCTTCTCTGTACAACGCACCGACCACCATGCAGCTTTACTATCAGAATCAGACCAACCACGATTTTGCGAAACGGGGGTGATAAAAATTTCCAAGAAAGCAACCACGATTGCCATTGTCAACCAGAAAGGTGGTACCGGCAAAACAACAACCTGTGAAAATCTGGGTGTTGGCCTTGCCGCCGAGGGCAAGAAAGTTTTACTGGTGGATGCTGACCCACAGGGTTCGCTCACCATCAGTATGGGCTGGCAACAGCCCGATGAACTGCCCGCCACTCTTTCTACCCTGATGGCAAAAGCCATGAACGACCAGTGCATTCCGCCCGGTGAAGGTGTGCTGCACCATGCAGAGGGTGTAGACCTCATCCCGGCCAACATTGAGCTGGCAGGGCTGGAAGTTGCCCTTGTCAATACCATGAGCCGGGAAAAAATGCTGAAGCAAGTCTTGGACAGTGCAAAGCAGCACTATGACTATATTCTGTTGGACTGCACTCCCTCCCTTGGGATGCTGACCATTAACGCGCTGGCGGCGGCAGACACTGCTCTGATACCCGTACAGGCACAGTACCTTTCCGCGAAAGGTCTGGAACAGCTTTTGCAGACCATCAACAAGGTGCATCGGCAGATCAACCCAAAGCTGAAAATCGAAGGTATCCTGCTGACGATGACAGATAACCGCACCAACTATGGCCGACAAATCGACACGCTGATCCGGCAGGCATACGGAAAGCACATCAAAGTGTTCGGTCAGACGATTCCCCACTCCGTCCGTGCAGCGGAAATCAGCGCGGCGGGTAAGAGCATCTTTGTCCATGACCCGAAAGGCAAAGTGGCAGAAGCCTATAAATCTCTGACGAAGGAGGTGCTGGCCGATGCCGAAAAGCAGCGTAAACGCCAGTCTGAGCAGCTACGATGATATTTTTTCCACCGAAGAATCCCGGCAGGAAGAACAGCGCGAGCAGGTGCGGCAGATTCCGATTGGAGAGCTGTTTCCATTCAAGAACCATCCCTTCAAGGTTCTGGACGATGATTCTATGAGCGATACCGTGGAAAGTGTCAAGCAGTACGGTGTGCTTTCGCCGTTGATTGCCCGCCCCAGACCGAAGGGCGGCTATGAAATTATCTCCGGGCACCGCCGTCAACACGCTGCGGAGCTGGCCGGACTGGAAACCCTGCCGGTCATTGTGCGCCAGATGGACGATGATGCTGCCATAATCCTCATGGTAGATAGCAATTTGCAGCGTGAGCATATTCTGCCCAGCGAGAGAGCGTTTGCGTACAAAATGAAGTTGGATGCCATGAAAAATCAAGGTACAAGGTCAGATTTAACTTCGACACAAGTTGTGTCGAAGTTGCGGAGCAATGAAAAGCTGGGCGCAGAGAATAATCAAAGTCGTGAGACTGTTCGACGTTTCATCCGTCTGACCAACCTTATTCCAGAACTGCTGGACATGGTGGATAACAAAACCGTGTCCTTCAATCCTGCTGTGGAGCTTTCCTATCTTTCTCCTGAACAACAGCAGGAAGTGATCCGGGCAATGGATGATACCCAGAACTTTCCTTCTGTCTCACAAGCAAAGCGTATCAAGAAGCTGGCTCAGGATGGAACTTTTACAACGGAGACGGTCGTTGCCATTATGGGCGAGGAGAAAAAGAGCGAGCTTGATACGGTGACCATCAAAAATGACACCCTGAGAAAATACTTTCCCCGCAACTATACGCCCAAGCAGATGGAAGATACCATCATCAAGTTGCTGGAACAGTGGCAGAAAAAGCGTCAGCACAGTGAAGAACGCTGACAGGATATGAATTTGAAAAGACCCGGTTGGGTCTTTTTCTTTAGGAAAAAGGAGAAAATGCCTATGAAGAATGATTCCAATCCCATTATTCGTTCCGAGGAAACCACCATTGATATGCATATCTGTGCTGCATTGTCGGAGAGCGGTGGCAGCGGCGAGATCTACTTTGCCGCCATCGCCCCGGACATGGAGCTGACGGTCATCACGTTGGACGAAGCTCCCGACATCCTGCCCTGCTTTGACGAGGATGATGCGTACCTGAACATCCCCGACAGCTCGCTGCTGCTTAGCTACAACCCGGCTCAGGTTCTGAAACTGGCAGGCAAGCACTATCTGACCGGCCCGGTCATTCTGGTGCGCACCAACATGGATGGCGAGTTCATCTCGCTGACGATTGATCAGGTCTACCTCTTTCAGAAGTACCTGATGCGCCACAGCGTCACCCTGATGGCTGACGGCCAGAAGCTGCCCTGCATCTGCATGGAGTGAGGTGCCTTTTTATGTCAACCAGAGAAAAAAGAGAACAGCGGAAAGCCCAGAAAGCGAGGTTTGTTGCAATGTATCCGGGCTTGTCGCACGATGAGATTATCGAGGAGCGTCTCAAGGAACTGAAGCACCATTTCGAGGTTGGGCCGGAAGTTGCCCTTATCAGTGCCGAAAAAGGTGTTCAGTGTGTGCCGTTTGATGAATCCCTTCAAAAGAAGTTTCCTTACTTTGAGGGGACTTACGAAGTCTTTGACGTTCCGCATACGGATTTTCAGATTCGCTACCAGCCAGAGCAGATTCTCGCCGCAAGCGGAAGAAAAATCCTGACCGGCACGGCATTTCTTTGCCGCAGGGAAAATGAGCGTTGTCTTATGCTTCCGAGCCGATATGAAAAGGTCGATGTGGAAGATTTTATTCGGGAGCATCTGTTTTTCTATGACGATGCTGAGATGCGCCATGTTGGTGTTGCGCTTTCGGAGGTTGCGTAATGGAGTTCGTGAAAGACTTTCTGATCTATGAAGCCGGTGCGCTCTGTGGGTTCTTTATCGCAGCCCTGATGAATGCGGCGCGCGCCGGACAGGAAATCACCATCAAATTTGAGGAGGATAAGCATGGAACAGGAAAAGAACACCCTGACGGTGCTGGAGATCGCACCGGGACAGTACCCGAAGCAGGTCGAGATCGATCCTGACCTGAAAGCCTTGCAGCAGGCGGTGGGCGGCTCCATCGGCGCAAGCTACCCCTTTGCCGATGACCCGGTCGCCATCATCTACAACGATGATGGTAAGCTGATGGGACTGCCGTTGAACCGTGCCCTGCGGGACGAGGACGGACAGATGTACGATGCCGTTGCCGGAACCTTTCTGGTGGTGGGGCTGGGCGAGGAGGATTTTGCATCCCTGACCCCGGAGATGGCGCAGAAGTACGAGCGGCTTTTCCATCAGCCGGAAGATTTTATCCGGCTGGGGCATCGGATGATGGTTGTTCGTGTGCCCGATGAAGCAGTTTGCCCGGAAGAAAGCAAAACCACCCTGCCGAAGGATGCCGGATTTGACCGCTAAACACGACTTTCTGCACTGGAGGTGATGGAAATGCAGGAAGAAATCGAGCATAAAACGGTCAACTTCGCCATCTCGACTGCAAAGCTATCTGCCCGTACACTTTTGAGAGGGGCGCAGTTCTTTCTGCGCCAGTACGACAAGAGTGCGTCGCAGGGCAAGCAGTCCATGAAGCGGCTCATACGGCAGAACCGGGGTGTGACCAATCTGGAGATTGAAAAGACTGGCATCAAGGATTTTGACCGCTACGCTAAGCGGTATCACATCGACTATGCAATCCAAAAAGACCTGTCCTGCACACCACCTCGGTTTCTGATTTTCTTCAAGGCACAGGATGCAGACGTTCTGAACGCTGCGTTCAAGGAGTATTCTGCAGCAGTATTGAACAAGGCCGAGCGTCCCTCTGTGCTGGCCAAGCTGCACGATCTGGCACAGGTCATTGCCAACCTCCCCGACAAAGTACGGCACAAAGAGGAGGAACGTGGCTTATGAACAAGAAAAAGTTCACCAAGCTGCTGGCCCTGTACCTGCCTTATCTGGTGATTGGGCTGGCTGCGACCAATTTTGGCGAGGCATGGCGGCTGGCCGAGGGTAAGGAGCTGGGCGATAGAATCGTGTCACTCATAGATACGCTCCCGGCTGCATTTGCAAACCCTCTGCCCAGTCTGCACCCACTGGATATTCTGGTGGGCATCTGCTGCGGTGCCGGACTGCGGCTGGCGGTCTATCTAAAAAGCAAAAACGCTAAAAAGTACCGGCACGGTATGGAGTACGGCTCTGCCCGGTGGGGTACTCCGGCAGATATTGCGCCGTTCATGGCTCCGAAGTTTGAGGATAACATCATTCTGACTAAAACAGAACGCCTGATGATGAGCAACCGACCACCTGACCCCAAAAATGCCCGGAATAAAAACGTGCTGGTGGTGGGCGGTTCCGGCAGCGGCAAAACAAGGTATTTTATTAAGCCGAATTTGCTTCAATGCACGTCAAAAAGCCATCCGGTTTCATTCGTGGTAACTGACCCCAAAGGCGGTCTCATTCAAGAATGTGGACTTGCCCTGCTGAAGAACGGATATAAGATCAGGACGATGAACACCATAAATTTTCACAAGTCCATGCGCTACAATCCGTTCGCATATATCCACGAGGAAAAGGATATTTTGAAGCTGGTCACGACCCTTATGACCAACACCAAAGGTGAAGGTCAGGGCGGCGATCCATTCTGGGACAAAGCAGAGCGGCTTTTACTGACATCGCTGATTGCCTATCTGCACTACGAAGCCCCAGCTGAGGAGCAGAATTTTGCTACGCTGCTGGAAATGCTCAACACCATGCAGGTGTCCGAGGACGACGAGGATTATCAGAATCCGGTTGATTTGCTCTTTGAAGATTTGGCAAAAAAGAAGCCGAACAGCTTTGCAGGGCGGCAGTACAAGCTCTATAAATTGGCTGCCGGTGTTGTATGCTCTAAAAGACTTCTTAATCAAGCGGTTGGGAAGTCTCTTAGAACACACAACCTAAAACCGAAGAAAGGAGCGCAAGTTATGAGAAAAAACGAGAAAATCACTGCTCTGTATGAACGACTGAGCCGTGATGACTTTGGCAAAGATGATGACCAACAGCGTGAGAGCAACTCCATATCGAATCAAAAAGCAATGTTGGAGGAGTTCGCCGCACGGCAGGGCTTTACGAACATTGTCCATTTCACGGACGATGGCATTAGCGGCACTTGCTTTGACCGTCCCGGATTTTTAGCAATGATGAAAGAAGTGGAAGCCGGGAATGTGGAATACCTCTGTATCAAGGACATGAGCCGCATGGGTCGTGACTATCTGAAAGTCGGTCAGATTATGGAAATTCTGCGTCAGCGTGGCGTTCGCCTTATCGCCATCAATGACGGCGTGGACAGTGCCAGAGGGGACGATGATTTTACCCCTTTCCGCAACATTATGAACGAGTATTACGCCAGAGACACCAGCCGTAAAATCCGTTCCACTTTCCAGTCCAAAGGCAAGTCCGGCAAGCACCTCACAGGCACGGTCATTTACGGCTATCTCTGGAACGAAGCCAGAGACCAATGGTTGGTTGACCCCGAAGCCGCTGATGTGGTCAAGCGCATCTTTGCCATGACGATTGACGGCTACGGTCCGTATCAGATCGCCAGCAAACTGAAATCGGAAAAGGTGCTTATTCCGTCTGCTTACCTTGCCCAACACGGCGAGGGCGTGAACAAAAACAAGACTTTCAAAGATATGTACGGCTGGGGTTCTTCCACCATCTGCAACATTCTTGAAAAGCGTGAATATCTGGGACACACCATCAACTTCAAGACTCGAAAGCACTTCAAGGACAAGAAAAGCCATTATGTCCCGGAGGACGAATGGACGATTTTCGAGAATACCCATGAAGCTATCATTGACCAGCAGACCTTTGACCTTGTGCAGAAAATCCGTGGGAATGTCAGACGCTACCCGGACGGCTGGGGCGAAGCAGCTCCCCTCACAGGCTTGCTTTATTGTGCCGATTGCGGCGGCAAGATGTATGTCCACCGCACCAACAACGGCAAGCGCATTTCTCAATATACCTGTTCCCAATACAGCAAAGTCCCAGTTGGAAAGCTCTGCAAGACCCAGCACCGTATCAATGAAGATGTGGTACTGTCCCTTGTCTCTGAAATGCTGAAAGCCATTGCCGAGTATGCCAAGCATGACCGAGCCGAGTTTGTCCGTGTGGTGCAGGAAGCGCAGTCCAGCCAGCAGACCACAGAGGTCAGGAAACAGCGTACACGCCTTGCCACAGCAAAGCAGAGAGTTTCCGAGCTGGAAGTCCTGCTCTGCAAAATCTATGAGGACAACATTTTAGGAAAGCTGTCTGACAGCAGATATGCCACTCTGGACGCTCAATATGAAAAGGAGCAGACCGAGCTTACCGCTGAAATCTCTGTTCTGGAAAAGGCTATCAAGAGCTACGAGAAGCACGAAAAGGACGCTGACCGTTTTATCGCTCTGATTGACAAGTATGAGAACTTCGACAAGCTGACGATTGCCATGCTCAATGAGTTTATTGAGAAAATCCTTGTGCATGAGCGTGACCGCAAGGGCAGTATTCAAACCACACAGGAGGTCGAGATTTACTTCAATTTCGTGGGTCGTTTCGTTCCCCCTGCGTTTGGCGAAGTGGAGCTTACCCCGGAGGAATTAGAGGAAATCCGCAAGCGTGAGGAACGCAAGGACAGGCTCCACCAGAACTACTTGAAGCGGAAAGCCAATGGTAAACAGAAAGAGTATGAGGAGCGCACGAAAGCCAAGAAAAAAGCGGAGATTGAAGCCAGAAAACAGGCAATCCGCACCGAGGATATTGCCAGAGGGGTATTTATCCCGGTGAGCAGTTTGCCGCAGCTGGGACCGAGAAAGGGAGCGTGATTTTATGAAAGAGTTGAAACCGAGAATCCATGAGAACGGTATGGACTATGTGTTGGTGGGCGACTACTATGTGCCGGACTTGAAGCTGCCGGAGGAACGCCGACCTATTGGGCATTGGGGACGCTTGCACCAGTCCTATCTGAAATTGCACCGTCCCATGCTTTACAACGAGCTAATTTTGTCCGGCAGGCTCCACACCGTCGTTGCCGATCTGAACGAGCAGGCGGCAGACAGGCTGGACTTGATTATCCGGCAGATGATGAAAGCCGAGGGCGTGACCGAAGCCATGAAAGCGGAAAATCAGATGTTATGGGTGCAGTCAATGAACTCCATCCGCTGCCGGGCAGAGGAAATCATCAAGACGGAACTAATCTACTGTTGAGAGAGGTAAAGCTATGATTTTGGAAGCCATGTATAATGGGGAGTTTTATCCCTGCGAGACAGTTGTACCTACATCACCGGAATACCGAAAGGCAGTCATAGCCTGTGAAAAGCTCATGGAGCAGTTGTCCCAGCGGCTCAGCAAAGAGGACTATGAGCTGGTGCAGGAACTCCGGGCGCAGACAGCAATCGCCCAATGTGAAGAAAGTGAAAGTCACTTCAAGTATGGCTTTTCCGCTGGGCTGATGTTCAGCAGGAAGCCCATGAACAAGTGCAGCAGAAGAAAGAAAATTAGATGAAGAAAGCCGCCTGAGCAGAAAGAAACTGTTCGGGCGGTTTCAGCATTCGCCAGTAGATTTATTCACACTCTTGTGATAAAATTTACTACAATAAAGAGCGTGATAGCACTAATTTTATGGGGGGATGCTTAATGAATAGAATTTTGAAAAAATTTTTACAGCGGGGTGTCGATTTAAGTCCTGTGGGAGTTGAACTCCGTGAGGATAATACAAATTATTTTTGTACCCCAAAAGGGGCATCGGTTTTTGGATGGGCAGGGATAGATGGTATCCACTTCTGTTTCATTCGTGGATTTGGAGAGATGGTTTTCTCTGTCAGCCCCATGAATACTTCTCCTGATTATGTTCATCCAGTAGCTGAAAATTTTACCGACTTTCTGCGGCTTATACTGGCTTGTGGTGATGTGGCGGCAGTGGAACAAGCGTGGATGTGGAACGAAGCACAGTTTGAAGCCTTTCTCAATGAAAACCCTACAACCCAGGAACAACAGCAAACTTTATCGGAAATTTCAGAGAAGATGAATTTGTTGCCTATGGAACAACCGTGGACATATATCAAAAACCTGCAATCTTCCTTTGATTACAGTCAGATTAAATACACAGAAGATTATTACGATAATGATATGACTTCAGAGGCAGAATTGGTTGCCCCTGAATGGAAGGTCTACTTTGATGGAGATTTCTGGGGACATCGAGGTAAAGACCGTGCCGGAAAAGAGATCAAGCTGGATAAACAATTCGATTGGGCTGGATATCATTGGGTAATTCCGGCAGCTTATTCATGTAGCAAAGGACTTGTCGTTGATTTTTGTATGCGAGTTGATTCAGAAAGCATCCGTGACTTCATGAAAAAATGGAATCTGGACTGGGGAAATGACTCATGTGAAAATTTTACCCGTGAGCAACAGATGCAGATGGAATGGGAAAACCCACTTTGTTTTAACTTCAAACCTTGCTTGAAGTTAAACGAGAAAATATTACAGACAACCCATGGCTGCGCTGTGAGCTTTAATCCTTGTCTGCCAGATGGCGTTATCAATGAGTTGGAAGCAAAATGGGCAATCGACCATTATGGGCTGGATAGTACTTATGGCTGGGTCATATGCAGAGACGTATTTCCTTGGGGAACCAAGCATCACCCTGAAATCAATAAACTTTTTCTTACAATGGAGCAGCAACCAGGACAAGTTCCAGGCTCACATTTCAAAGTTCACGCACCCGGAGATTCATTTATGTTTTCCCATCCTGTTAGCGGAATAACCCATACACTGACCGTGCAGGAAATAGAACAGCAGACAGTTCCTCAAAATAGTTTTGGTTCTGATCGCTGGATTTATCCGACACATTATATTGCCATGAGTTATACACTTACCCCTGAACCGATGGAGAACATTTCGGTTTTTGACTGTGATGAAGGCGATAGACCGATAGAAGTTACACCAGACGATCATTCGTTCCGTCCAGTTGGCAGTAGTTCCTGTTTTGTTGTTGGTGTTATTGGTGGTGCAGATGGTCCGACAGCAGTTATATATGGAACAAATTCACAAGAAAAACTTCATGCTGCTTGTTCTGCTCTGCACTTTGAACCGGTTGGTGATGATGTCGAGTGGCGTATCGTGTTCAATGTTACGCAGTTTGACAAAGAAACATTCCCAATTATCTAAAAATACCCTTAGAACTCTAAGGGCGCACTTCTATACTCTCCTGTCGGGAGTATCGTGCGTCCTGCGGAGCTTCATTCTCTGTCAGCAGAAAGAAACTGCTTGACCGAAAATGTTTCGTCACTTCGTTCCGTCAAGGGAGCTACACTCCCTTGCGACGCTTGTGCGTCTATCCCTTGTGGACTTGCCGTCCGCAAACAGCATGAAATGCTGTTCGCCGCCAGCAAGTTTGGAAAAACAAATACCGAAAATCAGACCGTTGACTGGTCGCACTATGCGAAAAGTTGACGGTCTTTTTTATCCCCAAAATCAAAAAAGGAGGTCAATCACAATGACAAAACCGAAAACCCTCGATCAGCTTCGAGCCGAAAAGGAACGAGCTGAGACGCAGCTTGCACAGGAACAGCACAAGCTCAACCGTCTTGAGAACAGAAAGAAGTATCTGGAGAAAGGCGAAAGGCAGAAACGCACCCATCGTCTTTGCAATCTGGGCGGCACGGTTGAGAGCCTTGCCCCGGAGGTCAAAGATCTCACACGCACCGAAATGACAGAGCTGATGGAACACATCTTTTCCCTGTCCGAAGTCCAGCGAGCCGTCCGTCACATGGCGATTACCCATATCAGTCAAGCAAACAGAGAAAAGGAGTTGAAAGCCGATGGCACTATTTCATCTGAGCGTCACGCAGACTAAGCGAAGCACAGGACAGTCCGCTATTGCTTCTGCCGCCTACCGTGCCGGGGAGCGATTGTATAGCGAGTATTACGGCGAATACAGCGACTACACCCGCAAGGGCGGCGTGATCTGCTCCGATATTCTCCTGCCGTCCCATGCACCGCCCGAATACGCAGACCGCCAGACCCTATGGAACGCCGTGGAAAAAGCCGAGCGTGGTAAGAACGCCCAGCTTGCATACAGCTTTGACATTGCCTTGCAGAATGAATTTTCCCTTGAGGAAAACATCGCTCTTGCAAGGCAATTTTTGTTGGAGAACTTTGTGAGCCGGGGCATGGTGGTTGACTTCGCCGTACACCAGCCAGGCCGTGAGGACGGCGGCATACCAAACCCGCATTTTCATGTGCTTTGCCCCATCCGCCCCATCGAGCAGAACGGCAAATGGGGGCTAAAGCAACGCCGGGTGTACGAGCTGGACGAGGACGGCAACCGTATCCGGGACGCAGACGGAAAGTTTGTGTTCAACGCCGTTCCCACTACCGACTGGGGCAGTCCCGAGACGCTGGAATACTGGCGGCAGACATGGGCGGAGCTATGCAATGGCAAGTTTGCGGAAAAGGGGCTTGACGTTCGTATCGACCACCGAAGCTATGAGCGTCAGGGCGTGGAGCTTCTTCCCACCGTCCACGAGGGCGCAACCGTCCGGGCAATGGAGAAGAAAGGCATACGCACCGAGAAAGGCGAGTTCAACCGCTGGATCAGAGCGACCAATGCCGTTATCCGGGACATCAAGAAGAAAATCGCTCTCCTGTTTGATTGGATTGCCGAAGCAAAAGCAGAGCTTGCCAAGCCGCAGGCACCCGACCTTGTTTCTCTGCTGAACGCCTATTACACCAGCCGCAGAGCCGGGGCTTATTCGCAGAAAGGCAAGGTCAGCAACCTAAAGGAGATGAACGAAACTTTCAATTATCTCCGGGCAAACGGCATTTACTCCCTTGAAGATTTGGAACACCGTGTCAGCGAACACAGTGCTGCCACAGAGAGCTTGAAGAAAACGCTGGACGAACAGACCGCCCGAATGAAAGCAATTAAGCAGCTCTATGACAGCTCCGCTGCTTTCCAGAACTTGAAGCCTGTCTATGACGGCTTGCAGAAAATCAAGTTTGAGAAGCCCAGAGCCAAGTACAAGGCAGAGCATGAAGTGGAACTGAAACAGTTCTACGCCGCCAGACGTAAGCTGACCGGAGAGTTCCCGGACGGCAAGGTGGATATGAAAAAACTGACCGAAGAGTATGACGAGCTGGAACAGGCGCACGAAACCACCTATGGCGAGTTTAAGGCTGTCAGAGACGATTTACACCGCCTTTGGAAGGTCAAGTCATGTGTAGATACTGCCGCCCGATTTAACGAGCGTACAGAGGAACAAAAGTTCCAAAATCGACCCCAAACACGACACAAAAAGGAGGAACTATCCCGATGAATTATACCCAAGCGCAGATTGACCGGGCAAATGCCGTCAGTCTGGAAGATTTTCTCCGTACACAGGGAGAGACGCTTATCAAAAGCGGACGGGAATACCGCTGGAAAGAACATGACAGCTTGACCGTTCGGGGAAACAAATGGTTTCGCCACAGCCAGAGCAAGGGCGGCTATCCCATTGATTTTGTCATGGAGTTTTACGGAAAGTCCTTTCCCGAAGCCGTCCAGCTCCTGACCGGCGAAAGCGGCGAGGGACAGACCGAAGCCACCACAGCACCGCCCACAGCGTTCCACTTGCCCTTGCACAACAGAACAGCCGACAGAGCAATTCAATATCTTTGCGAAAGCCGAGGTCTCAACAAAACGCTTGTTGAGGCTTTTCTTCTTTCCGGGGATATTTACGAGGACGCAAAGCGGCACAATGTTGTCTTTGTCGGCAGAGACCGAAACGGCACACCGAGATACGCACATGTGCGAGGAACGGCAGACACATTCAGACAGGACATTGCCGGGTCTGACAAGTCCTATCCGTTCCGCTATGAGGGCAACGGCAACCAGCTCTTTGTCTTTGAAGCGCCGATTGACCTTTTGTCCTTTATCTGCCTTTATCCGCAGGATTGGCAGACAAGAAATTATCTTGCCCTGGGCGGCGTTTCGGGCAAAGCCCTTGACCGTTTCCTTTCTGAACGCAAGGACACCCGAAAAGTGTTCCTCTGCCTTGACAGCGACACCGCAGGAAGTGAAGCCTGCACCCGACTGGCACAGTCCATTCCCGGCGAGATCGCCGTCATTCGCCTTGTCCCGGCAAGGAAAGACTGGAACGATGTTCTCCGTCAGCAAGGGGACATTCCCAGCCGCAAATTCATAGCCGAGACAATCACGCTGCGAGAGCTGCCCACCGCCCAGCCTGTCCCAATGCTCCGTATGGCAGATGTGGAGCTGACGAGCGTGGATTGGCTATGGTTTCCGTATATCCCCTTTGGAAAGCTGACGATCATACAGGGCAATCCCGGCGAGGGCAAGACCTACTTTGCCATGCGTCTTGCGGCGGCTTGCACCAACCGAAAGCCCTTGCCCGGTATGGAGACCCTTGAGCCTTTTAATATCATCTATCAGACCGCCGAGGACGGTCTGGGCGATACCGTTAAGCCCCGGCTGATGGAAGCGGACGCAGACCTTGAAAGAGTACTTGTCATTGACGATAGAGACACGCCGCTGACCCTTGCCGATGAGCGCATAGCAAGGGCAATCCGTGAGAACAACGCAAGGCTGGTTATCATTGACCCGGTGCAGGCGTTTCTGGGCGCAGATGTGGACATGAACCGGGCAAATGAAGTCCGTCCCATCTTCCGCAGTCTGGGAGACATTGCACAGGCTACCGGGTGCGCTATCGTGCTAATCGGACACCTGAACAAAGCCGCAGGAACGCAAAGCACCTACCGGGGATTGGGGTCTATCGACATTACGGCGGCAGTCCGCAGTCTGCTTTTTATCGGCAAGCTGAAGGACAGCCCCACAACGAGGGTGCTTATCCATGAGAAAAGTTCCCTTGCGCCGCCCGGACAGTCCCTTGCCTTTTCTCTGGGAGACGAGAAAGGCTTTGAGTGGATAGGGGCTTATGACATTACCGCTGACGAGCTTCTTGCCGGGACAGACACCGCAAAGACCGAGAGCAAGACCGCACAGGCGCAAATGCTCATTCTGGAACTGCTGGCAGATGGAAAGCGTATGCCAAGTGCAGAGCTGGAAAAGACGGTCAATGAGCGTGGAATTTCTTCACGCACCATGAGAACGGCAAAGAGCCGTATCGGGGATAGACTTGTGACCGAGAAAGACGGCACAGCATGGGTCTGCTACCTCCGAGACTGACAACAGGAACACGGCAAGCGTGGCAAAGACGGCAAGGTTTTTATAGGTACCTTAATGTTGCCGCCTTGCCTTGTTCCCTCATACCGACACCGCCCGATGATGAATAGTCACCGGGCACTTTTTCATTTACAGGAGGATTTTGAATGAACAATACCGCAACCAATACCGCCACTTGCCCGACTGTCAGAAAGCAGATTGGCAAGACCACCTATATCGTCCGTGTGCATTTCAGCCAGACCGCAAAAGAGACGATGGAGGACAAAATCAAGCGTCTGCTCCGTGAGGAAGTCCGCAAAATGTGACTTCTTTTTGAATTTGATGAAAAAGTCCTTGACTTTTCGTCTCTGGCAAGACCGCAAAATCCATCCTGATTTCCTGCGGTGCCCGCCTTTCGCCCTTTGACATCCAAGAAATCCGGGATGCGACCATGTACGATGAGCTGGAACTGGACAAGCTGGGTGACCGGAAAACGGCGCTGTTTCTCATCATGAGCGATACGGACAGTACCTTTAACTTCCTGATCTCCATGATCTACACCCAGCTTTTCAATCTGCTCTGTGATAAGGCAGATGACCAATACGGCGGCAAACTGCCAGTCCATGTGCGGTGCCTGATCGATGAGTGTGCTAACATCGGTCAGATTCCGCAGCTGGAAAAGCTGGTGGCTACCATCCGCAGCCGTGAGATCTCGGCGTGTCTGGTCTTGCAGACCCGCAGCCAGTTGAAAGCCATCTACAAGGATAATGCGGATACCATCGTGGGCAACATGGACAGCCAGATTTTTCTCGGCGGCAGCGAGCCTACCACCCTGAAAGAGTTGTCTGAAGCACTAGGGAAAGAAACAATCGACAGCTACAACAATTCTGATACCCGTGGCAATAGCCCAAGCTATGGAACCAACTATCAAAAACTCGGTCACGAACTTATGAGCCGGGATGAGTTGGCAGTTTTGGATGGCGGCAAGTGCATCCTGCAGCTTCGTGGTGTGCGCCCATTTTTGAGCGACAAGTACGACCTGACCCAGCACCCGAACTACAAGTACACCTCCGATTATGACCCCAAGAACGCCCTCGATATCGAGAAGTTCTTGAATCGAAAAGAAAAAATCCACCCGGATGATACCTTCATCATGGTGGATGCTGATTCACTCCCGCTCGCCTGATAAGACGAGCGGTTATTTTTTATCCATTGACCCAACAGGTACACCGGAAAATCAACCTTCGCCGTGGTTTTCGGCTTTTGCAAACGGATTTCAGGTGTGTGCAGGGTCGCTTTTTCAAAACAAAGGGGATTTTTCTATGGAATTCTTTAACAGCGCAGTGGACGTTCTGAAGACTCTGGTTGTGGCACTGGGTGCCGGTCTGGGCGTGTGGGGTGCCGTGAACCTCATGGAGGGCTACGGCGGTGATAACCCCTCCGCAAATGCTCATGTACGGTAAAGAAGCAAGCAACCGAAAACAATAGATAGACCGCCAGCACTACACTATTCCGAACCAAAGACCAAAAGATAAGCATTTTGAGAAAATCTAAACTTTTGGATTTTCCTAC
>NZ_JAFREG010000008.1:0-104910 GCF_017377615.1 Faecalibacterium sp. Marseille-Q4896
TGTGTTAGGCGCGCCGCCAGCGTTCGTCCTGAGCCAGGATCAAACTCTTTATAAATGATATTTATCACTTAAAAGTGTTAAATCTTGTTCGCTCAGCACGCAATCGCTTGCGTCCTGTGTGAATTACTTTTGGAATTGTTTTTAGTGTTTTTCCAAACACTTAAAGGTTCCTTACAAGTTTTTCGATATTGTTCAATTTTCAAGGTCCTGTAGCGCCTCAGCCTTGCGGCTGAAAGCTCATTTATTTTATCACTTTCGTGATAAGCTGTCAAGCACTTTTTTGAATTATTTTTGAGTTTCATGTCGAAGCTCATCGATTCTTCACGTTAGGACGTTCCTTCTGGAGTGTTTCATTCTGTCGGATGTCCGCCTGACAGTAATGTATTTTAGCACAGCCTTTTACAAAAAGCAAGCATTTTCTTCATATTTTTCGCAAAAATCCGGCTTTTGGCTTTTTGCCCAGTTTTTTCCTTTTAATCTGGAAAGTATGACATCTAATCTTCTAAAAGTCGGCGGCGCAGCTGTACCAGTATCTTGCGTTCCCGCCGGGAGATCTGCACCTGTGTGGTATGCAGCACCTTTGCAGTTTCACTCTGGGTCTTGTTTCCATAAAACCGCAGGCGGATCAATTGCCTGTCCTGTTCCGGCAAAGCGTGAAGCACCTCTTCCAGACTGATACGTTCTGCCAATGCTTCTTCCGGGGATTCTACTGGAATATCCATCTGCCGGTCCTCTTCTTCATTTTCCGGGGTCAGGCTCATGGCAGGCTGTGCCGCCTGAATGGCAAGTGTGATGTTCTCTGTAGGTTCATTCAATTCTTCCGCCAGCTGAGAAAGGGTCGGCTCCGTACCGCACACTTTCATGTGATGCTCCCGTGCCGCCTGTACGCGCATCCCCAATTCTTTTAAGGAGCGGCTCACCTTGACTGTGCCGCTGTCCCGGAACAGCTTTTTGATCTCGCCTAAAATTACCGGCACTGCATAGGTAGAAAAGCATACGCCGCGGCTCTCATCAAAATTATCGCAGGCTTTTACAAGTCCCATGCATCCGGCACTGTACAGGTCATCGTACTCTATGCCTCGCCCGCGGAAGCGCCCGGCGCAGGCGTGCACCAGCCCCAGATTCTGCTCAATGAATGCGTCCCGCCGGGTCTTATCCGATACCATGCTCCTGCCTGCCTTTCCTGTTATGTATCATTCTCTCTGGGTCAGACGCTTGATGAGCAGCACCTTTGTACCCTTGCCGGGCTTTGAGATGACCTTGACCTTATCCATAAAGCTCTGCATCACCGCAAAGCCCAGCCCGGAGCGTTCCTCCGGGTTTCCGGTGGTGAACAGCGGTTCCATGGCCTGCGGGATATCCGGGATGCCGATGCCCTTATCTGCCACCGTGATGTGCACCTCCCGCCCGGGATAGACTGCAATGCTCATGGCCACCGGCCCGATGTGGTCCGGGTAGGCATGGACGATGCAGTTGGTCACCGCCTCAGACACTGCCGTTTTGATATCGGCCAGCTGCGGCACGGTGGGGTCGTACCGGGCAAGAAAGGCCGCCGCTGCGCCCCGGGCATAGCTTTCGTTCACACTGAGGGAATCGAACTGGATCTTTGTTGTGTTTTCCGCTTTCATGGTTTATTCCTCCTTCTGTCCTGCATCCGTGCAGGGGATGCGCGCCAGCTGCAGCACCTTTGCCAGCTGGGACGGTGTGTGCTGCACCCGCAGTGCCGTGCCCAGTGTGCGGGCAATGCGCTGCCGCCCCAGGATCAGCCCTACACCGGATGAATCCATAAATCCGACCCCGCCAAAATCCAGGATCATGGTCTGCGGGGCACGGCTGACCAGTGCATCATCCAGCTGGATGCGCAGGCTTTGCGCCGCATCGTGATCGATCTCGCCCGCAAGGTAGGCATAAAGCACATCGCCCGCCGGGCTGAAGCTTACCGTTGCCATGGTTTGTCCATCTCCTTTGCCAAAAATAAAAAGATCCCGTACACATGGTTTCAGTGTACGGGATCTTTCGTTTATTTTTTAGGGAAGCGTGTCGGCTCAGCTGTTCACCAGCAGTTCGGCCGCTTCCAGCGCGGCAGCTTCACCGCCGCAGACCAGCAGGCCGCGGCGGGTGTTGGCATGAGCCAACTCCACTGCTTCGGCAATGCTGGTGCACATCTCGGCATCAAAATGATACTTTGCCTTTTCGGTCAAACGGGCCGTCATCTCGTCATCGCCGCCTGCCGGGGTGACAAGATACACCTTATCAAAGGGGTTCTCACTCATGCCGGGCATGGTGGACTTATCCTTTTTCTGCTCTTCAGGGGTCAGGCCGGTCTCCAGTGCGGAGAAGAACGCTTCGGCTCCCTCCTCCTCTGCCAGACCGATGATGGCGCTCATATGGCGCACCTTGGCCATGTTGAGCACACGCAGCAAGGCTGCTGCCTGCTGCGGGGTGCGGCAGGCATCCAGAATGATGAGTGGGCGCTGCGAGATGACCCGGATGCTGCTGCGGTTTTCCACCGCAGCCAGACCTTCCAGAATGGCATCGTCGGTAACATCAAAGCCCTTGCGGCACAGCGCCAGCGAAAGCTCCACAGCCATGGCAGCGCTGCCCGCCGCATGACGGCCCAGAAAAGCCAGCGGCACGGTATATCCGCC
The DNA here is from genome assembly GCF_017377615.1 of Faecalibacterium sp. Marseille-Q4896. Lineage (NCBI taxonomy): Bacteria > Bacillati > Bacillota > Clostridia > Eubacteriales > Oscillospiraceae > Faecalibacterium > Faecalibacterium sp. Marseille-Q4896. Next base: position 2,649 of record NZ_JAFREG010000008.1, read on the forward strand.
GTAGTCCACCTTGCTGGCAAACTTTTCTGCCTCCAGAAAGGTGATATCCTCCGGGTCCGGCACCACCAGCTCGCAGCCGCACTTGCCTGCGGCCACGATCAGCTCGCTGAGTACAGACTTGGGCTGCTCCGGCGCGGTGACGCAGATGCTTTCCTTGCGCATGACACCTGCTGCCAGAGCCGCAAGGCGCTCCACCGAGCGGCTCACACCGTCCGGGCCGACCGAGGTGACGGCGCACACCGGCATGCCGGGCAGCGCTTCCGCAAGGCCCGCATCCGGCAGTTCCACCACGGCCAGCGTGCAGCCCGCTGCGCCAAAGCAGTTGGCCGCAGCAGCCAGCTCCGCTGCATCCTGCGGCAGGGCTTCGGCTGCGGAAAGGGCATCCGCAGTCAGAGCCAGCAGGCCCTCGTCCACCGGGGCATCATCGATGCAGATGCGCTCCGACAGCGGGCGGCACCCGGCATGGTACAGGCCGGCATGGATCCCCTGTGCGTGCAGGATGGCCGCAAGCAGACGGGCCGTCACGGTCTTGCCTGCCGTGCCTGCCACGCCCACGAACTGCACCTTCTGCACCGGCGCGGTGAACGCGGCGCGCAGCTGTTCGGTGGAGGCAAAACCGTCCGGCAGGGCGGCAAAATACTGATTTGCCTGTTCGATGGTCATTGGTTACTCCTTATTACGATGGTTGAACAACAATCTGCACAGCGCCATGAGCACCAGCGCCGTAAGGATGCCCGCCAGAACACCGGCTGAATCCAGCCACACATCGGTGACCTGACTACTGCGTCCGGGCGAAAAGATCTGGATAGTCTCATCGGTCAGCGCAGTGAGCACGCCGCCCAGCATGGGCACGCTGATGTGCCAGATATACTGCCGGGTATACACCCGCATACACAGCATGAGCAGAAAGCCCTCCAGCATATACTCGCAGAAGTGTGCCAGCTTGCGCACGATGTGGTCGGTCAGGCGCTGGGCAAGGGCCGGATGGCCCAGACGGCGCAGAGCCGCCTGCAGCAGAGTGAGCACCCGGCTGCTGGACACAGTAGACACCGAGGCGATCTTCATGGAATTGGAAAAGATGAACGCGATGCAGCTGATGAGAGCAAGGGTAAAGATCACCCGCCCTGCGGTCACCCACGGCGAAGTGCGCTGTGCGCTGCTGTTATATTCCCCGCTCAAATCAGCCCAGAGCCTTGATGCTCTGCTCGATGTTGGCCAGCTTATCCTGGCTCTTGGCGTACTTATTGCGGATATCCTCCACCAGTGCCGCCGGGGCGCGCTCCACGAACTTGGGGTTGTTCAGCTGGTTCGCGAACATGGCCATTTCCTTTTCGGCCTTGGCCTTTTCCTTGTTCAGGCGGGCCAGTTCCTTGTCGCGGTCGATCAGCTCCATCATGGGGATGAAGCCGCGGGCGGCGTGGGTGGACACCTGCACCATGCCGTCGGTGCTGCCCTCGTACTTCTCGGTAAAGGTCACGTCGGTGGCAAAGGCGAACTTTGCCAGATAGACCTGTGCCTTCTGGAAGGGTGCAGCGTCGGCGGTCTCGATGATCATGCTGGTCTTTTTGGCGGGGTGGACATTCATCTCGGTGCGCATGGTACGCACGGCCTTGATGTAGTCCATGACCTTTTCAAAAGCTTCCTCTTCGTCGGCCCAGTTGTGAGCTTCGTCAAAGGTGGGCCAGCTCTGAGTCATGATGGTCTCGGCAGAGCCGGGCAGAGCCTGATACAGCTCCTCGGTGATGAAGGGCATGAAGGGATGCAGCAGCTTGAGGGCCTTGTCCAGCACATACACCAGCACACGGCGGGCGGTGTCGGCCTGCTCGGCATCACCGGAGTTCAGGCGGGGCTTTGCGATCTCGATGAACCAGTCACAGTAGACATCCCAGATAAAGCTGTTGATCTTGGCGGCGGCCAGACCCATCTCGTAGTGGTCGAGGTTGTCGGTCATGGCACCGGCCACCTGATTCAGCTTGGTGAGCACCCACTTGTCGCTCATGTCCAGCTTGTCCTCACTGGGCAGGCCCGGGGTAAAGTCCTCGGGCAGGTTCATCAGCACAAAGCGGGTAGCATTCCACAGCTTATTGGCAAAGTTGCGGGCAGCCTCCACCTTCTTTTCGATATAGCGCATGTCGTTGCCCGGGGTGGAGCCATCCACCAGCATAAAGCGCAGGGCATCTGCGCCGTACTGGGCAATGACTTCCAGCGGGTCGATGCCGTTGCCCAGACTCTTGGACATCTTGCGGCCCTGACTGTCGCGCACGATACCGTGGATGCAGACCGTGCTGAAGGGTGCCTTGCCGGTGTAGGCCAGACCGGAGAAGATCATGCGGCTGACCCAGAAGCCGATGATGTCGTAGCCGGTAACGAGGGTGTTAGTGGGGTAGAAATACTTGAGGTCTTCGCTCTCTTCATTGGGCCAGCCCAGCGTGCTGAAGGGCCACAGAGCGGAGGAGAACCAGGTATCCAGCGTATCGGGGTCCTGCGTGAGCTTTGCGCTGCCGCACTTGGGGCAGGCACAGGGAGCAGACTTTGCCACCACGGTCTCGCCGCAGTCGTCGCAGTACCATGCCGGGATCTGATGGCCCCACCACAGCTGACGGCTGATGCACCAGTCGCGGGTGTTCTTCATCCAGTTCATATAGTTCTTGGTGAAGCGCTCGGGCACGAACTTGATCTCGCCCTTTTCCACGCTCTCGATGGCGGGCTTTGCCAGCGGCTCCATCTTGACGAACCACTGCTTGGACACCATGGGCTCGATGGTGGAGTGGCAGCGGTAGCAGGTGCCCACCTCGTGCTTGAGGGGCTCGATCTCCTTCAGGAAGCCGCCTGCTTCCAGATCGGCCAGAATGGCCTTGCGGGCCTCGAGGGTAGTCATGCCGGCGTACTTGCCGCAGTCCAGCACCTCCGGCTCATTGATGGCGTTCTTGCCGGCGGCGAACAGGGCATCGGCAGCAGCCTTGTCGGCAGCACCGGTCATGTGGCCGTCGTAGGTGAACACACGCACGATGGGCAGGTCGTGGCGCAGACCCACTTCAAAGTCGTTAGGGTCGTGAGCGGGGGTGATCTTGACCACACCGGTGCCCTTGGTCATGTCGGCGTGCTCGTCGCACACAATGGGGATCTCCTTGTTCAGCAGGGGCAGCACCACATGGCAGCCGTGCAGATGGGCATAGCGGGGGTCATCGCCGTTGATGGCAACAGCGGTATCGCCCAGCATGGTCTCGGGACGGGTAGTAGCCAGCTCCAGCATCTCGCCGGTCTCCTTGACCGGGTACAGCAGGTGCCAGAAGCTGCCGTCCTTCTCCTCGTACTCCACCTCGGCATCAGAAATGGAGGTGTTGCAGTGGGGGCACCAGTTGACCATGCGGTTGCCGCGGTAGATCAGGCCCTTGTCGTACAGGCGCACGAACACTTCCTTGACAGCCTCGGAGCAGCCCTCGTCCATAGTAAAGCGCTCACGATCCCAGTCGCAGCTGCTGCCCAGCTTCTTCAGCTGGCTGACGATGCGGTTGCCGTACTTGGTCTTCCATGCCCATGCACGGTCCAGAAAACCATCGCGGCCCACCATCTCCTTGGTCAGGCCCTCGGCACGCATGGCCTCCACCACCTTGGCTTCGGTAGCGATGGATGCATGGTCGGTACCGGGCACCCACAGGGCGGCATAGCCCTGCATCCGCTTGGTGCGGATGAGGATGTCCTGCATGGTGTTATCCACCGCGTGGCCCATGTGCAGCTGACCGGTGACGTTCGGGGGCGGCATGACGATGGTGTAGGGTTTCTTGTCGGGGTCTGCCTTCGTGTGGAAGTAGCCGCCGTCCAGCCAGAACTGGTAGATGCGGTCTTCCACCTGGCTGGGATCATACTGTTTTGCAAGTTCTTTCATAGGGTCCTCCCAGTAAAAAATGATGAAGTGGGACGAAAAAAGCCGTCCCACGGAACGTTCCATGGGACGGCTGTAATAACCGCGGTACCACCCAAATTGCGCAGAGCATCCTGCGCCCCTTGATGCCCCGGTAACGTGGGACAGCTCCGAAAGCGGCTTGCTCTTCAGCTCACCGCTCCTGCTCCAAAGTGACAGCACACCGCCCGACCGTACCGGTTTCGCAGCATTCTCCGGCTCTCTGAACGGCAAATGCAGTGCACACTCTTCTTCAACGCATTTATAAAAAGAATATAGCGTTTTTTGTGCGATTTGTCAATTACTTTTTCTTCAAAAGAATTTATCCCGATGCATCTTACGGTTTGGGCCTTATTCGTGAAAGCGCGTTCGGAGTGGCCCGCAGGCCACGACAAACGCAAATATAAAAAATTTTTTTCCGCTATCAATGGCCAGAGCAAACGCATCGGCCATTTTCAATCCGCGATTCCTTCATCCTTCAGCCTTGCAATGAGCCGCTCCATCAGGGCGATGCGGTTGAAGGGGGTCATCAGGTAAAAGCCGTCTGCATAGGGCGCTGCAGCCTGCGCGGCCTTCACCGAGACTTCCAACCCCAGCTCTTCGCCCTGCGCACGGTCCAGCCCGGCAAAGCGCTCGATGATCTCAGCGTCCACATGGATGCCGTTGACCTCGTTCTCCATAAAGATGGCGTTGCGCTGGCTCACCACCGGCATGATGCCGGCCAGAATTTTCGCCTTTTCGCCCAGCGTTTCGCGGGTCTTTTTCAGGTTCACCACCGCCTGTGCGGAGAGCACCGGCTGGGTAAGGAAGCCGCTCATGCCATTTTGCAGCTTTTCCTGTGCGCGGCGCAGCTCCACATCAAAGTTGCGGGCGTTCAGGTTCAGCGCACCGAACACGGTGAGGGGCGAGGGCATCTCCCGGCCCTCCCCTGCCAGCGAGACGATGTACTGCGCCAGCTTGCGGGAGTTGAACTGGTACACGTTTTTCACCTCGTCCCGCTCCGCGGTGGGGATGGGGTCGCCGGTGATGGCCAGCACCTCCCGCACGCCCTCGGCGTACAGGCCCAGCAGCAGGGCCTTTGTGGCGTTCAGATTGCGGTCGCGGCAGGTCATGTGGGGCAGCACGTTCAGCCCCAGCTCCCGGTGCACCCGGCAGGCCACCAGCGAAGAATCCATCCGTGCCCGGGCAATGGGACAGTCCGCAATGGTCAAAAGGTCTGCACCAGCAGCCTGCAGGCGGCGTGCACCGTCCAGATAGCCGGTCAGGTCGGCATCCTTGGGGCTGTCCAGCTCAATGGCGATCACCTTTTTGCCCGTGTTCAGCTTGCGCAGAAAGGCATCGTCTTTTTCCACCTCCGGCTTTGCGGCAGTGGAGACTGCTGCTGCCGGGGCTGCAGGCAGTGTTTCCGGCAAGGCATCCAGTGCCGCACGCAGGGCCGCAATATGGGCAGGCGTAGTGCCGCAGCAGCCGCCCAGAATGCGCACACCCTCGGCAGCAAGGCGGGCCAGCTCCCGTGCAAAATATTCCGGCCTGCCCTGATACTGCACCCGGGTGCGTGTGACCACCGGGTAGCCCGCGTTGGGCATCACTGCAAGCGGCAGCTTTGTCTCGCCAAGCTGCTGCACCAGCGCACGCATGGCACCGGGAGCAGAAACGCAGTTCAGGCCCACAGCATCCACTGCACCGCAAGCAGTCATGCTGCGCACAAGCTCTGCGCAGTGACGGCCCTCGCGGGTGTAGCCGTCCGGCAGCACTGCAAAGGACACCAGCACAAAGGCATCCGGCACTGCTTCTTTGATCTGCCGCGCGGCTTCGGCCACACCGGCATCGCTGCTCAGCGTCTCAAACAAAAAGTTCTTTGCACCCAATGCGGCAAACCGCTCGGCAAGGGCCGTATAGATCTGTGCCGCCGGGAGTGCCTCGGTGTCCGGGGCCGGGCCAAGATCGGCAAACACGGCAGCGCTGGTCTTTGCAGCGGCCTGTGTAGCCAGTTTCCAGCCTTCGTCCGCCATGGCCTCCCACATGGGGTTCTGCGCTGCTGCCATGCGCGGCAGGCCGAAGGTGTTGGTCTTGATAGCATCGGCACCCGCTTCCAGATACGCGCGGTGCACGGTCAAAATGCCATCCGGGTCCAGCAGGTTTGCCTGCTCACATTCCTGCCCGGGCTTTGCCTTATAATATGTACCCATGCCGCCATCGAACAGCAGCGGGCGCTTTTTTAAAATTTCACGCACATCCTTCATGAGGGAGTTCTCCTTTTTCCTACAAAAACGCTTGGCTTTCAGTTTAATGCACAAATGCCGTCCGGTCAAGCGTTTTTTCACGGCGGCGCTTGCAGGAACGCAAAATTTGTGCTATCCTATGCATACTTTATAAAGTGGGGAGGTGTGTGCCATGCGCCATGCCGGAACGCAAACGCTTGAGACCGACCGGCTTTTCCTGCGCCAGCTTCTGCCCGAGGATGCCGAGCAGATGTATACGAACTGGGCATCCGACCCGGAAGTGACCCGCTTTCTGCGGTGGGAGCCGCACAAAAACGCGCTGGAGACCGTAGGTCTGCTGGCGGCATGGGCCACCCTTTACCCGAACCCGGACTACTACCAGTGGGCCATTGTGGAAAAGGCTTCCGGGCAGGTGTTTGGCAGCATCAGCATCTTCAATGCTCTGCTCGGTGACCCGGCACAGAAAGCGCTCTGGCCGCAGCAGGACTGCACAGACGGCATCTGGGAAGCAGGCTACTGCATCGGGAAGCACTGGTGGAACCATGGTTTTGCAACCGAAGCTTTAAAAGCAGCAGTAAACTACTGGTTTGAGAATACAGACGGCGGCTGGCTCACCTGCTGCCACGCAAAAGAGAACCCTGCCAGCGGCCGGGTGATGGAAAAAGCAGGCTTTCTCTACCACCACGATGCCATTGATCATAAATTTGACGGCACACCGGTGGAGTGCAGAAGCTATCTGCTGACAAGAGAACGATATAACAGAAAGGACTTACCTTGAGCGAACTTTACGATATTTTGGTAGAAACACCCCCGACGAAGGTCATTCTGCTGGCGCTGGATCAGGGCCTGTGGGACTGCGAGCGCAGCCTTGCAGAGCTTTCCGCCCTGTGCGAAGCAAACCACATGGAAGCCGTGGCACAGGTGACCCAGAAGCGCCAGACCCCGGAGACCGGCATCGTGCTGGGCAGCGGCAAGCTGGAGGAAGCATCCCTTGCCGCCGAAACGCTGGGCGCGGAATGCGCCGTATTTGACGGTGAACTGACCGGCAGCCAGATCCGCAACATCTCCAATGCGCTGGGCGGACTGGAAGTGATCGACCGCACCATGCTGATCCTTGAAATTTTCCGCAGCCGCGCCGTCACCAACGAGGGCAAGCTGCAGACCGAACTGGCCCTTCTGCGCTACCGCCTGCCCCGTCTGCAGGGCATGGGCGAAGCGCTCAGTCGTCAGGGCGGCGGTGGCGGCGGCGGCGGTGGTGCCCGCCGCGGTGCCGGTGAGACCAAGCTGGAACTGGACCGCCGCCATGTGCATGCCCGCATCGATGCGCTGGCTGAAAAGCTGGCCGAAATGGAAAAGCGCCGGGGCGAGAGCCGCAAGGCCCGTGCCAAGACCGGGATGCCGGTGGTCAGCCTTGTAGGCTATACCAACGTGGGCAAATCCAGCCTGATGAATGCTCTGTGCGGCCCCAGCGTAGCGGAAGCGGACATGCTGTTCGCCACACTGGACCCCACCAGCCGCAAGCTGATACTGCCCAGCGGCATGGCGGTGCTGCTGGTGGACACGGTGGGCTTTGTGTCCCGCCTGCCCCACAATCTGGTGGAAGCCTTCAAGTCCACGCTGGAAGAAGCGGCATGGTCGGACGTGATCATCCGTGTGGCAGACGCAGGCGATGAGCAACGGGAAGAGCAGCTGGCCGTCACGGACGAGGTTCTGGACGGGCTGGACTGTGCGGACATCCCCCGCCTGACCGTCTACAACAAGTGCGATAAGCCGGGTGCCATGAGCTTTGACCCGGACATCCTGCTCACCAGTGCCAAGACCGGCTACGGTCTGGACACCCTGCTGGCAAAGCTGGACGAGGTGCTCAGCGACCGGGTGCACACCTTAAAGGTGCTGCTGCCCTACGATAAACTGGGCCTTGCCGCCCCCATGCGGGAGCGCGGCAGCGTGCAGGTGGAGGAATACCGGGAGGACGGGCTGTATCTGGAGGGCATCGTCAAGACGGAAGACCTGCACTGCTTTGAAGGGTATCTGGTCTGATAGGCGTACACGATCTAAATCGCCTCCGCTGTGCTCCGGCTATCATCAGCGGAATAATATTTTGAGATAGAACAAGCCCGGAAAGTCTGCGGACTTTCCGGGCTTGCATTTTCACGGGCGGGGTCGCAGCCGAAAGCAGCTGCTCTATGGGTCGAGTACATTGTCTGCCACTGCTTTTTTCAAAAAGAAAAAATCCCCAACAAACACAAAAACCCGCCTGGCAGCGGGCTTTTGTGTATAGAGGGGTGGGAAAGTATATAAAGTGGTGAATCTCAAATTCAAAGCGGCAGGCGCTTTCTGTTCTGCGCTGCCTTGCATGATGTATTATACCCCTTTTTGTTTTCTTGTCAAACAAAATTTTCCGGTTTTGCTTTAAATTAAGTCTTTACTTTTTCGATAAAACTTTATATAATTAACGCAAAGCAAAGCAAAAGCAAAATTTTTTGGCTTTTGTATGTTTGTACCAACAATAAAACTTTACTTTCAAAAAATTTTATACAATCCAACATATTTTCAAAAAGGAGTATTCCCCATGGATGATCTGGATCGTAAGATTCTCTCCCTGCTGGCAAAGAACGCACGGATGCCGGTCAAGGAGATCGCCGAGCAGGTATCGCTGACCAGTCCTGCTGTTTCCAGCCGCATTCACAAGCTTGAAACGGATGGCATCATCAGCGGCTACACCGTCACCCTGAACCGTCCCGCTGACCGGATGTATGTGGATGCCCTCATCAGCCTTTCGGTAGCACCTTCCAAGCAGGATGCCTTTCTGGAGCTGCTGCAAAGCAGCAAGGAAGTGCTGCAGTGCTACCACGTCACGGGTGCATACACCTTCCTTGTCAAGGTGAGCTGCGGCAGCATGCCCCAGCTGGAACACCTGATCCTGCAGTTCCAGAAGCTGGGCACCACCAGCACCCAGATCATCCTTTCCACGCCGGTGAACCACGGCGAGCTGGATGCCCTTATGCTGTAACGCTGTTCATAAAATGGTTACGTTTGCGGTGCAATTCCGCCGGGGTGTTCTTTCGTATTATGGATAGCAGGCACAAAACAGCACACAATAGCTTCAAAACCGCTGCGCCCGCTTTCACACGAAGATTTTCACACACGAAAGGATTTCACTTATGAAACGTATCATTGCTTCCCTGCTTGCCGGTCTGTGCCTGCTTGCTCTGGTGGGCTGCTCTGCCGGCAGCAAGGCCGACTCTGCCACCCCGAAGGACTACTCCCAGATCATCCACGATGCCCGCACCGACGAGGACAACGAATACGATATGATCTTTACCAAAGGTGAGGACGGCAAATTCACCGCCATCGACGGCTACAGCGCCGAGTATGAGGCCGACCAGCTGAATGACGAGCTGAAAGACATCGTGTTCCCCCTGCTGGGCCTTGAGGACGGCAGCTACGAGAGCTTTGCCGCCTCTGTTTCCTCCATGATGGTGCGTAGCTACGCCGTTGCCATCGTAAAGCCAGCCGAGGGCAAGACCGATGCCGTGAAAGCCGCACTGGAAGCCTATGTGCAGAGTGAGCAGCAGTCCATGGAGCACTACCTTGAGGATCAATATCTGGTCGCCAAGGCGGCCACCGTCACCGTAGCTCCCACCGGTGAGGTGGTTCTGGTGTGCGCCGAGGATCACGACACCATTCTTTCCAACATCGAGAAAGCCCTTGCCGCATAATTTTTGCCCTGCCGAAGCCGCATCCTGCCGGGATGCGGTTTCTTTTTGTGTGCAGATATGCTATACTGTTCCCGTGAACTTGCACTGAAATACAGGAGTATTTATGTATAAAGCGACTATCGTGATCCCGAATATCAACGGCAAGGGCTGGCTGAAGGATTCTATCGAGTCGGTCTATGCCCAGACCGAACAGAACTTCCGGCTCATTGTGGTGGACAACGGTTCCACCGACGAAAGCCTTGAGCAGGCCCGCAGCTATTGCAGCCGCGAAAATTTCACCCTCATCGAAAACGGCACCAATACCGGCTTTTCCCATGCAGTGAATCAGGGCATTGCGCTGGCGGACAGTGAATATGTGGTGCTGTTCAACAACGATGCCTTTGCCGAACCCCAGTGGCTGGAAGAGCTGATCCGCACCGCTGAGACCGACCCGAAAATCTTTGCAGTGCAGAGCCTGATGATCCGACACTTCGACCGGGAGCTGGCCGACGATGCCGGCGATTACGTCACCTGGATGGGCTTTGCCTGCAAGACCGGCGATGGCCGCCGCGCCAGCCGCTATACCCGGCAAAAGCGCATCTTCTCGGCCTGCGGCGGTGCGGCGCTCTACCGCAAGAGCATTCTGGACGAGATCGGCAATTTTGACGAGAACTTCTTTGCCTACTTTGAGGATGTGGACCTGAGCTGGCGCGCCAACAATGCAGGCTATAAAAACCTGCTCTGCCCCACCGCCAAGTGCTATCACATCTGCGGTGCCAGCACCGGCGCGGTGAAGTACAACGCCTTCAAAAGCCAGCAGAGCGGCCGCAACAGCATCCTGCTGCCCCTCAAGAACGAACCGCTGCTGATGCTGATTTTAAACTTCATCCCGCTGGCCGTGGGCTACCTGCTCAAGTGCTACAAGTTCCACAAACAGGGCTTTGGCGAGGCATGGGACAAGGGGATGCACGAAGCCTTTGCCCTGCTGAAAAGCGGCAGGCTGGGCAAGCGGCCTTTCCGCCTGAAGGATCTGCCCAACTACATCCTGATGGAGCTGTGGATGATCTGGAACATGGTGCCGTACCTGTGGTACCGGCTGGTGATCGTAAAATTTGACCTCAAATAAAAAATACCGGATACGAAGCATCTGCCTTGTATCCGGTATTTTTGTTTTGTATTATGCCGCCGGGCTGGCTGTGCTTTCGTCCGCCTGTGCCTCGGTGCTGTCGGCGGGCTGTTCCTCCGCCTGTGTATCCACGCCCTCGTCTGCAGCGGTGCTGTCTGCCTCAGCCGAAGCAGAATCCGAACCGGCTGCTGCAAGAATGGCATCCTGCACATCGCTTTCTGCCATGGGTTCCGGCACATTCGCGGCCGGTGTGCTTTCCGTGCTCTCGGCCTTGGTCTCGCTCTCGGTCAGGCCGGTGAGATACCAGCTGCCGCTCTGGCGCTCGAACAGATAATCCATGTACTTGGTGGGCGTATCCGAAGAAACATTGATGATGCTGTCGTCCGTGCTGGTGGTGGGGATATAGCCCACGGTCACATGCAGCTTGCCGCTGCGCTTGAACAGCTTGGTGACAACAGCGCGGTAGTAGCCCACCGTGCCGGTGACCGGAATCTTATAGCACTGGGTGGCATCGTCAAACTCGATGGTCATATCCTCCATCTCAAAGCTGCGGTGGGTCAGCTTGAAGCCGGGGCCAAGCAGCTTTGCAAGGTAGGCATCCACATCCAGCGAGGGCAGCAGCAGCTGTTCGGTGTCGGGGTCGGTATTGTAGTTGTCAAAGCCGCCCTGCGTTTCCTGAATGCTGTAGATGCACCCCCACACCGCAGCTTCGCGCAGAGTCAGGTCGTCGATGTTCTCAATGCCGTCAAATGGCATGGGGTCAAACAGCACAAGCCCTTCCAGCTTATCTTCATATTCCTGCTTTTGGGCGGTATCATCGAACAGGTTCGCCACCGCGCCCACACCGGCCCGCAGCACGGTAACAAAGCCCACGATCACCAGAATGGCAACCAGAAGGCCCAGTGCCTGCCGCCCGCGGCGGCGCTGCATCCGGGCATGTTCTTCAGGGGTAATATAATGTTTCATAGTTGTTTTATCTCCCAGGGTTCTCAAATGCTACAGTGTCCAGTATACCACATACCGGCCCATTGTGCAAAACTATGCCCGTGGTTTTTTTGTGAAAAGCGCATTCCTTATTCCCATGTCTTCCACACATCGGGCTGGTAGCCCACGGTGGCCTTGCGGCCATTGCGTACAATGGGCGTTAAAAACAGCTGCTGGTTCTCAAACAGCTTGTCCTCCTTCTGCCAGTCCACCAGTGCGTCCAGAAGTGCAAGGGTCTGCTTGTCCTTCGCATTGGGGTCCACCAGCTTTTCCCAGCCGCCAAGAGCGCGGGCCACGTTCTCGAACTCGCCGCGGCTCATCTCTTTTTCCTTGAGGTCGATCATCTGGAACTTGATGCCGCGCTCCTTGAAATAGCGCTGGGCCTTTTTGGTATCAAAGCACTTGCTTGTGCCAAAGATCTGAATATTCATGGTCTGTACCCTCCTGAATTTTTATTGTACCACATCCTGTGCCCTCTGCATAGGCATAATTCGCAGCCGGATGGGCCATACTGCCCGCAGGGCATTATCAGAAGGAGGTTTTTCTATGAACGCATACGTTGACCCTGATCTGTGCATTGGCTGCACCCAGTGCGCCGGGCTTTGCCCCGCCGTATTCCAGATGGAAGGCACGCTGGCCGTGGCCCAGCCCGGGCCGATCCCACCGGAGGAGGTGCCGCAGGCTGTGGACGCAGCCAACGCCTGCCCGGTAAGCGCGATCCGCATCGAGGAGTAAGAGGGAAGGCCGTCAACCATGTTGGCGGCTTTCTCTCTTTTTTACGCAAAAATCCCCCGCTGGGCACGGTTTTGTGGTATAATGCAGAATGTGTAATAATGCAATGGAGGAACACGACTATGCGTTTACTGGTCATTGACGGCAACAGCATTGCCAACCGTGCTTTTTTTGGCATCAAGCTGCTGACCACCAAGGACGGACGATACACCAACGCCATCTATGGCTTTCTGAATATCCTGCTCTCCCTGCTTAAGGAGTGCGAACCCGACGAGGTGGCGGTTGCCTTTGACCTGAAGGCTCCCACCTTCCGCCACAAAATGTACGATGGCTACAAGGCCACCCGCCATGGCATGCCCGAAGAGCTGGCCCAGCAGATGCCGGTGCTCAAGGAACTTCTGGCAGACCTCGGCTACCGCACCGTCACCGCCGAAGGCTGGGAAGCGGATGATATCCTTGGCACGCTGGCCGCTGCCTGCGCCGCCCGGAAGGACGACTGCTTCCTTGCTACGGGAGACCGGGACAGCCTGCAGCTGGTCAGTGACACCACCACTGTGCTGCTTGCCGCCACTGTCATGGGACGCAGCAAGACGGTGACGATGGACGTGGACGCCATTCAGGAAAAATACGGCATCCAGCCCAAACAGCTCATTGAGGTGAAGAGCCTGATGGGCGATGCTTCGGATAATATTCCGGGCGTGAAAGGCATTGGTGAAAAGACCGCCCTGACCCTTGTGCAGAACTTTGGCACGCTGGAAGGCGTATACGAGCACATCGACGATAAGCTCATCAAGCCCAAACAGCGGGAACATTTGCTGGAATGCCGCGAGATGGCCCAGCTGAGCCACACCCTTGGCACCATCCGCACCGATGCACCCATCGACACGGCCGAGGGTACCTATGCCGTGGGCGAGGGCAACAAAGCCGAGGCCGTGCGCCTTTTGCAGGAATTGGAGATCCACTCTCTGATCCCTCGCTTTGGGCTGGACGGCATTGCACCTGCCGCCCCGGAAGAAGAGGACGGCATCGAGCTGGCTGAAGCAGAGCTGGATGCTCTGCCGCTGACCCCTTCCGGCACCTATCTGGTGGCATCGCGCCCGGCCGTGATGGGCAAGCAGGGCACCCGCAACGTGGTGCTGCAGCCGGAGAGCTGGTACGCCGTGCAGGACTGCACCGTTTACCCGCTGGAGGATGCAGACCTTGTGCGCCTGCTGGACAACGCAGACGTAACGCTGGAAGTGTTCAATGCAGCACCCCTCTATGCCAAAGCCATGGCCGCAGGCGGCTGGGGCAGCAGCATCGTGTGGGATGGCAAGCTTGCCGCCTACCTGCTGGACGCTTCTGCTTCCAAGTATCAAATCAGCGAGCTGACCGCCAGCTACCGCGCCGCTGCTGCCTTTACCTGTGCCGATTACCCGGATGCAGGCCGCCTTGCAGACCTGTTCTGCAAGATGAAGGCCGAGATCACCGCCTGCGGTGAGGACAGCCTTTACAACGAGATCGAGTTTCCGCTGGCACAGGTGCTGGCCGATATGACCCGCACCGGTGTGCTGGTGGACAAAGACGGCATCGAGCAGTTCGGCGTAAAGCTGCGCACCGAGCTGGAGCAGGTGCTCACCCGCATCCACATGGAGACCGGCAGCGCCAGCTTCAACCCCAACAGCCCCAAGCAGTTGGGCGAAATGCTGTTTGACACCATGGGCCTGCCCCACGGCAAAAAGACCCAGCGCGGCTGGTCCACGGATGCCGAAACACTGGAAAGCCTGCGGGATTACCCGCTGGTGGAGGACATTCTGCAGTACCGCGCCTACCAGAAGCTGAACTCCACCTACGTGGAGGGCCTTTTGAAGGTGATCGGCGAGGATGGCCGCATCCACTCCACCTTCAACCAGACCGAGGCCCGCACCGGACGGCTCTCGTCCGATAACCCCAACCTGCAGAACATCCCCATCCGCACCGAGCTGGGCAGCCAGCTGCGCGCCTACTTTATTGCAAAGCCGGGCTGTGTGCTGGTGGATGCCGACTACAGCCAGATCGAGCTGCGCATTCTGGCCCACATTACCGGCGATGAGCACATGCAGCAGGCGTTTTTGAACGGCGAGGACATCCACCGCAGCACCGCCGCAAAAATTTACGGCATCCCGCAGGAAGAAGTCACCTCCCGGCTGCGCTCTTCTGCCAAGGCCATCAACTTTGGCATCATGTACGGCAAGGGCGCTTACAGCCTTGCCAAGGACATCGGCGTGAGTGTGAAGGAGGCAGATGCCTTCCTCAAGAACTATCTGGCCGCGTTCCCCAAGGTGAGCGGCTACATGGATAAGACCATTGCCGATGCCAAGGCCGTGGGCTATGTATCCACCCTGTTCGGCCGCCGCCGTGCTCTGCCGGAGCTGGCAAGCAGCAACTTCAATGTGCGTTCCAGCGGCGAACGCATGGCCCGCAACACCCCCATTCAGGGCACTGCGGCCGACGTGATCAAGCTGGCCATGGTGCGGGTATGGAAGCGGCTGCGGGACGAAAAGATGGAAAGCCGCCTGATCCTGACCGTCCACGATGAACTGATCGTGGAAGCACCGCAGGCTGAAGCCGAAAAGGCTGCGCAGATCCTGCGGGAGGAAATGGAAGGCTGCGTGCAGTATGCCGTGCCCCTGAGCACCGATGTGCACGCAGGCAAAAACTGGCTGGAGGCCCACTAAAACATGATTATTTTGGGAATTGAATCCACCTGCGACGAGACCGCCGCAGCTCTGGTGGAGGACGGCCGGCACCTGCTGAGCAACATCATTTCCACCAGCGTAAAAGAACAGGCTCTTTACGGCGGCGTTGTGCCGGAGATCGCCAGCCGCCGCCACTGCGAATTTATCAGTGCTACGGTCAAAAAAGCCCTGCTGGATGCAGGCAAGACCATCGACGATGTGGATGCCGTGGCCGTCACCTTTGCGCCGGGCCTGATCGGTGCAGTGCTGGTGGGCGTGAATTTTGCCAAGGGTCTGGCCTACTCGGCCAATAAGCCTTTGGTGCCGGTGCACCACCTGCGCGGACACATTGCCGCACTGTACCTCACCCACCCGGAGCTGAAGCCGCCCTTCCTCTGCCTTGTGGCCTCCGGCGGCCACAGCCACATTGTGGAGGTGCAGGACTACACCCATTACCACATCCTTGGTCACACGGTGGACGATGCCGCCGGTGAAGCCTTTGACAAAGTGGCCCGCACGCTTGGTCTGCCCTATCCCGGCGGCCCCAGCGTGGCCAATGCCGCCAAGACCGGCAACCCCAAGGCCTACCGCCTGCCGGTGCCCCATGTGGACGGCAAGTACAACGTGAGCTTTTCCGGCCTGAAAACCGCCGTGCTCAATGAGGTGAACAAGGCCCAGATGAAGGGCGAAGAAGTGAATGTGCCCGACCTTGCCGCCAGCTTTCAGGACCGCATTGCGGGCATTCTGGCCGAAAAGCTGCTGCTGGCCGCAGCGGACACCGGCGCAAAGCAGGTGTGTCTGGCAGGCGGCGTTGCCGCCAACGGACGGCTGCGTCAGCTGGTGAACGACGGTGCCCAGAAGCTGGGTGCAAAAGTTTATCTGCCGGAGCTGAAATTCTGCGGTGACAACGGCGCTATGATCGCGGCGCAGGGGTATTACCAGTACATTGCAGGCCACACAGCGGGCCTTGAACTGAACGGTCTGCCCACTTTACCCATCGACTACGAATAAGCAGTAAAAAAAGACCTGCCTTTCCGGGATCTCCGGAAGGACAGGTCTTTTTCTTATGCAAAATATTCCTGTGCACGCTTTGCAGCGTTGTTGATGCAGGCCCGCAGCTCGTCCAGCGTATCAAACTTTTTGCTGGGGCTGAGGTAGGCGTGGAACTCCACCACCGGGTCGGTGCCGTAGAGGTCGCCGGAAAAGCCCGGGATAAAGGTCTCGCAGGTCACCTTGGTGGCATCATCATTGACGGTAGGGCGGCTGCCAAGGCCGGTGGCCGAAGGATACCACACCCCGCCAATGTGGGTGCAGGTGATATAAATGCCGCTGCGGGGCAGCTGAAAGCCCTCGGGATACAGCTGGTTGATGGTGGGCACCCCCAGCGTGTGGCCCAGACCTGCACCGTGCTGCACCTCGAACCGGATGGCGTAGGGCATCCCCAGCATGGCGTTTGCTGCCGGGATGTCGCCGCCTTCCAGCGCGGTGCGGATGCGGGTGGAAGACACCGGCTTTTCCTCAAACTGCGCCATGGGCACCACGATCACCTCCACACCCAACGGAGCGCAGAGGGTGCGCAGCAGCTCCGGGTTGCCGGCCGCTTTGGCACCAAAGGTAAAGTTTTCGCCGCAGACCAGCGCACGGGCATTGCAGTCCCGCACGATGCCCAGCACGAACTGCTCCGGGGTCAGGCCCTTGATCTCCTCAAAGTCCGGCGTGAGGTAATACTCCACGCCAAGGCTTGCGATCAGAGCATGCTTATCCGCTGTGGAAAGCAGGCGCTTGCCCTTCATCTTATTCACCACCGGCAGCTTGAAGGTAAACACCGCCGGGGCGGCATCGTGTTCTTTGGCCCACTGCACGGCGCTTTCGATCACCGCACGGTGGCCGATGTGGATGCCGTCAAAAAAGCCCATTGCCACTGCGGTGCCTTTTTCCGGCTGCGCCAGCGGCAGCGGTGCAAATTGTGAAATGATCTGCATGGGTTTTGTTTCCTTTTTCAATTACGTTCTACGAACAGTTTTTCCACCCGCAGCACACCCTGTACGATATTGGCAAGGCCCAAAAACTGTCCGGCGGCATTGCGCACCCGGTAGCGGCCATCTGCTGCCGGATACCGGCTGGTGGGGCAGCCGTTGTACAAATGCTGTTCCACCCAAGGCTCCACCACCAGCAGCGGCAGGCTTTCAAACACGCTTTCCACCGGCAGCATCAGCGCTTCCAGTGCGTCCATGCCCTGCTCTTTTGCGGCAAGAATTTCCTCCAGCGTGTGAGCATCGGCTTCGGTGTACACGCCCGCCGAGGTGCGGCGCAGTGCGCTCATGGTGCCCTTCTGGCCCATGGCGGCGGCAATGTCTTCCAGCAATGTGCGGATATAGGTGCCCTTGGAGCACGTTACATCCAGCACATACTCATTTTCGGCAGGGCTGCCGCCGTAGGTGATGCTGTAAATTTCAATGGGGCGCGCCTTGCGCTCCACGGTCACGCCCTCACGGGCCAGCTTATACAGCGGCTGACCGTTCAGCTTGATGGCCGAGTACATGGGCGGCACCTGCATCTGCGGGCCGATGAATTGTGGCAGCACGGCCAGCAGTTCCCCTTCGCCCGCCGTGACCGGAGCCGTTTCCAGCACAGTGCCGGTCACATCGCCGGTGTCGGTGCGCGCGCCCAGTTTTAAAACTGCACGGTAGCTTTTATTGTGGTTCAGCTGCAGGTCCACTGCCTTGCTGGCACCGCCGCAGAACACCGGCAGCACGCCGGTGGCCATGGGGTCCAGCGTGCCGCTGTGGCCCAGCTTGCGGGTGCCCAGCACGCCGCGCAGCTTTGCCACCACATCAAAGCTGGTCCAGTCCATGGGCTTGTCAACGATCAGGATGCCCTGCATTTATGCTTCCTCCTGCGGTGCGTCCAGCTCGGCTTCCACCTCTGCCAGAATTGCATTTTTTGCGTTTTCCAGATTGCCCAGCAGCTCACAGCCTGCAGCGCGGCTGTGACCGCCTCCACCCAGACGCCGGGCGATGGCGCAGGCGTCCACGCCCTTTGCGGTGCGCACACTGATACGGTAGCTGCCGCCGGGCTGCTGCCGCAGAGTCAGGCCCACCTTTACGCCCTCAATGCTCACAGGCAGGCTGGTCAGTTCTTCCAGATCGGCCGGGTCCACCCCGCTCTGCTCGATCTCGTCCCGGGTGAGGTAGATGAGCGCGCACCGGCCATCCAGATAGTATTCCAGATGGTTGCGGGCAATGCGCTCGGCCTCCATGCGCTCACGGGGCTTGGTATCGAACAGCAGGGTGTTCAGCTCCTCCACATGGCAACCCGCCTCAATGAGCTTTGCCGCCACGATGTGGGTGTTTGCCGTGGTGGAAGAGAACCGGAAGCAGCCGGTGTCGGTTGCAAGGCCGGTGTAAAGGCAGTCTGCAATGTGCGGCGTAATGGCAACGTCCATGGCGTTGATCACCTCGTACAGCAGCTCTGCCGCCGCTGCGGCGCTGCCATTGAGCAGGGTGAAGTCGGCATAGCCGCTGTTGCCTGCATGGTGGTCGATGCACAGGTCCACATGGCGTGAGAACTGCGTCATACCGTTGTTTTCTCCAAACAGCTGCACGCTGGCGACATCCACCGCTACCACCGTCTGCGGCTCAAACTCACCTTTGAACATATGTGCGTTGGTAAACGCATACCGGTTGGGAATGGCATCGGAGCAGAGCACTGCCACGTTTTTATCCAGTGCTTTCAGTGCACAATACAGCGCGCTGCCGCAGCCAATGGTATCGCCATCCGGGTTTTTGTGACACAGAATCAAAATGTTGTCCGCCGTCATCAGGCGCTGGGCCATCTGCTGCACATTCAACTGTTCTGTCATTCCATGATCCATCCTTTCCGCAGGCGGAATTATTCTTCGGTCTCCTCCGGTGCGCTGGCTTCGGTGTCAGCATCGCCGTTCACGTTCAGCGTGCGGAGCAGCTCGTTGATGTGGGCTGCATAGGCGGCACCGTCATCCTCTACGAAGATGAAGCGGGGAGCCTTGCGGATGTGCATTTTCTTGCTCACTTCAGTGCGCACATGGCCTGCCGCGCGGTTCAGTGCCTCGATGGCGGGCTTTGGGCCGTCCTCGCGGCCCATCACGCTCACATACACCTTGGCCACATCCAGATCAGGGGTCACATCCAAACGGGTGACGGTGAGCAGGCCGCCCTCCAGACGCGGGTCCTTCAGCCTGCCGATGATGGCAATGATCTCGCGCTTCATATCCTGCGCCAGACGGCCCATATTCTTCTGAGACATAGTATTTCTCCCTATAAAAGAAAACCCTCTCAGCCTCGCTTCGCTCGGCAGCTCTCCCGAGGGGCGAGCTTTTTGCGTGGATACGGCAAACGTTCCGTTTCTCTGCAAACCTCCCACCTCGGGGGAGGTGGCATTGCGCCAGCAATGACGGAGAGGGTTATTTCAGATCTTAATCGCGGTACTCTTCCATCTTGAAGGCTTCGTACACGTCGCCTTCCTTAACGTCGGCAAACTTTGCCAGAGTAACGCCGCACTCGTAGCCCTCGGCCACTTCCTTGGCATCATCCTTGAAGCGCTTCAGGGATGCGATCTCGTCCTCGGCAATGACGATGCCGTCACGGACCACACGGACCTGGCTGTCGCGGGTGATCTTGCCGCTGGTCACGCGGCAGCCTGCAACGGTGCCCACATTGGAGATCTTGTACACCTGACGGACCTGCAGCTCGCCCAGAGACACCTCGCGGAACTTGGGAGCCAGCATGCCCTTCATAGCGTCGGTGACATCGTTGATGGCATCATAGATGACGCGGTACATACGCATTTCCACCTTGGTGGCAGCAGCTTCTTCCTTGGCCACATTGTCCGGGCGGACGTTGAAGCCGATGATGATGGCGTTGGAGGCATCGGCCAGATCCACGTCGGACTTGCTGATGGCACCGACACCGGCATGGATGACGCGCACGCGCACCTCTTCGTTGGAGATCTTCTCCAGACTCTGCTTCACAGCCTCGGCAGAGCCCTGCACATCGGCCTTGACCACGATGGCCAGTTCCTTCATGTCGTTCTGTGCCATCTGGCTGAACAGGTTATCCAGAGTGACCTTCTGGAAGGAGGAGAACTGCTTTTCCTTGGCGGCAGCAACGCGCTGTTCGGCCAGCTCACGGGCCAGACGTTCGTCCTCAACAGCCTCGAACAGATCGCCTGCTTCGGGCACAGCGGTCAGGCCGGTGATCTCCACAGGGGTAGAGGGGCCGGCATCGCTCAGCAGCTGGCCCTTGTCGCTGCGCATAGTGCGCACGCGGCCCACAGCGGTACCGGCAATGATCACATCGCCGGAGTGCAGGGTGCCGTTCTGCACCAGAATGGTGGCAATGGGGCCCTGGCCCTTGTCCAGACGGGCCTCGACGACCGCACCCTTGGCGCGGCGGTTGGGGTTTGCCTTCAGCTCCATGACCTCAGCTTCCAGAGCAATGCGCTCCAGCAGGTCGTTGATGCCCATGCCGGTCAGGGCAGACACCGGGATGCAGGCCACATCGCCGCCCCAGTCCTCGGTGATGATGCCGTACTTGGTCAGGCCTTCCATCACGCGCTCGGGGTTTGCGGTGGGCTTATCCATCTTGTTCATTGCCACGATAATCTTGACATTTGCAGCCTTGGCGTGGTTGATGGACTCGATGGTCTGGGGCATGATGCCGTCGTCGGCAGCAACCACCAGAACGGCGATATCGGTCATGTTGGCACCGCGGGCACGCATGGAGGTGAATGCCTCATGGCCCGGGGTATCCAGGAAGGTGATGAGGCTGTCGTTGACCTTGACCTGATATGCACCGATGGCCTGCGTGATGCCGCCGGCCTCGCCTGCGGTAACGTTGGTCTTGCGGATGGCATCCAGAATACTGGTCTTGCCGTGGTCAACGTGGCCCATAACGCAGACCACCGGGGGACGCTCCACCAGATCCTCCTGCGAATCCTCTTCCTGCGTGAACAGGCGCTCCTCGATGGTCACATGCACCTCGTGCTCGACCTTTGCGTGGAACTCCTCTGCCAGCAGAGAAGCGGTATCAAAATCGATCACATCGTTGATGGCGTGCATCTCGCCCATCTGCATGAACTTGGCAATGACCTTGCCGGCCTGCTGCTTCAGGCGGGCAGCCAGCTCGCCCACGGTGATCTCGTCGGGGATCATCACCTTCAGCTGTGCGCTGCGGGCCTTTTCCAGCTGGATGCGCTGCAGACGCTCGAACTCGGTCTCGCGCTTGCCCTTCTGGAACTGCTGGCGCTGGCGCTGGCCGCGCTGGGTGAACTTTTGCTTGTTGCCCTGCGGGGTGGGCTTGCGGCGATTCTCGGTGTTCTTGGTGGAAGCCAGATCATCGTAACGGGCATCGAAGCGGTCCACGTTCATATCCACAGTGCGGGTATCCACGGTGACCTGATTGTCCTCGCGGCGCACGGACACAGCCTGTGCCGGAGCAGCGGATGCCTTGGCACCGGTCTCACGAGCCAGTTCGCTGAGAGAAACGGTCTTTTCCTCGCGCTTCTTGTGCTGCTCGTTCTTCTTTTCGTTATGCTTATTGCCGTTCTTATCCTGCTGGGCAGGCTCTGCCTTTTTGGCGGCAGGCTGCTCCGGCTTCTTTTCCGCCTTGGGAGCTTCGGGCTTTTTCTCGGCCTTCTTCTCGGCCTTCTTCTCGGCCTTCTTCTCAGTGGGCTTCGGCTCTTCCTTTGCGGCCTTGGCGCTGTTCAGGAATTCGTCCAGATTTGCCACGCTGTTATCCTTGCTGAACTTTTCCAGCAGGTAGTTCAGCTCGTTCTCTTCCAGATTGGAGCTGTTCTTCTTGCCGGTGCTGCCCATGGCGTTCAGCTCATCCAGGACCTTCTTGGCGGAAAGGTTCAGGTCCTTTGCAAAATCACTCACTTTATATTTTACGATCATTCGGTCATATCCTCCTCATTTTTGATTGCTCCGCAGTCCGACAGGCGGTCAAAGCAGAGCTTTGCGAGGTTGCGGTCAGTCACCGCGTAAACAGCCACAGGCTTGCGGCTGATATCGGCCAGTTTATCCTGCGTAAGCGGCATGGTGATCACATCCACCAGATCGCCCACAGAATAGTCGAGGCGCTGCACGGTCTTGGCGCTGGCATCGCTTGCCACCATCACCAGCCATGCCTTGCTCTTGACGCAGGCATCTTCCACGGCATCAAAGCCCATGGTCAGTGCGCCCGCCTTGCGGCACAGGCTCAGCGCCTGAAACAGCGCTTCCTCCGGCGGCAGCTTGGGCTTTGCGGGGGTGTTATTCTTCTTTGCCATTTGCTGCTGCCTCCTTTGCGGCTTCGGCCAGCTGTGCGGCCAGAGCCTCGTAAACTTCGGCGGGAACCGGCTGCTCAAAGCAGCGCTCCAGCGCCTTTTTCTTTTTTGCCTTGGTCAGGCAGTCGGGGTTCGGGCAGAGATACGCGCCGCGGCCCGGCTTTTTGCCGACCAGATCAATGCTGATCTCTCCGCTGGGTGCACGCACCACACGCACCAGCTCCTTTTTGGGGCGGCTGGTCATGCAGCCGATGCACTGGCGGGAAGGGATCTTTTTCTGTGCCATCCGGTTTCCCTCCTTTGGCCATCTGCGCCGGAATTACTCGGCGTCGGTCTCGGCTTCCTTCTTGGGCTCTTCCTCACCATAATAGCCGCTCTCGGGGCGGATATCAATGTTGTAGCCGGTCAGGCGTGCGCACAGGCGTGCGTTCTGGCCCTTGTTGCCAATGGCAAGGCTCAGCTGCTGGTCGGGCACGGTCACACGGCAGGAACGGGTCTCGCCGGGCAGCAGTTCCACCTTGACCACCTTGGCCGGGCTGAGTGCTGCGGAGATGAACTCGGAGATATCCTCGCTCCACTTCACAATGTCGATCTTTTCGCCGCCCAGCTTTTCCACAACAGCAGCTACACGGGCACCGTGCTCGCCGATGCAGGCGGAAACAGGGTTCACGTTGGGGTCCTTGCTCCAAACAGCCATCTTGGTGCGTGCACCGGCCTCGCGGCTGATGGCCTTGACCTCCACAGTACCGTCAAAAATTTCGGGCACTTCCAGCTCAAACAGGCGCTTGACAAGGCCGGGATGGGTGCGGCTGATCATAACGCGGGGGCCGCGCTCAGTGCTGACCACGTCCACAACGTAGACCTGCAGGGTCTGGCCCTCGGTGTACACCTCGCCGGGCACCTGCTCGTTGTGGGGCAGGATAGCCTCGCCGCCCTTGCCCAGATCCAGAGCAACGATGCCCTTCTCCGGGTCCACGCGGGTAACGGTGGCCTGCACGATGTCGTGTGCACGGGACTGGATCTCGCTCAGCTGCTGGCTGCGCTCAGCCTCGCGGATGCCCTGACGGATCACGTGCTTTGCGGTCTGGGCTGCAATGCGGCCGAAGTCCTTGGTCTTGAGGGGGGTCACGATGCGGTCGCCCACTTCGTAGCTCTTGCGGATCTTCTGTGCCTCGGTAATGCCGATCTCAGAGTGCTCGTCGTACCAGTCCTCGTCGGCCACAACGTCCTGGATCAGGGCCACATCAAAGCGGCCTGCGGCGGGGTCGATATCCACCTTCACGTGGTCCTCTTCCACCTCATAGTTCTTCTTGACGGCAATGATGATCGCAGCCTTGATCTTTTCGATCAGGTATTCTGCGGTGATGCCGCGCTCGTGCTCCAGCATGGAGAGAGCTTCAAAAAATTCATTGTTCGCTGCTGCCATTTTTCGGGTTCCTCCTGTAATTTACTCTCTATCTATGTTAGTCAAACAGGTCTTCATCGTCGCACAGGTTCACGCTGGATGCGGCGTTCACCTCAAAGGTGACAGCGCCCGCATCGGTGTTCACCGTAACGGTGCTGCCCTCGCGGCCTGTCAGAATACCGGAAAACTCACGCACGCCGTCTGCATTCGGGCGGATGAGCTTTACCCGGATCTTCTGGCCCTTGAGGGCTTCATAGTGCTCCGGGCGGGTCAGCTTACGGCCAAGGCCGGGGCTGCCCACTTCCAGATAATAGCTCTGGTCGATGGGGTCTGCCTCGTCAAGGATGGGATCCAGCGCATGGGAAACATCCGCGCAGGTGTCGGTATCCATGGTGCCGTCCTTGTCGATGAGCACGCGAAGATACCAGTCTGGACCTTCCTTTTCAAAAACCACATCCCACAGGCGCAGGCCCATGCCCTCCACGGTGGGGCGGACAAGCGCTTCGACTCTCTGGGCGGTGTTGCCGCCAGACTGCTTCGCCATAAAAAACCTCCAAACAAACAAGAAACGCGGACCTTGCGGCCCACGTTTCAGGTTAAACTATATCGTACTACTAGAATATACCATACATCCCGCGATTATGCAAGCATTTTCGCAGATTTTTTTCGCCGCAGGGTCTTTTACAGCACCCACACGCCGTCCCGGAACAGCTCCACGGTGCGGCCATCGCGGCATTTGCCGGTGATATGGCTGTCCTCTGCACCGATCATCACATCCTCATGCAGGCGGGACTGGTTCATGCCGCGGGCCAGCAGCTCTTCCTTCGTCAGCGCCGTGCCGCCCTTCGTGGTGCCGGGGTAGCTGGCACCAAAAGCGATGTGGCAGGCGGCATTTTCGTCAAACAACGTGCTGTAGAACAGCTTGCCGCTGCGGTTGATGGGGCTGCTTGCCGGCACCAGTGCCACTTCGCCAATGCTGCGGGAGCCTTCGTCGCCGTCCAGCAGACGGCCCAGCAGCACCTGCCCCTGCTCGGCGTGGTAGTCCACAACCTGGCCCTTCTCAAAGGTGACACGGAAGTTCTTGATGAGCTGGCCGTTGAACACATAGGGCTTTGTGCCGTAGACGATGCCCTCTACCCTGTCCTTGTGGGGCGCAGTGAACACTTCCTCCGTGGGGATGTTGGGCAGGAACACCACGCCCTTTTCGCTCTTGCTGGCGGCGCTTTCCCACACAGCCTGATCCGCAAGACCCACGGTCAGGTCCGTGCCATTGCTGCTCTCAAAATGCACGCTTTCCAAGTCCAGCGCGTTCATTTTATCCCGCAGAGTGCTGAGCCGCTCCATATGGGCCTGCCACTCGTTCACCGGGTCGCCACCAGTGACCCGGCACACGTCAAAGATCAGCTTCCACAAAGCCTCCATTGCGGCATCCGCGTCCAGCTCCGGGAAGACCTTCTTTGCCCACGGCACACTGGGCAGGGCCGCAATGGACCACTGCACCCGGTCGTTCATGGTGTACTCCTGCCACTCCTCCATAAAGGCGCGGCGGGCGGCATTCACCCGGCTGATCTTATTGCCGTCAATGCCCGCATACAGCTCCGGGTCGTCCGCAATGAGATGCAGTACACACACGCCGCCCTCGCTTTCAGCATAGTCAAGATAGCGGCGCAGCTGCCATGGCTTGAGGTCGGTCAGGGCCTCCTCGCTGCCCAGCTCCATGCGGGCACGGGCCACAGCGTCATCGCTCCAGTTCACCTGCACATCCCGGGCACCGGCTTCGTAGGCACTGCGCACGCACAGCCGCGCCAGCGGCGCGCCCTCCAGCGGGCAGTTGATGATGAGGGTCTGTCCGGGCTGTGGGTTCACCCCCACCCGGACGATGAAATCGGCATATTTTTTCAGCAGTTCGTCAAAGTTTTCCACGGTAGAACCTCCTGCGGTGTAAAAATCATGTTTTTCTGTTTTTCAGTATACCCGGTACAAGCCGTTCTGTCCAGTAAAAAGAAAACAGACACCTCCCGCTGTTGAAAAAGCAGGAAACGTCTGTTATACTGTCTTTTGAAAGTGCTGTCTACATACGGCAGGCGGTCTATGCCTTTTCGGCCCTGCGTCGGGAAGACGAACATTTTTGTCGTACCCCAGAC
Source organism: Faecalibacterium sp. Marseille-Q4896 (assembly GCF_017377615.1). Classification (NCBI taxonomy): domain Bacteria; kingdom Bacillati; phylum Bacillota; class Clostridia; order Eubacteriales; family Oscillospiraceae; genus Faecalibacterium; species Faecalibacterium sp. Marseille-Q4896. Next base: position 28,865 of record NZ_JAFREG010000008.1, read on the forward strand.
GCTTTGCAGCGAAGGGGGTGATGCTTCATGACGCTTTTAGAAACTCTGGCTCTGCTCACATTGCTTGCAACCGTGAGCTTTGGCATTTTCGATATCGCGTGGAAGATCTTCAACAACAAAAAATGACCGCCCTCAGCGTCCAAACCTGAGCGGTCATCTTTTGATTATCGCGCCGGAAAGGTACTGACCGTTTGCCAGACAGCACTTTCTTTATTTGTATTATAGCACAGCCCCGCCGAAATTGCAACGGCGGGGCTGTTTTTATCGCCTGAAAGCGAAATTTTCTCAGAACTCGATCTTGCTCTCGATATAAGCTTTCAGCTCGGAGATGGGCATACGAACCTGCTCCATGGTATCGCGGTCACGGACGGTGACGCAGTTGTCGGCGGCAATGCCCTTGGCCTCGTCGCCCACGGTGTCAAAGTCCACGGTGATGCAGTACGGGGTGCCGATCTCGTCCTCGCGGCGGTAACGCTTGCCGATGGAACCGGTATCGTCGTAATCCACCATGAAGTACTTGCTCAGCTCGTTGCGGATCTCCATGGCCTTCTCGCCCAGCTTCTTGCTCAAGGGCAGCACAGCGCACTTGTAGGGAGCCAGAGCCGGATGCAGATGCAGCACGGTGCGGATATCCTCCTTGCCCTTGCTGTCGGTCAGGTGCTCCTCGTCGTATGCTTCGCACAGGAAAGCCAGAGCCACACGGTCACAGCCCAGAGACGGCTCAATGACGTAGGGGATGTAGTGCTCGTTGGTCTCGCTGTCGAAGTACTCCAGGCTCTTGCCGGAAGCTTCCTGATGGCGGGTCAGGTCGTAGTTGGTACGATCCGCAATGCCCCACAGCTCACCCCAGTCGGTGAACGGGAAGGCGTACTCGATATCGGTGGTAGCGCGGCTGTAGAAGGCCAGCTCTGCAGGCTCGTGGTCACGCAGGCGCAGGTGCTCCTTCTTGATGCCAAGGCTCAGCAGCCAGTTCTCGCAATAGTCCTTCCAGTAAGCGAACCATTTCAGATCGGTGCCGGGCTTGCAGAAGAACTCGCACTCCATCTGCTCGAACTCACGGGTGCGGAAGGTGAAGTTGCCCGGGGTGATCTCGTTGCGGAAAGCCTTGCCCACCTGGCACACGCCGAAGGGCAGCTTGCGGCGGGTGGTGCGCTGGATGTTGGCAAAGTTGACAAAGATGCCCTGTGCGGTCTCAGGACGCAGATAGCAGGTGGAAGAGCTATCCTCAGTAACGCCGATGGCAGTCTTGAACATCAGGTTGAACTTGCGGATGGGGGTGAAGTCATGCTTGCCGCACACCGGGCACACGATGTCCTCATGCTCTGCGATGAAAGCATCCATCTCGTCAAAGCTCATGGCATCCACATTCACCTCGGGGTGCTCCTCACCGATCAGCTTGTCGGCGCGGTGGCGTGCCTTGCAGGCGCGGCAGTCCAGCAGGGGGTCCGAGAAGCTGGAGACATGGCCGGTGGTCACCCAGGTCTGAGGGTTCATGATGATGGCTGCATCCAGACCCACATTATAGGGGCTCTCCTGCACGAATTTCTTCAGCCATGCCTTTTTGACATTGTTCTTGAACTCGACGCCCAGCGGGCCGTAGTCCCAGCTGTTGGCCAGACCGCCGTAGATCTCGGAACCGGGGAACACATAACCACGGTTCTTGCAGAGATTGACGATCATATCAAGGGTCTTTTCGCTCTGTTCCATTGTAGTACATCCTTTCCGTCCGCGGCTGGTTTGCCGTGTCGTTGTTGTATCGTTCCGGCAGCTTTCCCCACTGCCGGGCGTGCTTTTCAAAGGGAAAGCACAGTATCTTTACTGTACCATGTTTTGCGCCGCTTGTAAAGCCGAAAACCGGCCTGCTTTGGGGAACAGACCGGTTTTTGCACTTATTTATGGTATTTCATTCCTGCATTGATGGTGCAGGCACGGTAGATCTGTTCCGTGAGCACAAGGCGGGCCAGCTGGTGGGGCATGGTGATGCGTCCCATGCTGAACTTGAGGGCGGCGGCCTTTTTCACCTCATCGGACAGGCCGTGGGACGAGCCGATCACAAAGGCCACATCCCCTGCCCCGCTGTTTGCGCGGTCGGCAAGGAACTGCGCCAGCTCGTCGGAGGAGATCTGCCTGCCTTCAATGCACATGGCCACGATGGCAGCACCCTTGCGTACATTGGACAGGATGGCCTTGCCCTCCTTGTCCAGTGCCTTTTTTACCACGGCATCCGAGGCGTTCTTCTCCTCGATCTTTTCCTCCGGCAGCTCGATGATGCGGAAGGACGCGAAGGCGGCAAGGCGCTTCTGGTACTCGGCCACGCCCTCGGCGAAATATTTTGCATTCAGCTTGCCCACACAGATCAGGTCGATGTTTTGCATTGCAGTTTCCTCTTTTATATAGAAACGATTTAAAATTGTCTCCGCTTCGCTCTGACAATAATAGCGGAAATTCCATTTTTATTTTCGTGTTTGTCGCGGCCTGCGGGCCGCTCCAAACACATTTTCACGGGTGGGGTCGCTGCCGGAAAATGCATTTTTCCGCTGCGCGACGGCTGCAAGCCGACAGCAGCAAGATGCCGTTTGCCGTTGCGGCCTTTCTTGTGAAAAGGCAAATTGGAAAAATCCGCAGATTTTTCCAATTTGCAATCCTTAAAATCAACTTCCGCTAAGGATGGCAGAGCGAAGCGGAGCCATTTCTCAATAAAAAGCGTTTTACAGCAGACTCATCTGCTCGCCCTCGTCCTCGGCGCGGAGCAGCGCACCGGTAGCGGGCAGGCTGCGCACACGGTAGCGGTGGGGGTTCGCCAGCTCCAGCGTGTCCGCAGGTACCACCGAAGCGATGGTCTGGTTCTTTTTCAGGGTGACCACCGCCACGCCCTGACTGTCGCGGGTGGCCTTGGCCGCGATCTGCGCCGTGCCCACCAGCAGCATCCGGCTGGCGCTGGTGCGGATAGCAAGCTCCGTTTCCTCCGGCAGGAAGAAGAGCTTCGCCAGCGGTTCCTTGTCACAGTAGGCCTTGAGCAGCTTACGGCGGTTCTGCTTGGTGGCATAGGAGCTGAGCGGAATTTTCGCGCACTTGCCGCTGGCAAAGAAGAACAGCATATAGCCGCTGTAGTCGCTGGTGATCACCATGGAGAGCACGGTCTCGCCCTCGTCCATGCCCAGACGGCCCGGGATGAAAATGCCCATCTGGGCCACCTTGCCGTCCTCCAGCTCTGCCAGACGCACCTTGTACACCTGCTGCTTGTCGGTAAAGAACAGCGCTTCCACGTTGTTGCGGGTCTCGATCTGCTGCACGATCTCGTCGCCTTCTTTCAGCTTATGGGCACCGGCGGTGCGCAGACCCTGCGGCGGGATCTTTTTGAAGTAGCCCTCGCGGGTAAAGAACACCGTCACGGGGTAATCCGGCGCTTCTTCCTCCTCGGAGCCGTTCTCTTCCTCAGGCAGATCGTACAGGATCTCGCTGCGGCGGGGCTGACCGTACTTCTTGGCAACATCGTTCAGCTCATTGATGATGATGCGGCGGATGCGGGCGGACTTTGCAAGGATATCGTTCAGGTCGGCAATGTCCTTCTCCAGCTGTTCGATCTCGCTGGTGCGCTTGAGGATATATTCCCGGTTCAAATGACGCAGCTTGATCTCGGCCACATAGTCGGCCTGCACTTCATCGATGCCAAAACCGATCATCAGGTTGGGCACCACTTCGGTCTCTTCCTCGGTGGTGCGGATAATTTTGATTGCCTTGTCAATGTCCAGCAGGATAGCAGCAAGACCCTTGAGCAGGTGCAGGCGCTTTTCCTTGCCGTGCAGGTCGTAGTAGGTGCGGCGGCGCACGCACTCCACGCGGAAGGCCGTCCACTCCTTGAGAATTTCGCGCACGCCCATCACGCGGGGCTGGCCGGACACCAGAATATTGAAGTTAGCGCTGAAGCTGTCTTCCAGAGGGGTAGCCTTAAACAGCTTTGCCATCAGCTTGTCGGCATCCACGCCGCGCTTGAGGTCCAGTGTCAGCTTCAGGCCGTTCAGGTCGGTCTCGTCACGCATGTCGCTGATCTCCTTGACCTTGCCGGCCTTGACCAGCTCCGCGATCTTATCCATGATGGCCTCCACCGTGGTGGTGGGCGGGATCTGGGTGACCTCGATCATGTTTTCGCCCGGCACCACATTGTAGCGGGCGCGTACCTTCACGCTGCCGCGGCCGTTCTCGTAAATTTCACGCATCTGCGCTTCATCGTACAAAATCTGACCGCCGCCCACAAAGTCCGGGGCGGGCATAGTGGTGGAGATGTCGTGGTGCTCGTCCTTCATCAGGGCCACGGTGGTGGCACACAGCTCTGCCAGATTGAACGAGCAGATGTTGCAGGCCATGCCCACAGCGATGCCCAGCGTGTTGTTGGCCAGAATGGTGGGGAAGGTGACCGGCAGCAGGGTAGGCTCGGTGGTGGTGCTGTCGTAGTTGGGCACAAAGTCCACGGTCTCCTTGTCGATATCCCGGAACAGCTCCTCGCACACACCCTCGAGCTTCGCCTCCGTGTAACGGGCAGCAGCGCAGGACATATCCCGGCTGTAGGCCTTGCCGAAGTTGCCCTTGCTGTCCACAAAGGGCACCAGCAGGCTCTCGTTGCCGCGGCCCATGCGCACCATGGTGTCGTAGATGGCGGCATCACCGTGGGGGTTCAGGTGCATGGTGCTGCCCACGATGTTGGCAGACTTGGTGCGTGCGCCCTTGAGCAGGCCCATCTCGTACATGGTGTACAGCAGCTTGCGGTGCGCCGGTTTGAAACCGTCGATCTCTGGCAGCGCGCGGCTGACGATGACGCTCATGGCGTAGGGCATATAGTTGGTTTCCAGCGTGCGGGTGATGGGGTCCTCCAGCACACTGCCGGCATTTAAAATTTCAACGCCGTCGCCCAGCTGCGGGCGCACCGGCTTGATTGTTTTCTTGGTCGATTTTCTAGGCATCTTCTAACCTCTTGACGATTTTAAATGGGCGCCGCTCTCGCTCTGCCCATATTCAGCGGAAAATATTTTTTATTTTTGCAGTTCAGGATGGCCTGCGGGCCATCCTGAGCTGCTCTTTCACAGATGGAGCCGTTCCGGTTTTCTGCATTTTTCCCTTAAAATGCCGTGACCCGTTGGGGCCTTCTTCGTGAAAACGTGATTTGGAGCAGCCCGCAGGCTGCGACAAATCACCAAATTAAAATAACGTTACCTCTGTCATTGCCAGAGCGCAAGCGGAGGCAATTTAAAATCATCAGCTCACATCCAGATCGTCCAGATATTCTGCGCCGTGCTGCGCAATGTGTTCCTTGCGGCCTGCAAGGTTATCACCCAGCAGGATATCGAACACCTGCGCGGTCTGCACCACATCGGTGGGCATCACTTTAATAAGACGGCGGCTCTCCGGGTTCATGGTGGTCAGCCACATCATCTCGGGGTCGTTCTCACCCAGACCTTTGGAGCGCTGGATGGTGTATTTTTTCTCGCCGATCTCTTCCAGAAACGCTGTCTTTTCCGGCTCGGTGTATGCAAAATAAGTGCGGTCTTTCGTTGTAATTTCATACAACGGCGACTCTGCGATATACACATAGCCCTTTTCGATCAGGGTCGGGGTCAGGCGGTAGAGCATGGTGAGCACCAGCGTGCGGATCTGGTAGCCGTCCACATCGGCATCGGTACAAATGACGATTTTATTGAACCGCAGATTATCGAGATTGAAGGTGGCCAGCTCCTTGTTGTGTTTGCCGCCCAGTTCCACGCCGCAGCCCATCACCTTGATGAGATCCACGATGACATCCGATTTAAAGATGCGGGCATAGTCGGCCTTCAGGCAGTTCAAAATTTTGCCGCGGATGGGCATGATGGCCTGATATTCACTGTCGCGGCTGGACTTGACCGCACCCATAGCGGAATCGCCCTCCACGATATACAGCTCGCGGCGAGATGCATCCTTGGTGCGGCAGTCCACGAATTTCTGCACCCGGTTGGCAAGGTCGATCTGGGTGGACAGCGTTTTTTTGATGCTCTGGCGCGTTTTTTCCGCATGCTCACGGCTCTGCTTGTTCACCAGCACCTGCTGGCAGATCTTCTGGGCCTCGTCCGGCTTTTCCAGAAAATACACTTCCAGATAATGCTTGAGGAAGTCGGTCATAGCCTGCGAGACGAATTTGTTGGTGATGGCCTTTTTGGTCTGGTTCTCGTAGCTGGTGCGGGTGGAAAAACTGGACGAGACATACACCAAGCAGTCCTGCACATCCTGAAAGCTAATGGCGCTCTCACCTTTTTTATAGAGGTTCTTTTCCTTCAGGTACTTGTTGATCTGATAGACAAAGGCGGTGCGCACCGCGTGCTCCGGGCTGCCGCCGTGCTCCAGCCAGGAAGAGTTGTGGTAATATTCCAGCATCTGCACCTTATTGGAGAAGCAGAACGCCGCGCTCATGCGCACCTTGTAATCCGGCTGGTCCTCGCGGTCCCGGCCGGATGCCTCACTCTCACAGCTGAACACCGGGGTCAGGGTATCCTCCCCTGCCACCTCGGCCACATAGTCCGCGATGCCGTGCTCATAGCACCAGCTCTCGTACCACGCCTTGCCAGTGGCAGGGTCTTTCTCCTTTTCATCGGTAAAGTTCAGGGTCAGGCCTGCGTTGACCACCGCTTGACGGCGCAGGGTATCCTTATAGTAGCTGCCGGGCACATCGATGTCGGTGAACACCTCGTCGTCCGGCTTCCAGTGAATGATGCTGCCGGTGCGGCGGCCCTTGTAGGCTTCCTTCTGCAGGCCGCCCACATTCTCGCCCTTTTTAAAATCAAGGTGATAGTGGTATCCGTCACGGTAGATATCGGCGGTCATCCATGCAGAAGCATACTGGGTAGCACACAGGCCCAGACCGTTCAAGCCAAGGCTGAACTCATAGTTATCCTCACCCTCGCCATACTTGCCGCCTGCATACATCTCGCAGAACAACAGCTCCCAATTGTAGCGCCCCTCGCCGTTGTTCCAGTCCACGGGCATACCGCGGCCAAAGTCCTCAACGATAACGCTGCCATCCTTACAGCGGGTCACGTTGATGGTATCGCCGTGGCCGTCGCGGGCTTCGTCGATGGAGTTGGAGACGATCTCAAAGATGGAGTGGGCGCAGCCCTCCACGCCGTCTGAGCCAAAGATAACTGCCGGGCGCTTACGCACACGGTCGGCACCCTTCAAAGAAGTAATGCTCTCGTTGCCATATTCCTGTTTTTTTGCCATGCTGCTCCTCCCGGCCCGGCCTTTCTTGCAAAAAGCGGGCCGTCTGTAGTCAAATCATAAAACGCCTCTGCCCTTTTCTTACTATAATATAGGTATACACAGAGAAAAAGGGCAAAAGCGCCTGAATCATTTCATTTTCATTAAACCATAGGTTGTTGAATTTGTCAATTTCTGTTTGGCACGCCCGCACACAGCACGTCCTGTGCCGGATGTGCCGAAAGCAGGTTGAAAAAAGTCATTCTTATTTTACGCGCTGGAGCGACCAAAATCAAGAAAGTTTCAATTTTCTGAAAAAAATTTGGATTTACCCCTTTACAAAATCGAAATTTCAGGTATAATAATCATCGTCCGGTGCGCCTCTGTAGCTCAGTCGGTAGAGCAGGGGACTGAAAATCCCCGTGTCATTGGTTCGATTCCGATCGGAGGCACCAGTCAAGGAAACCCAGCAGGGTTTCCAATATGCGGCCGTAGCTCATCTGGTAGAGCGCCACCTTGCCAAGGTGGAGGTAGCGAGTTCGAGCCTCGTCGGCCGCTCCATAACGGAGCAGCAACGGTTGCTCCAATATGGCCCGGTAGCTCAGTTGGTTAGAGCACCAGCCTGTCACGCTGGGGGTCGTCGGTTCGAGCCCGATCCGGGTCGCCACCAAGAAAGCGCAAGCTTTCACCTACTTTGAAACTTGTTTTCAGGGCATCAGAAATGATGGGTGCAAGGTAAAATGCACCGAATATGCGGCCGTAGCTCATCTGGTAGAGCGCCACCTTGCCAAGGTGGAGGTAGCGAGTTCGAGCCTCGTCGGCCGCTCCAACAGGAGTGGAAATTCACTCCTAAATATGGTGACGTGGCCAAGTGGTAAGGCAAGGGTCTGCAAAACCCTCATCCACCAGTTCAAATCTGGTCGTCACCTCCAAAAGATTCCCGGAAGCTGAAGCTTCCGGGATTTTTTTGTTTTGTGTTGTTCCCTATCAGCCTCCTCGCCCTCTCCGTCACCTACGGTGACAGACTCCCCCTTTTGTCACCTGCGGTGACATCTTCCCCCGGAACGGGGGAAGTCTTTCCTCAAAGGGAGAGCCTCTAGCGAAACCGGTCACTTTGCAGTTAAGCCGAAAAGTCTGCCGCAGTGCCGCACTTTCGCAGAAAGCGGCACTGCAAATGCCGTCTACCTTTACGCCCCCTCCAGTGAAAATGCAATGCCGGAGCTTCCGCGGACGCTCCGGCATTGCTCTCTTAAAAATTATTCTTCCGCTGAATACGGCCGGAGCAAGGCGTAGGCCATTCCAGATCGTCCCCCTCAGAACTTCAGCCGCATCTGGTACCACACCACGCCCCCGTGGGTGGAGCCGGAAACGCCCTCGTTCACAAAGCCGAACTTTGCATAGTAGTGCACCAGGGCCTCCTTGCAGGTCAGTACCAGCCCCTTCCGGCCTTGGGCCCGGGCGTCGGCAATGGCCTGCTGCAGCAGCTGCCCGGCGTACCCCTGTCTGCGGCAGGCCGGGATGGTGTTTACCCCAAAGATCATCTGCCAGGCACCATTCTCCCGGTGGAGGGAGGCGTCGGCGTACATCTCATCGGTCAGGTCCGGCCAGTCGGTGCAAAAGCCGTCCACAAAGGCCAGCAGCCTTTCCCCCTCCCACAGCAGCCAAAAATGATCGCCGTACTGCTGCAGCCGCTCGGCAAACTCCTCTGCCGTAGCCGCCTCTGCCGCCGGGAAGCAGGCCGCCTCCACCGCTGCAATGGCCTCCAAGTCCTTTAAGGTCCCCTTACGGATCTCCATAAATATTCTCCCCTCTTTTTCTTCCGAGTGTACCACAGTTCCTGCCCAAAGGCAAAGGTCCTGCCGGTTTTTCCTTTTTGGGCCATTTGCATCCGCTGCCGCTCCGTGTTACAATGGCTATATTGCATCCAGGAAAGGAGCTGACACGCCATGCCCGCCGAAAACCATACCACCCTCACCCCGGATACGCCGGTGCGCTATCTGAAGGGCGTTGGCCCCAAGACCGCTGAGCGGTTCGAGAAGCTGGGCATCGTGACGCTGGCCGACCTGCTGTGCCACTACCCGCGCAGATATATCGACTTCACCAAACCCTATTCCATCGCCGAAGCGCCCACCGATGTGGAGTGCGTCGTCAGGGCCGAGGTGTTCGCCAAACCCGGCGGGCGTATCCTGCCGGGCGGGCGGCGGATGGAGCGCATCACTGCCGGGGACGATGTGTCCAGTCTGGAAATCACATGGTTCAATAATCCGTATGCCGCCCAGAAGCTGCAGCTTGGGCAGGAATATTATTTTCAGGGCATCGTTACCGGCGGGATGCTGCGCCGCCAGATGGTCAACCCGCAGGTGCGCACCGCCGAGCAGATCAAGGCTTCTCCCTTTGAAGCGGTCTACCCCCAGACCGAGGGCCTGACCAGCAATGCCATCGCTAAGTGCGTGCGGCAGCTGCTGCCCCATGCAGAGCTTCTGCCCGACCCTCTTCCGCCGGAAATGCTGGCAAAATACCGTCTGCTCTCCAAGGCAGATGCCGTGCGGGCCATCCATTGCCCTGCCACCGAAGAGCAGGCCTATGCAGCCCGGCGGCGGCTGATCTATGAAGAACTTCTGGTTTTGCAGCTGGGCATTGGCCGGATGAAAAACCGGGGTGCCGCTGCCACCGGTGCGCCCATGCAGCTTGCCGACCCGTCCCTGTTCTGGGCCAGCCTGCCCTTCTCCCCCACCGGAGCCCAGCGCCGGGCCGTGAGCGAGATTCTGGCCGACATGGCGGGCGAGACTTCCATGAACCGCCTTTTGCAGGGCGATGTGGGCAGCGGAAAAACGCTGGTGGCGGCTGCCGCCATCTGGGCCTGCATCCGGGCGGGGTATCAGGCCGCGCTGCTGGCCCCGACAGAAATTCTGGCCACCCAGCACGCCGAAGGCCTGAACCGGATGCTTGCCCCCTTCGGGATGCGGGTGGCCCTGCTGACCGGCGGCATGAAGGCCGCTGCACGCCGCACCACCCTTTCCGCCATCCGGAACGACGAAGCCGACCTTGTGGTGGGCACCCACGCCATCCTCAGCGAAGGCGTAGAATTTGCCCGGCTTGGTCTTGCCGTGATCGACGAGCAGCACCGCTTTGGGGTACGGCAGCGCGGGATGCTGGCTGAAAAGGCCGCGAATCCGCACCTGCTGGTGATGAGCGCAACGCCCATTCCCCGCACGCTGGGCCTGCTCATCTACGGCGATTTGGACATCTCCATTCTGGACGAGCTGCCGCCGGGCCGCACACCGGTCAAGACCCGCTGCATCACCGGCAAAAAGCGGCGCGACCTCTACCATTTTCTCGATCAGGAGATCGGGCGCGGGCGGCAGGTGTATCTGGTCTGCCCCGCCATCGAAGACACACCGGATGGCGGGCTGAACGCCGTTAAGAGCTACTACGAGGACATTGCCAAAGCCCTGCTGCCGGAGCGCCGGGTAGGCCTGATGCACGGCAAGCTCAAACCCAAGGAGAAAGCTGCCGTGATGGAGGACTTCAAAGCCGGACGGCTGGACGCACTGGTGTCCACCACCGTCATTGAGGTGGGTGTGGATGTGCCCAATGCCAGCGTAATGGTGATTGAAAACGCAGAGCGCTACGGTCTGAGCGCCCTGCACCAGCTGCGCGGCCGCGTGGGACGCGGTGCTGCGGAGAGCTGGTGCTTCCTTGTCAGCGACAACCAAAGCGAAAACGTACAAAAGCGGCTGAAATTTTTGTGCAGCACCACGGACGGCTTTGCGGTGGCGCAGTACGATCTGGAGACCCGCGGCCCCGGCGACTTTTTCGGCAGCCGCCAGCACGGCCTGCCCACCCTGCAGATCGCCGACCTGATGAACGACACCCGCACCCTGCACGCTGCGCAGGCGGAAGCCGTTGCCATGCTGGCCGACGACCCGCTGCTGGAAGCGCCGGAGCACGCACTGCTGGAACAGCAGGTGCAGCAGATGTTCGAGAAAGCCGGAGCCATGAACTGATCCGGAGGTTTTTTGCGCACAAGCAACAGCAAATGCAAAAGCCGCTGCACGGCTGGTGCAGCGGCCCCTGTTACCGAACGGAACGCTTTGCGTGCCGTTCGCCCATGCTTATCACATCGCAGAACACGCAGCGGCTTTTGGTGGAAAGCTGGGTATCCTTATGGTAGCAGCCAAAAAACCACTTGTCGTAGGTCAGCTTCAACAAAATTTTATCCAGAAAGCTGTGCAGCTGGTTAGTCTCGCCGCTGGCAAGGGCGGTAAAATCCAAAAATCTGCTTGGCGCATCGTGGGTCAGCACATAATCCACTTTGTAATCGCACGCTGCAAGGTTCTCCTCACAAAAGGCGTATTCCTCCTCCGAAGGCATTTCTTCCCTCCACCAGTTCACGCCGGGTTCCCGATCCTCCACATCCTGGCTTTCCGCACCGCCAAAGCACAGGTATTTTTTATTCTCCAATTCCAGCACACTGCCGCGGCACACATGGTACACATTGCCACCCAGTGCCTGCACCTTCCCGCCAAAGCGTTCCTCGGTGGGATACTGCTTCAAAAGGTCGTAGTTTTCGTGGCTGCCGTCCAGAAACAGCAGGGTATACGGGCGCTTGCGCAGCCAATCCAGCTTTTTCTGTTCCTCCTTGCTGCCGTCCCACACAAAGCCAAAGTCGCCCAGTACCACCACGGTATCCCGTTTGCCCAGCCAGCGCAGCTTGCCGTGCTTGAAGCGGTCGATGTCGCCGTGGGTGTCCCCTGTCAGATATACCATTCCTGTCCTCCCTGACCGGATGTGAAATCGGCACAATAAGCCTTGTCACACCCCGCCAAACCTGTTATTATAAAGAATACAGCCTTCCGCTGTGATCTCGTTCTTACCCGGCGCACTGCACCTGTGCCGTGCTGCCTGTTGTTTTATATTATCGCTTTTTAAAGGAATTGTCCACATGAAACGTATTTTTGCGCTGGTTTTGTCGTTCGCTGTCCTGTTCAGCTGCCTCGTACTGCCCGCCGGGGCTATGTTCGACCCCACCCCGGTCTATCAGGTGCAGGCACAGAGTGCCTATATCGTCAACACCGATACCAATATCATCGTCTATGATAAGGACAGCACAAAGCAGGTATCCGCCGGTGGTCTGACAAAGTACATGACCATTGCCCTGCTGCTGACCAACTATGCCGACCATCTGGACGACACCTTCCAGATGCCCTTTGCCATCTCGGATTACGTTTATAACACCAACAACGCCGATATGCGCTCCAACGAGACCTTTACCTACCGCGAAGCCATGTACGCCATGCTGACCCGCAACGCCAACGAAGCCGCCATGGGCCTTGCCTACGCCCTTTCCGGCGGCGACCTCGCGGGCTGGGTGAGCCAGATGAACATCCTGTCCCAGCGCATCGGCACCACCGGCAGCACCTGGACGGATGCCTGCGGCATCGACAGCGGCAACGTGACCTGTGCCGTGGATATGTACCTGATCCTGCGCTATCTGATGAGCTTTGATGCCTTTGTGGAGGTTTCCGGTGCGCCCAGCTTTACCATGCCCGCCAAAGAAAAACACCGTTCTTCGTCTGTTCTGGTCAGCCAGAACGCCGCGCTGAGCAAATCCAGCGGCGGCAAATACTACCGCAGCGCCATGCAGGGCGGCATGTGCGATGTGACCGCATTCAAAAGCGACAGTGGCAATCAGAGCTATGTTTCATGGGCCAATAAGGATGGTGCCACCTATATTTTCTGCGTGATGCAAAGCCCGGACACCTGCGACGATTTCGGCTACGCCAACCGTCGCCCGGCCCTGTGCGAGACCGTGAAGCTGATGGACTGGGTGTTCGACAGCTTTTCCATTCAGGCCGCGCTGGACACCGACCTTACGCTGGCCGAGATCCCGGTGAAGTATTCCTCCGATACCAGCTCCCTGCAGCTGTATCCCGCCGACAGCATGATGACCCTGCTGCCCTCCACCGGCGACGGCAGCGTGACCCAGAAATATTTCCACCTGCCGGATGCGGTCAGTGCGCCCATCCAGCAGGGCGATGTGGTGGGTACCGTGGAGCTGAAGCTTGCCGGTGAGACCATTGGCGTGGTGGACCTGATCGCCGGGCAGGACGTCAGCCTGAACCCGCTGCTGTTCACGGTGGCGCGTTTTCAGGAATTCTTAGGCAGTCTGTACCTCAAAGTTGTAATAACATTGAGTATTATTTCCATCATCATCTACTTTGCGTGGGTCCTTTTGAACAACTGGAACCGCCGCAAGCCCACCAGAAAGATCCGCCGCCGCTGAGCTTTGCACCGTTCAGCCGCATTTTGTGGAAAAGTGATGCAAAAAGCCCCGTCAGCCTTTTCAGGATGACGGGGCTTTTGGTTGCGCCAGCAGGAGTCGAACCTACGATGGGGGAGTCAAAGTCCCCTGCCTTACCGCTTGGCGATGGCGCATCGTGCAAGATATTATACCATATTCTTTGTTTTTCCACAAGGGGAAGGTTCCACTTTTCCGCTTTTGCGGCGGCTCTGTGCCGCCTTTTGCAGCCTGCAATTTGTGAAAAACCAATTTTTTTCATCATAACAACAGAATACGCCCATTTTGTTGCACTTTTGTTACACTATATGTGGTAAATATAGGATTGAATAAACCTCCTCTTCCCGGCTTTTTCGTCTACTGCCTCATGGCGGGGACATCGAGGTCTGTTCTGGTGTTTCCGTTCCCGGCAGGCACCACATCCCAATTCGTCAGGAAAGCGAGGAGTCATATGAAAAAGATCTTGAAAATGCTGGTCCTCGGTCTGCTCAGCGCTGCACTGCTCTGCTGTGCACTGCCCTCTGCCTTTGCCGCAGAAGACAAGGATTCGCAGGTCTACACCATTGGTTTGGATGCCATGGGCGGCAGCAGCTCCACTGTGGCAGTCACCACCAATCTGAGCGGCAAACTCAGTGCCCTGCCCGCGCAGCCTACGCTGGAAGGCTACACCTTTGACGGCTGGTATACCGAGCCGGTGGGCGGCACAAAAATCAGCACCTCTACGGTGTTTACCGGTGATACCACTGTGTACGCACACTGGACCGTGAAAAATGCCACCACTTCCACCAGCACATCCACGCCCGCTCAGCCGGAACAGACCGCGCAGGAATACGATGACGGCCCGATTCTGAGCGTTCTGACGGTAGCCGGTGCTCTGATCACCACGCTGGCCGTGGCTGCCTTTATTTAAGTCTTTTCACACACTGTATCAATTTTATCAATAGAAAGGAAAATCTCCATGTCTACTATGAAACTGCCCGCAAACTATGCCTCCATCAGCGAAGAGGAAATGGTCTATCTGGACGGTGGTGCCCGCGACGCTTACAACAGCTTCCTGAATGTCGGTAAGGTGTTCAACGCCATTGCCCGCATCTTCTCCGGTGCAAGCTCCATCATCAACAATGTCAACGTGATCTACCAGTCCTTCCTGACTCTGGGCGATCTGCTGAAGAGCTTCTGATCCGGCTTCTATTTTCATCTGTTTTTCAAGAACTGTCTCCGTTGTGAGGACAGTTCTTTTTGTTTTTAACGCATTTTCAGTCCGGTGTAATCGTTTACATCAAAAGAAACAATTTTTCTTTGGCTTTGGGAAAAAAATGCACGGAAAAGGCATTTTTGTTACGCTTTTGTTACGCATACTGTGCTAACATATAAGGTGGAAGGTCATTCATCAAACTGGCGCTTTCACGCCGAAAACTGATATATCAAATGTGGTTTTGTGGTGCGAAAATTTTCGTATTTGTCGAAAGTTTTCGTTCGCCCAATCCGACCACTTTTTGCGGGAGAAATCGATCATTATGCCAGACCGTGAACTGCGGCACATGCGCCGCACCGAATTAGTCGAGATCATTCTGGCGCTCAAGCAGAGCGAGGACCGGCTCCGGGCAGAAAACGCTGCCCTGTCTGCCCAGCTGCAGGAACGGCAGATCCATATTGAAAACGCAGGTTCCATTGCGCAGGCTGCACTGGAGCTGAACAAGGTGTTTGAAGCGGCGCAGGCTGCGGCTGATGAATACGTTGCATCGGTGCTCGCAGCAAACAAAAACACCGATGCCGCTGCCAGCGCTCTGCGCGCTCAGGCGGAAGCCGAAGCCCAGCAGATCCTTGCACAGGCACAGACCGAGGCTGCGAACCTGAAGGCCCGCACCCAGCAGCAGTGCGACGCGGAAACGGAAGCCGCTGCACGCAAGCGCGCCCAGACCGAAGCGGACTGCAAGGCAATGCTTGCCCGGACGCAGCAGGAGATCCAGCAGCGCCGGGCCGCTTTTGACCGCCGGGCCAGCGAACTGCTGGACGGCTATCACAGCACGGAATTCCTGCCGGAGGAGCGTGCCAAATGAAAGAGCAAAAGATCAGGTTCACGCCCATTCCATCCACAGCAGAGGTGGAAGCAGAGCGCGAACGTCTGGCCTACCGCAGCCGTTATATGCGGGTGCTGCGCAGCACGGTCTACACGCTGCTGGTGGTCGCGGCCGTTGCCGTGCTGCTGGCCACCCTGTTTCTGCCGGTGCTGCAGGTCTCCGGTGACAGCATGAACCCCACTCTGCAGGACCGGGACATCATTCTGCTGGTCAAGGGCAGCGACATGAAGACCGGCGACCTTTGCGGATTTTACTGGCAGAACAAGCTTCTGCTCAAGCGCATCATCGGCCTGCCCGGTGATGTGATCGAACTGGACGAGGACGGTGTGGTCACTGTGAACGGCCAGACGCTGGATGAGCCATATGTAGATGAACTGGCTCTGGGCGAATGCGACATCAAATTTCCCTATCAGGTGCCGGAAAACCGGTATTTCGTACTGGGTGACCATCGGGCCACCTCCATTGACAGCCGCAGCAGTGTGATCGGCTGTGTGGAAAGAAGTCAGATCGTAGGCAAGGTTTTTTTGCGGGTATGGCCCTTGTCCAACTTCTCGTTGATCCACTAAGGAGGTTTAGGAATCATGCGGGATATTGTGAAAGAATATCAGAAAAAGTTCCGTCGGAACCACCAGCGCGCCAGACGCTATACTGCGCTGCTGCTGGCACTGGCGCTTACCACCAGCCTGTTCGTGAACTGGCAGCTGCACGGCGTGGGCATTGCCAAAACGGCCGAATATCTGTGCGGTGAGTTGGAGCACGAGCACACCGCTGCCTGCTATGAAAAGCAGCTGGTGTGCGGCTATGAGGAAGGCGAACCGGAGGACTGGAACGCCACCATGACGGACGACGGCATGTCTTTTGATGATACATTCGACATGGATGATGATGCGTCCGGCGTGGATGCGGATGATCCCGACATTGCAGCCTATTCCGCAGAGCCGGAGTACATCTTTGTGCCCCATGAGCACACCGACGACTGCTACCAGGAAGTGCAGGAGCTGACCTGCCGGGAAGAAGAGCACGAGCACACCGACGACTGCTTTGACCCCGAGGACGGCAGCCTGATCTGTGATCTGTTCGAGCACACCCACGACGACAGCTGCTACACCACCACCTATGAGCTGGTGTGCGGTCTGGAAGAGGGCGAGCTTGTAGAAGAAGTGAACCCTGATTATGACCCGGTGGCCCTGTTTGAGGAGCCGGTGGCCGCAAAGCCCGTGGTGGTCGATCCTGTAACCGAGACCCCGGTGCACCACCACACCGATGCCTGCTACGAGGAAGTGCTGGTCTGCGGCCTGCCGGAGCATCACCACACGGTGAACTGCCTGTCCGACCCGCTGGACGGCACGCAGGACGAGGACGACTGGCTGGACAAGACTGGCACTGCCCTGACCGGCATGTGGAACGAAGACCTGCTCACCGTGGCACAGGGTCAACTGGGCTATGAGCAGAGCGAGAAAAACTTTAAGCTGGACGATGCCGACGGCACCACCGTACATTATTATACCCGCTACGGTGCATGGTACGGCAATTCCTACGGTTCGTGGGATGTAATGTTCCTCTCCTACTGCCTGAACTATGCCGGCATCCCCCAGAGCGCGATCCCGCAGGTTTCCAGCGTACTGTCTTTGCACAGCCAGCTGCGCAGCGTGCTGTACAACGAAGAGACCGGCAGCGGCTATGCCATGGATTTTGACGGTGATCTGCCGTCTGATGCCGCAATGCCCGGTGATATCGTCATTTACAATGGCACCGTGACCAAGGCTGTGGCCGTGGAAAGCCAGCCGTTGCAGGTGCAGGATGATTCCGCCGATGCCGACATTGCCCTGCTCTCCATGGATGCTGCGGCCACCACCGACACCGCGCCCCACATTGAGGAATACACCGTGGATACCAGCACCGTTGGCATCGTGAGCGATGTGGACGAAGATTTCGGCACCCTGACCGTGATCTCCGGCGATGTGGATGGCAAGGTGGCTGAAGTCACGCTGAATGCTTCGCAGGTGACAACGCTGGTGTCTGTGGCAAATGCGCAGCAGGCCGATTACGGCGTTGCTACGCCGGATTTCAAAGTCGAAGATGACGCAGGTGCCATTACCACCATCAAAGGTCTGGATGCACTGGATTACCTCACTGCTCTGACGGTGCAGCGCAAGAATGGCACTGAATACGAGGATACCAACGTCACCACCATTTCGGAGCTTCTGCACAGCAGCCTGACCGTCACAGATATCCCGGCCCAAGCGATCCAGAAAAACGGCTACTGTGTCCATGTTAAGCTGCCCAAGAGCTTTGATGTGCTGAACGATGAGCTTATCTCCGGCAAACTGGAAGATACCGGCAATTATGGCACCTGCGGCAGCTACCAGCTGCTCAAGGGGAATGACGGCTGCTGGTACGCCGTGCTGCGGTACGACCAAAACTATATCCAGCAGAAAGAGGAGGCAGCCGCAGGCGCGGATACTTCCGATGCCAAGGTCACCAGCAACGTTGCCTTCAATTTCCAGTGGAACCAGAGCGAGGTCACCAGCAGCGGCTTTAATCAGATCGAGGTCAACAAAGATTACGCCCTTGATATCACCATCAACCCGGATAAAACCCCCGATGAGGATAAAAAAGACGATAAGAACTATGACCTTAACCAGAGCGTGAAGGACCCGCGCTACAATGGCAGCGATGCCTACCTGGATTACACTGTTACGCTTGTGGTCAAGAACGAACAGGCCGGCCCGCTGACGCTTGCGGACAGCATGACCCTGCCCACCGGCGTAACCGCCGAATATGTCGAAGACTCGCTCCAGCTCAGCATGAAAGAAGACGATACAGCGCTCCGCATCACTTGGGAAGATGATAATGGTGAGCGCAAGATCACCTTGGGTTCTGCCGGTTCCCCCATTGCCGCAGGCACCTATTCTATCTGCTACACCGTCAAGCTGAAGGACGTTGGCGAAACGGCTGTTGACGGTGAAGTAATCAATAACATCAAGATTCTGGACACGACCATCAGCGATGATGCCGAAGAGTCGGTAAAAACCGACAGCCTTGTGATCACCAGTCAGGCCGATCCGTCCGACTACGAACTTCCCTCTACCGGCGGGGCCGGTACCAAACTGTATACAGCAGGCGGCGGTGCGCTGATGCTTGCCGCTCTGGTGTGCGGGGTTTGCAGAAAGCGCAGACGCGAAAGGGGGGCACGTTAAAAAGCCTGCATCCTTCCTGACACGGCGGCAAAATTGATTCTGCGCCGGAAGCAGACCCTGAAAATAGGAATCAGAAAAACTTGAAAGGAGACTTTCGCAAATCATGATGAAGAAAGTAATCAAAAAGCTGCTGGCCGCACTGCTGGCAGTTGCCATGGTGTGCGCCATGGCGATCCCGGCGTTTGCAGAAAACAGTGAGGGGGACGTCGACTCACATCACACTTACAGCGCTTTCCAGATCTTCAAGGGTGATGTTGAGGGTAATAATATTAAAGACTTTAAGATTTCCAACGTTGATTGGGGCAGCAACATCATCAATAATTCTGATGATTTTCTGAACAAATTGAGGGAAGCTGATCATATCGGCCCTCTGTTTACCAATGCCAAATCTGCTCAGGAAGTTCTTGCGGTTATCAGCCAATGGCATGATTCCGATGATTACAGCATCGCTTTCGCGCGTTTTGTATGCCACTATCTCTACTCGAATGATGCAAACCCGACATACGTCGTTCGAGCTGGTAGCAATGCCCTCACCATTCCCGAGGCCAAGGCAGGTTATTATCTGTTCGTTGATACTACCGACTTTTCCAAAGACGATTCCTATCATTCCTACAATTCCTTCCTGCTGATGGTTACCAAAGGAAACTGGAACGTTCCAATTACGCCTAAGGCCGAAAAGCCCACTGTTGAGAAGAAAGTTTATGACAATCCGGATGGCACCAGCACAGGAGGTTTTGGTTCCAGCGCTGACCATGCGATCAACGAAAAGTTCCAGTTCCAGCTGACCGCTACCTTGCCCGACAGCACTAACCGTGCTTACGATTACTATGATAAGTACTCGGTTATCTTTCATGATACCCTGTCCGATGGCATTACTTATGACAAAGATGACGAACTCGATAGTGTAGTCATTAAATCCAATGGCAACACCTATAATATCACCGATTCTTCGAAGTATACCATTGATACTACCGATCTTGAAAGTCAAAACTCTTTTGTGGTAAACATTGATGTTAAGGCCTGTGCCAAAGACGCAGGGTTTGATTTGAATGACGGCGCTACGATTACGGTTACCTACACTGCACACCTGAACGACAAAGCCTATGTCAATACTGCAGGTGGTTCTACTAGTAACATAAATAAAGTTTATCTTACCTATTCCAACAATCCCAAAGACGAGTCATCCATTGGTAAAACTCCCGAAAGCACTCCAGTCTATGTGTACACCTACCAGCTGAACAACACCAAGCATCAGGACACTGAGAAAGGTCCCGCACTGGAGGGTGCATGCTTCCGTCTGTACAGCGATGAAGCTTGCACTGATCAAAGTGAAGTACAACTCTACCAGAAAGACGGCTTCTACTACCCCATCAAGGACGTACTCGGTAAAGAAGCTGTTGAAATGAAATCTGCCGCTAATGGCACGTTCAACGTTAAGGGTCTGGACGCAGGTACTTACTACCTGAAGGAGATCACCCCTCCTGACGGTTACAGTGCCTGCAAAGTAATCCCAGTGACCATCAAAGCAGACCACTCCAGAAATGATCAGGTTAATCTTGAAGGCTCCAACCTGACGAATGATATCGTCAACATAAAAGCCGGCGGCATTACCCTGCCCTCCACCGGCGGCATCGGCACTACCATCTTCTATGTGGTCGGCGGCGGCCTGATGGTTGCGGCCATCGTTCTGCTGGTCACCAAGAAGCGCATGGAGAACAAGTAAGCTCCATTTCCCCCAAGAACCCGGAGCAAAGGGGCCGCAAGGCCCCCGCTCCTATCCTTATAACATTAGGGAGTAGCCCATGAAAAAGAACAAAAGCACTATCATCCTGATCCTCGTCTTTTTCGTGGGTCTATCCGTGATGTTATACCCCACCCTCAGCGATTACGTCAACCAGCTGCATCAGTCCCGTGCTGTGGCCACCTATGCCGAGGATGTGGACAATCTGACCGATGCCGACTACAGCGCCTATTTCGAGGCGGCAGATGCGTTCAATGCGCAGATCGCCGCCGACCCGGACGCTTTGTATTTCCCGCAGCGCTTTCCCACCTACGAAAGCACGCTGGATGTCACCGGCACCGGCATCATGGGCTACATCACCATTGAAAAGATCGGTGTGGAGCTGCCCATCTACCACGGCACCAGCGATGGCGTGCTGCAGATCGCCGCAGGCCACTTGGAGGGCACCAGCCTGCCGGTGGGCGGCGGCAGCACCCACGCGGTCATTTCGGCCCACCGCGGCCTGCCCAGCGCCAAGCTGTTCACCAATCTGGACCAGCTGGAAGTGGGCGACACCTTCACCATCACGGTGCTGGACCGGGTGCTGACCTATGAGGTGGACAACATCTCCATCGTTCTGCCCACCGAGACGGACAACCTCAAGGTGGTGGACGGTAAGGATTACGTCACCCTGATGACCTGCACCCCCTACGGCATCAACTCCCACCGCCTTCTGGTGCGCGGACGCCGCATCGAAACGCCGGACAAGCTCAAGCACATCCGTGTAACAGCCGATGCCATCAAGATCGAACCGATCATCACAGCTCCCATCATGGCACTGCCCCTGCTGCTGGTGCTGCTGCTCTGGCTGCTGTTCTCCAACCGCAAACGCAAATCTACAAGAGGTGAAAAACATGAAACGCACTGATCTCAAAAAGCACGCTGCGGCCCTGCTTTTGGTGCTGTGCCTTCTGGTAACAAGTGCGCTGCCTGCCCTTGCCACCAGCGCAAACATCAAGCTGGTGGACAGCAGCGGCAATCCCACTACCGGCACCATCCGCGTTACGCTGTACGACAGCGCCAACGATAAGGCGCTGAGCGGCGGCAAGCTCACTTTGTACCGTGTGGCCGAGGTAAAGCGCCAAAACGGCAACCTGAGCTATGAATACTGCGGCGATTTCTACGGCTGCGGCATTGCGCTGGGTGATTTGACCGACAGCACCCTTGCGGCCCAGCTGCAGGAGTATCTGCCCCAAAGCGCCGAGGGCACCACAAAGACCATTGATGCGGACGGCAGCGTAACCTTCCGTGGTCTGGAGCTGGGCCTGTATCTGATCGTGCAGACCGAGGCTTCCAAGGGCTATGAGCCGATCAATCCGTTCCTTGTCTCTCTGCCCATGGCGGAGGATGGCAAGTGGAATTATACGGTGGATGCCAGCCCCAAGGTGGGTGCTTACACCCCCACCAAGCCGGACACGCCGCCTACGCCCCCTACCCCGCCTACGCCCGATTATCCTGATACGCCTACCCCGCCGGACAACCCGGATAACCCGGTCTCTCCCGGTAATCCGGACAATCCCGTGGCTCCGGGCCACCCGGACAATCCCGTGGCTCCGGGCCATCCGGATCATCCGGTAGCACCCGGTAATCCAGACAGCCCCGTTCTGCCGGGCCACCCGGATAACCCGGCAATGAGCGGTCTGCCGCAGACCGGTCAGCTGAACTGGCCCGTGCCGGTGCTGGCTGTCAGTGGTGTGGTGCTGTTTGCATTCGGCTGGGCGCTGGATCGCAAATACCGCACAGTATAATTTTCTTCTGATACAACAAAAAGGACCCGATGCATCTGCATCGGGTCCTCTTTTTCGGTTTCTTTTATGCAGTCAGGGTTTACTGCTGCTGTGCCTGCTGCTCGGCGCGCTTGGCTTCCAGCGCCAGAATGGCATCGCGGCGGCTCAGGTTGATACGGCCCTGCTGGTCGATGTCGGTCACCTTGACCACGATGGCATCGCCCACAGCCACCACATCCTCCACGCGCTCCACACGCTTGGTGTCCAGCTTGGAGATGTGAACCAGACCTTCCTTGCCCGGTGCGATCTCAACGAAGGCACCAAAGTTCATCAGGCGGGTCACTTTACCCTTGTAGATGGCACCGATCTCGGGGTCCTCCACAATGGTCTTGATGGTAAAGATGGCGCGCTTTGCGTCCTCCTGATCCACAGCAGAGACGAACACATGGCCGTCCTCCTGCACGTCGATCTTGCAGTTGCAGGTAGCGCAGATGTCCTGAATGACCTTGCCGCCCTTACCGATCACGTCCTTGATCTTATCGGTGGGGATCATCATGCTGAACATCTTGGGTGCGTAGCGGCTCAGTTCATGGCGAGGTTCTGCGATCACCGGCTTGATGATCTCGTCCAGAATATACAGGCGGCCCTTGCGGCACTTCTCAAAGGCCTCGGCAATGATGTCGTAGGTCAGGCCATCGATCTTGATGTCCATCTGGATGGCAGTGATGCCCTTGCGGGTGCCGCCCACCTTGAAGTCCATATCGCCGTGGAAGTCCTCCACGCCCTGAATGTCCAGCATGGTCATCCAGCGGTCACCCTCGGTGATCAGACCACAGGAAATGCCGGCAACGGGTGCTTTGATGGGCACGCCTGCATCCATCAGGGCCAGCGTAGAGCCGCAGATGGATGCCTGAGAGGTGGAGCCATTGGAAGAGAGCACCTCAGACACGCAGCGGATGGTATAGGGGAACTCTTCCAGAGAGGGCAGCACGGGCACCAGAGCACGCTCTGCCAGTGCGCCATGGCCGATCTCGCGGCGGCCGGGGCTGCGCGGTGCGCGGGCCTCGCCCACAGAGTACGGCGGGAAATTGTAGTGATGGATATAGCGCTTGGTCTGCTCGTCGGTCAGGTCGTCCATGAGCTGGTTGTCCTTGGTGCCGCCCAGAGTGCAGGTGGTGAGCACCTGCGTCTGGCCGCGGGTGAACATGCCGGAGCCGTGCACGCGGGGCAGGATACCCACTTCGGCAGCCAGCGGGCGGATCTCGTTGATGCCGCGGCCGTCCACGCGCTTGCCCTCGTCCAGCAGCCAGCGGCGCACCACGAACTTCTGCATCTTGTAGCTGACCAGATCAAGGTCTGCAGCGGTCAGATCGGGGTACTCCTCGGCGATCTTGTCCATGATGGGCAGCAGAGCGGCATCGCGCACATTCTTGTCGTCGGTGTCCATAGCGGCCTTGAAGTCGTCCAGATACTTGTTCTGGATGGCGTGGAACACGTCCATATCCAGACCCACCACCTGAAAATCGATCTTCGGCTTACCGCGCTCGGCCACGATGCGGTTGATGAACTCGATGATCTTTTTGATCTCCACGTGAGCGGCCTTGATGGCGTTCAGCATGGTGTCCTCGTCCACCTCGTTGGCACCGGCCTCGATCATGACGATCTTATCCATGGTGGCGGCAACGGTCAGGGCAAGGTCGCTCACCTTGCGCTGTTCCTGCGTGGGGTTCAGCACGATCTCGCCGTCCACCAGACCCACCTGCACGCCGCCGATGGGGCCGTTCCACGGGATGTCGGACACGGCAGTGACCAGAGAAGCACCGATCATACCGGCGATCTCAGGGCTGCAGTCGGGGTCCAGACTCATGACGGTCATGGTGATGCACACGTCGTTGCGCATTTCCTTGGGGAACAGCGGGCGCATGGGGCGGTCCACCACGCGGCTGGTCAGGATGGCGCGCTCACCGGGGCGGCCCTCACGGCGCATAAAGCTGCCGGGGATGCGGCCTGCGGCGTAGAGCTTTTCCTCATACTCCACGTTCAGCGGGAAGAAATCCACGCCTTCGCGGGGCTTGGGGCTCATGACCACATTGCACAGAACGCAGGTCTCGCCGTAGCGGATCAGCGCACTGGCGTTGGACAGACCGCACATTTTGCCCATTTCTACCTTGAACGGGCGGCCTGCCAGCATGGTCTCGTAGACCTTGTAGTTCTCAAAGGTCTCTCTGCGGGAACCAAATTCAATTGCCATTGTTTTTGCCTCCTTGTTTTTTCGGATTTTTTCTATCCAAAAGGCGGTGGCACGCGCATCATAGCAATAAATCCAGCGTCCGTGCCGTTCACATCCGGTTTTGTTTGAGATATTTCCCCCACCGGGGGAATGTCTCTGCCGTTGATGTGAGCCGTCCGCGCCATGAAAAAGCATTCGGGGCACAGGCGTTCGATTTACTGCTGCAATACGCAGCCGCTGCCATTTGTATACAAAAGCAAAAGGCAGGCACCTTTGCGGTACCTGCCCTCTGTTTAAATTACTTACGCAGACCCAGAGTTGCGATCAGAGCACGGTAACGCTCGATGTCCTTCTTCTGGAGATAAGCCAGCAGATTGCGGCGGCGGCCAACCATCTTCATCAGGCCGCGGCGGCTGTGGTGATCGTTCGGGTTCTTCTTCAGGTGCTCGTTCAGCTCGTTGATGTGAGCGGTCAGCAGAGCGACCTGCACTTCGGGAGAGCCAGTGTCCTTCTCGGTCAGAGCGACTTTGGCCATAACTTCCTGCTTGTTCATAGTTACATACCTCTTTATAAAATTTTATGTGCCAATGGAACAGCGGCGGGAAACGGCATTCCCAAAAAGCGGGCATACTCCCAACCCCGTACCACGGTAACAGATACAGTATACCAGAACCCTGTGCAAAATGCAAGGATATTTTTTGCATCCTGCCTTTATTTTTTTACGTACTGGTGCCAGTACAGCTGTACCTCCGGCAGCTTCTTTTTGCGCAGCAGAACTGCGGTGGGGATCAGATACAGCAGCACCGAAAGCAGCATGGATGCATCGTAGCCGCTCACCGCATCGGCCACGGTAGTGGTGCCGTACAGCCCACCGATGAGCATGGACGAAATATCCATGGCACCATGCAGGAATACCGTCACCCACAAATTGCCGGTGCGGAAGTAGATTGCCGCAAAAAGAGTGCCCAGCGATGCTGCAAACACGCACTGCATCAGCACACCGAAGGGTGCCGAACTGAGGATATTGGTCAGGTGCGCCGCACCAAACAGCACACCGGACAAAAGGCAGGCCTTCCACACACCGGCGCGGCTGGTGCCAAAGTGCTCCAGCAGGGTCTGGGCAATGACACCGCGGAAGATGAATTCCTCGGCCACACCCACCATGGCCATGCTGACAAGGAAGGTGCCGATGCGTGCCGCAGGCTGCAACACGCCGTTCTCCGGCCGGCCCAGCACCAGCGACCCAAAGGCATTGTAGCCAATGAACACCAGCGGGTACATGCCCACCAGCAGGCCATTGAAAAAGCCGCTGCCGCGGCGGCGCAGCAGCCCAGCACGGTCTGTCCGTACCAGAAACAGCACTGCCACCATGGCCCCCACCAGCTCCTGCAGAGTGCTGTAGAGGTATGTATCAATGGACGCAAAATCCGCCCGAAAAAGAACCAATGCAATGGTAAAGACAAGATCTGTTACGAACAGGCTTGCCAGAAAGACCACTTCTGCCAGAACGCAGAATAAGATCGGGTGCGCTTTGCGCAGTCGTTTGAGCATGGGATACCCTCCTGAATCGTTGATGGTACTATTCTAGCACACTTTACCTTAAAACGATATAGCACGCGCAAAAAAGGCAGTTTTCCCTTCTGCTGTGCCGCAAAGCGTTCACTTTTTCAAAACAAAGATCTGTTCAAACTCCTGCGTTGCCAGCAGCGAAACATCCTCATAGCCGCCCTGTCGGGCAACGTTCCACGCAGTTTCCATGTTCTGGGCCGTGATCTGCTCCACCTGTTCTGCCGTCACGAACTGCCACAGCCCCCGGCCTCCAATGAACAGCACCAGCGTATCATTTTCGCCGGTGTTATACTGCACCAGCAGCTCACTGGAATCGTCCGGCACCACACAGACCTCCTGAAATTTGAGAAGCTCCTGCACGCCGGAAGTGAAACTGCCAAGGTCCCCGGTAATATCCACGCAGGCGGCCTGACTGTATTGTTCCAGTTCTTTGTCTATCTTATAAGTACCGCTGTACATGCGCTCCGGCTCGATCACAAATGCAAGCACGACCATTGCAAGGCACACGATCTGCAGAATGCGCTTTCTGGTGCCTGCACGCAGCGTATCCAGAATGGAGAAAAGGCCGCAGCCACAAAACAACGCTTCCAGCGGCTGCAGATGGTACACATACCGCAGCGACTTATACGGCGAGATCACCGCGATAACCAGAAATGCAGCAAGCGCCGGGACCGTGATCAGCTTGACATCCCCGGGGATCAGCGTAGTGCCGCGCAACTTGCCCGGCAGCCAGCGCTGTCCCAGCTTCGTCAGGACCAGCACGGCCATAATGCCTGCGCCTACAGCAAAGCCGACGATGCTCCAGCCGATCAGCTCCAGCGGGCCTTTGGGGTACTGCGCCAGATCCAGCAGATTGTTTGCTGTTGACTCCAGCGAAACCGTATCCTGCGAGTGCAGCTGTGCATACCAGCACGGAAAGGTGAGCAGCATTCCGCCAACGCCCGCAAGCGCCGAAAGCGAAAATGCAGCAGCATTTTTCCATTCGCGCCGGAACATCAGGTAAAGGTCATATGCTGCGCACAGCAGGAAGGCATAGACCACAAAGAAATACTGGGTCATCATGCCAAGATAGATGGTTACACCGATCAGAAGATATTTGGGCACAGACGGCCTGCGAAGAGACTTTGCCACCAGCAGCGCAAGCAGGATCGTCAGCAAGGTCATGAGCATATACATGCGCACCATCGTCACATTCGAGATCATTTCACGGTTGAACGCATACAATGCACAGACGAACAATGCTTTTTTCCAGTCTGCAAACAGCTCCATGCCCAGCGCATACAGCGCTGCCAGCGTGCCGCCCAGCAGCACAAAATTCATCCCCAGACCCGTCCATTTTGTAAAGCTGCCCGGAAATAATGAGCACACCGTGTGCAACAAAAAGTAGAACAGCGGCGGATGAACGTCCTGCGTCTGGTTATAGTAGACCGACGCATAGTCGAACCGTGTGCTTCCCTGCGGGGCAACATAATTCAGAAACTCGCTCTGCGTGAACACTGCCTCCGGCAGCTTGCCGTTTGCCACCTGTTCTCCACCATGGAGCCAGCTTAAAAACGGAACATAACTGCTGTTTGCAAGGCCGTAGGAGTAGATCTCATCCAGAAAGAACCCCTCTTTCCGCACAGCCCACCAGCCGCAAAGGCAGATCAGAACGATCACAAAAAGCGCGACCGCCCGTTTTTTCTTTTTTATTTCCTGCATAGTTTCTGTTTTTCCTCGCTTTTTTTGTCCGTTCTGCAGCCAAATATGGCTTTGCTTTTCCAGTATATCATATTTAGAACACAAGTCAAAACTTTTCGGGTTGCAGATCCCGCTGCTCCTAGCAGCATGCACCCTGTTAGACATTCCTAGCCGGTGGAACCCGCGGGCTAAACAAAGCCATACTATGGCTTTGTTTGCGGTGCTTCGCACCGCCGCCCTGTTCAAATCCCGCGCGGAGACAAAAAAGAACCAGTACACGAATGTGTACTGGTTCTTTTTGGTCGGAGCAGCGGGATTTGAACCCACGGCCTCCTCGTCCCGAACGAGGCGCGCTACCAACTGCGCTATGCCCCGAAAATACCGCAGCCAGTTGAGACTGCGGTTTTCTTGGTTGGGGATGAGAGAATCGAACTCCCACAAGTAGAGTCAGAGTCTACCGCACTACCACTATGCAAATCCCCATTATTCAGTTTGTCTGCCGCGCCGTGCGCTGCTGACAAGGGATATTATACTCAAAAGGCCCGCGCTTGTCAACCATTTTTTTATTTTTTCTGCAAAAGTTTTCCCGCTGTTCTCCTGCCCGCAGAAATGCACCGTGGAAGCGTGTAAATTTTCTGCGCTTCTCTTGACAGCAGCCCCCATCCGGAATAATCTTATACTATAAACAGGTAGGTCTCCGGGCAGACTGACTTTGAAAGGCAGAACGCGCGGCGCTGAATACCAAATGAAAGAGGGCTTTTGAATGAAAAAACGTGTTGGAATCCTGACCTCTGGCGGCGACTGTCCGGGTCTGAACGCCACCATCCGCGGCGTAGCAAAAGCACTGTATGCCCGCATGGGCGATAACGTGGAGATCATTGGCATCCTGAACGGATACAGCGGCCTGATCAACGGCGACTACAAGGAGATGTGCGAGGACGATTTCCGCGGCATCCTGACGCTGGGCGGCACCATTCTGGGCACCAAGCGCACCCCCTTTAAAATGATGCGTGTGGTGGAGGACGACAACATTGATAAAGTTGCCGCCATGAAAAAGACCTACAAGGAAGCCAAGCTGGACTGCCTGCTGTGCCTGGGCGGCAATGGCACCCACAAAACCGCAAACCTGCTCTCGCAGGAGGGTCTGAACATCATCGGCCTGCCCAAGACCATTGATAACGATATCTATGGTACCGACGTGACCTTCGGCTTCCACACCGCCGTGGACATTGCCACCGATGTGATCGACCGCATTCACACCACCGCAGGCAGCCACAGCCGCGTGATGTGCATTGAGATCATGGGCAACAAGGCCGGCTGGCTGACGCTGTATTCCGGCATTGCAGGTGGTGCAGATATTATTCTGCTGCCGGAACAGCCCTATGATATCGACCGTGTGTGCTCTGCCGTGGAACGCCGCGCAAAGAAGGGTTCCAACTTTTCCATCATCGCTGTGGCCGAGGGTGCCATCAACTGCGAGGAAGCCGGCATGAAGCGCAAGGAATGGATGGCAAAGCGCGCCGAGGCAGGCTTTGGCACCACCGCCACCAACCGCATTGCACAGGCCGTGCAGAAAAAAACCGGCATGGAGACCCGTGTGTGCATCCCGGGCCACATGCAGCGCGGCGGCAGCCCCAGCGCCTACGACCGTGTGCTGGCCACCCAGTTCGGCAGCTATGCGGCAAAGCTGGTGGAGATCGAGCGCTACGGCGTGACCGTTGCCATGGTGAACCGCCATGTCACCGAGAACCGTCTGGCCGACATTGCAGGCAAGACCCGCAACGTGCCGGAGAACTGCGACCTGCTCACCGTCGCCCGCCGCATGGGCATCAGTCTGGGTTGATTACCATTTGAATGCTCTCCGCTTTGCTCTGAGCATTTTTAGCGGAATAATTATTTTTTATTGGGGATTCCTGAAAATCTGCGGATTTTCAGGAATCCCTTTTTCACCGGAAGGGTCCCAACCGGCAGATGCTTCAAGCAAACGGAATGCCGTTTTCCGCTGCACCCCCTCCCGTGAAAATGCAGATCCCGGCAGACCGCAGTCTGCCGGGATCTGCTCTATTCAGAAATACTGTTTCCGTTGAAGATGGCCAGAGTGCAACGGCGGCCATTCAAAATCGTCTGCCGGACAAATCAAAGGTCCGTCACATCATGCCGGGTGGGCTGGCCTTTTTCAAAGGCAACTGCGCTTTCCAGCACACCGCGCACCATGCTCTCCACATCCTCGTGGGTGTAGAAAGCCGTGTGGTCGGTCAGGATCACATTGGGCATGCTGCGCAAAACCGCCAGCTCCGGGTTTGGGATCACATCGCCCATGCGATTATAATAGTACAGGCCGTTCTCATTTTCCAGCACGTCCAGGCCCGCCGCGCCAATCTTGCCACTTTCCAGCCCGGCGATCAGTGCATCGCTGTCGATCAGCTTGCCGCGGGCGGTGTTGATGATGGTCACGCCCGGCTTCATGCGCTCAATTGCTTTGGTGTCGATGAGATGGTGATTCTCCTCCGTAGCGTTGGTGTGCAGAGTGATGACATCGCTTTCCGCCAGCAGAGTCTCCAGCGGCACATACTCGGCGATCTTCTTTACCTCGTCGTTGGGGTACAGGTCGTAGGCCAGCAGGCGGCAGCCAAAGCCGGACAGATGCTGCAGCACCGTGCGGCCAATGCGGCCTGTACCGATCACACCCACAGTGCAGGTGGAAATATCGCGGCCGATTTTTCCCTGCAGGGAGTAGTCCTGCGCTTCGCCGCGCTTGAGGATGTGCCCTGCCTTGCGCAGGCTCATCAGCATGAGCATAATGGCAAAGTTTGCAACGCCGTTTGGCGGGTAGTCCACATTTGCCACCTTCATGCCCAGTTCCCGGGCCGTCTCGCGGTCTACGTGGTCATAGCCGATGGAACGGCAGCAGATGGACTTTACTCCTAGCTCGTGAAACCGCTTGACCATGGGCGCGCTCATATCACAGGGCGTTACCGACACGGCATCATAGCCCTTTGCCAGTTCAGCGTTTTCCAGCGCGGGATACTCCTGCGTAGAGCCAAACTCAACGTCCAACTGCGGTGCCAGCCGCTGCGCGATGCCCAGCTCATCGTAGGGGCGCAGGGTGTAAAAAAAGACTTTTGTTGCCATAAAACTTCCCTCCCGGCTTATTTTGTACCTATTGTAGCACGTTCTGCACAGATGGATGCATTTTGCTGCATGAATTTTGTTCACCTTAAAAATGAGGATTCATCTTTTCATATGAATACGCGCAAAACAGTTGTAAATTGTCGGAAAAGAGGGTATGATAAAGGAACTGAGAAGTATACATCACTGAAATATAAAAGGAGTGTGCCTTATGCGCGCTTATGAACGGCTTTTGAATTATGTCCGGGTGCATACCACCTCGGACGAAAACTCCGGTACGCACCCTTCCGCTGAACGGGAGTTTGACCTTGCCCGCCAGCTGGTGGATGAGATGAAGGCCCTTGGCATGGAGGATGCCCATGTGGACGAGCACTGCTACGTCTATGGCACCCTGCCTGCCACGCCCGGCTGTGAGGATCAACACGCTCTGGGCCTGATCGCCCACATGGACACTGCCGACGATGCCAGCGGTGAGAATGTGCAGCCCGTTGTGTGGGAAAACTACAACGGCGGCGACGTAACTCTGCCCGCCACCGGCATGGTGATGAAGCCCTCTGTGTTCCCCTTCCTTACTTCCATGAAGGGCGAGACCCTCATCACCTCAGACGGTACCACCCTGCTGGGTGCCGACGATAAGGCCGGTATTGCCGAAATTTTGACCGCTGTTGAGACCATTCAGGAAAAAGGCCTGCCCCACGGCAAGCTGTGTATCGCCTTTACTCCGGATGAAGAGATCGGCGAGGGTGCAGAGCTGTTCGATATTCCGGGCTTCGGTGCCGACTTTGCCTATACGGTGGACGGCGGCGATGCCGGCTCCATTGAGTACGAGAACTTCAACGCCGCTTCCGCCACCGTGACCATCCGCGGCTTCTCGGTGCACCCGGGCACCGCCAAGGACACCATGATCAACGCTTCCAATGTGGCCATGGAGTTTCATCAGGCGCTGCCCATCACCGCCCGCCCCGAAACGACCGAGGGCCGGCAGGGCTTCTACCACCTGTGCCAGATGTACGGCGATGTGACCACCGCAAAGCTGGGCTACATCCTGCGCGACCACGATGCCGCAAAGCTACAGTTCAAGAAGGACAACATGCTGGATATTGCCGAATTTTTGAACGGAAAGTACGGCGAAGGCACTGTGACCGTGGAGATCAAGGACAGCTACCGCAACATGCTGGAAAAAATCAAGCCGCATTTCCACTTAGTAGAGACCGCCCGCAAGGCCACCCGCATGGCCGGGCTGGAACCGGAAGAAATTCCGGTGCGCGGCGGCACCGACGGTGCTATGCTGAGCTGGAAAGGCCTGCCCTGCCCCAATCTGGGCACCGGCGGCTTCAATTTCCACGGCGTATGCGAGTGCATCACCGCTGAGCGCATGGACCGCTGCACTGAGATCTTGCTGAACATCATAAAGCTGTACGCAGAGTAAATTTTATTTTTCAATATACAAAAAAGTGGGTGCTATTTTCGGATAGCACCCACTTTTGTTATACTCTGACGCTTATCTCTACGACTCCACTCGTGAAAATGCATTTGGAGCAGCCCTGCGGTTGCGTAGCAATGAAAGCCCCAGTGGGGCTTTCAAGCAGGCGAGCGGTCTGCGTTAGCAGATGGAAGGGATTCGCCCTGACAAGCGTCAGGGCTGCGACAAATGCGAAAAATAAAAATCAAATTCCACTGAACATGCCCAGAGTACAACAACGACGACCGCTGCCTGCGGCAGAAGCAGGGAGGAGTTGTTGGGGCCGCGGCCAGCAAGACACGAATGCCGCTCAAGGCATGAAGTGGATGCTGGGAGCCGCAACTCTAGGAGGGCATTCAAAATCGTTTAACCAACGTTGATATGCCCCACCGGCATGATCTTCCGTTTGTTGTCGTCCGGCTTTGCTGTCAGGCTCATGGCCAGCGACACCGGGCCGACACGGCCCATGAACATGACCAGCATATACAGGATTTTTGCGCCCCGGTTCAGCTGAGCGGTAACGCCCACCGAAAGGCCAACTGTGCCAAAGGCAGAGCAGGACTCGAAAATAGCGTCAATGACCGACACAGCGTCCGAGGTGTTATAGAACACCACCACAGCCGAGCCAACCGCCGCCAGCCCGCCGAGCACGATAATGGTCAAAGCACGATAAACCGTCTTGGACTCGATGTGGTGCTCTGCGATCACACAGTCGTCGCGACCCTGAGCCACACTGCGGATCGTCAGGATGATCACAGCGAACGTAGTCACCTTCACGCCGCCGCCGGTAGAGCCGGGTGCCGCACCAATGAACTGCAGCGCGCTCATCAGCAGTTTGGTGATGGGGCCGCAGGCCGCAAGGTCGATGGTATTCATGCCCGCAGTACGAGTGGACACCGACTGGAACAGTGCCGCCATCAGCTTGCCGGGCACAGAGAGCCCGCCCATGCTGGCAGGATTGTTCCACTCCATCAGCGCGATGAGCGCCGCGCCGCCGAGCCACAGGATCACCGAGAAGCTCAGCACCACCTTGGCCTGCAGGGAAAGCCGGTGCTTTTTGCGGTATTGACCGATCTCCACCCATACCATGAAGCCCAGACCGCCGGAAATGATCATGAACATCACAACGGCCTGAACATAGTAATTGTTCACATAGGGTGCCAGTGAGGAATACTGGCCGAACCGGCCAAACAGATCAAAGCCCGCGTTACAGAAAGCCGAGATGGCCGTGAACACGCTCACCCAGATGCCTTCCAGCCCGAACTGCGGCACAAAGGCGAACAGCAGCAGCACAATGCCAATGCCTTCAAACAGGCCAGCCAGTCCCACCACGATCTTCAGCACGTCCTTGGCCTGCGCATATCCGTCCGCTGAGACGCTTTCTCCCAGCAGCCGCAGATCGCGGAAGCCCATGCGCCGCCGCATAGCCAGCGCGAAGAAGCTGGTGAGGGTGACCAACCCCAGACCACCCACCTGAATGAGCAGCAGGATCACCGCCTGCCCAAAGTAGGTGAACTGGGTCCAGGTATCCCGCACGATCAGACCAGTAACGCAGGTAGCGCTTGTAGCGGTGAACATGGCATCCAGTACATCCAGCCGCCCGTGCTTGCTGGCAACAGGCAGGCTGAGCAGAAAGGTGCCCAGCGCGATCACGATGACAAAGCTCGCACAGATGATCTGCGTAGGCGTATACATCCCCTTGCGCTTGCCCGCCGGGCGGTAAAACAGCTTTTTCCCTTTTGCCTTTTCCATAAGTTCCTCCGCACGCGGCAAAGCCTGCCGCGGCTATTTTCATTTCCTCTATAGCATACACCATTTTGCCCTCCGGTTCAACTTGATTTTATCCGCAAAATGCTGTATTATAATAGGGCATTCGTCTCCGTAGCTCAGATGGATAGAGCGCAAGCCTCCTAAGAATTCGGTCAACCTGATACCTTGGGTGCAGAAGTGATTGCTCTAATCAAAAGCAAGACCGGGAATCAAAGTTTTCTCAACAATTTTTGATGCAACAAGTTTAACACCGTTCCAGTTGCAACGCAGTCGGTCACTTCGGTGTGAAAAGCATTCTGCATATTCGTTTCCAAGTGCGTTGAATTTCAAAAAATCAACGATAATACATAATATGCCTCAGTAGCTTAGCTGGATAAAGCGCCTCCCTCCTAAGGAGGAGACCGCAGGTTCGAATCCTGTCTGGGGTATCCCTTTATGAAAATGCGAAGGTCATTTTTCCATGTGAAAGACGATCTTCGCATTTTTCATTTTGAACCTATCACCAAAATTAGCCAGCTAATGCCATTAGCAGAATTTTCGGTTTCAGCTAATAAAATCAGCTTCCCAGCTAATGAAGCCCCATAAAGCACCTTTTGAACTCTGTTTTCCGGCTCTCTGCTAAAATTGGTAGCCGCTTTCCTGTAAATCCATGTAAATACAAGATAATTTGTGTAAATCTATTTTCCACATTCCTACCAGAAACCGTGCAAAACACTTTTCTCCATACATAGCGCGTTCACTCGCTGTTCTCTCGGAACAGAAAGAGGAACGCGCTTTTTTGTTTTTGGGCTGAACTTCCCGAATCCACCAAAGGAGGGTTTACCGATGAAAAAAGTTCTGACCGTCACGATGGACGGTATCCGCTACCACGCTTCCCGCCCGGCAGATTGCCGGCACTGCTTCTTCTGGAAGAACCGAAAGAAGGGCTGCGTTCTCGGCAAAGAGAACTGCTACTATCTGATTGAGCCGCCCAAAGGCCCCAGCAAGTGCGAAGGATGCCCCTACAAGCGGGCAAAGCCCTGTGTGCTGGTTCCCTGCTACAAAGACCTGATGGCACCGCTGGAGAAACGAGGTGATGCCAAGTGAGCCACAAGCGAAACGAAGCTCTGCGCCATGTTCAGCACTCCATGCACCATGTGATCGCCGCTGGCGAAGGTTCCGATCGTGCCCCGGACAGCTGCAAGCTGTGCCCGTACTATCGACCCGATTTCAAGTTCCGCACCTGCCTGTATGCCCACTGCCCTTATAAGAAGCAGGTCAATGTATTCCGTTCCACACCTGAAAAATGGGATATTCTCTATGCCCGAAAAAAAGCCGACAAGAACCGCAGACCTTGATTACTTCTATGGGCAGTCCAGCGAGCTGTTCTCCTTCTACCGGATTCCCAAGCTGTTGTTTCAGGATAGCCGCTTCCAACCGCTTTCCACAGATGCCAAAACACTGTACGGTATCCTGCTGGACCGCATGAGCCTGTCAGCCCGGAATGGTTGGTTGGACAAGGCTGGGCGGGTGTTCATCATCTATACTGTGCAGGAGGTGCAGGATTCACTGGGCTGTGCCGATAAAAAGGCCACCAAGCTGCTGCGAGAACTGGAAGAGTATGGCCTGATCGAACGCAAACGGAGGGGGCTGGGCAAGCCCGACCTCATCTATGTAAAGAATTTTTCGTCAGAATCGTCAAAAACGCCCTACTTGAATCGTGATAATGACGATTCTGGAACCGTCCAGAATACGCTTCAAGATCCAGCCAAACTACGATGTAATAAGACTGAGAGAAATAATACAGAGGTAGGCGATACTGATCCTATCTCTTCCGATGAAAACGACTGGATGAGCGAACGTGAACAACTGGAAGAATATTTTTCTCAGGCTTTGGAGGTAGACCTTCTGCTCCGGCTTTGCCCGGATGATGAGGACACCATCTATCAAATCGTGAATTTGCTGGTGGATACCTGCGCTACCAACCGTAAGCTACTGCACATTGCCGGGGACGATAAACCTGCCGAGGTGGTACGCAGCCGGTTTATGAAGCTGAACGCCGACCATATCCGTTTTGTGCTGAAGTGCCTTGCAGAGAACAGCAGCCCAATCCGAAACATGAAACAATATCTGCTCGCTTCTCTGTACAACGCACCCACCACGATGCAGCTTTCCTACCAGAACCAAACCAACCACGACTTAGCGATGCGGGGGTGATGAAAATTTCAAAGAAAGCAACCACGATTGCCATCGTCAACCAGAAAGGCGGCACTGGCAAGACCACTACTTGCGAAAATCTGGGCATTGGGCTGGCGATGGAGGGCAAGAAAGTCCTGTTGGTAGACGCTGACCCGCAGGGCAGCTTGACCATCAGCATGGGCTGGCAGCAGCCCGATGAACTGCCCACAACCCTTTCCACCTTGATGGCAAAAGCCATGAACGATCAGCCCATCCAGCCCGGCGAGGGCGTTCTGCACCATGCGGAGGGCGTTGACCTGATTCCGGCGAACATCGAACTAGCAGGGCTGGAAGTGTCTCTCGTCAACTGCATGAACCGGGAAAAGATGCTCAAGCAGGTGCTGGAAGGAGCAAAGCACGAATACGATTTCATTCTGCTGGACTGCACTCCTTCCCTTGGGATGTTGACCGTCAATGCACTGGCAGCAGCAGACACCACCTTGATTCCCGTGCAGGCGCAGTATCTGTCTGCAAAAGGCTTGGAACAGCTTTTGCAGACCGTCCAAAAGGTCCGGCGGCAGATCAACCCGAAACTGAAAATCGAGGGTATTCTGCTGACCATGACCGACAGCCGCACCAACTACGGACAGCAGATCGACAATTTGATTCGGGGTGCTTACGGCAGCAAGATCAAAGTGTTTGACCAGACCATTCCCCGGTCTGTCCGCGCTGCGGAGATCAGTGCTGTGGGTAAGAGCATTTTCCAGCATGACCCCAAAGGCAAGGTGGCAGAAGCCTATAAATCTCTGACTAGGGAGGTGATGGCGAATGCCGAAAAACAGCTTAAACGTGTCGCTGAAAGGGGCAGATGACATCTTCTCCACAGAAGAATCCCGACAGGAGCAGCAGCGGGAACAGGTTCAGCAAATCCCCATCGGGGAGCTGTTCCCTTTCAAGAACCACCCCTTTAAGGTTTTGGATGATGAGTCCATGCAGCGCACGGTGGAGAGCGTGGAACAGTACGGCGTGTTGTCTCCGCTGATTGCCCGTCCCCGCCCGGAGGGTGGCTATGAGATCATCTCCGGGCACCGCCGTCAGCACGCCGCCCAGCTTGCCGGGCTGGATGCGCTGCCGGTCATTGTCCGCAACATGGACGATGATGCCGCTGTTTTGCTCATGGTGGATAGCAATCTCCAGCGTGAAAACATTCTGCCTAGTGAAAGGGCTTTCGCTTACAAAATGAAGCTGGAGGCTCTAAAAAATCAAGGTGCTAGGTCGGATTTAACTTCGACACAACTTGTGTCGAAGTTGCGAAGCAATGAACAGCTTGGAGCTGAAAACAATCAAAGCCGTGAAACCGTCCGGCGTTTCATCCGCCTGACCAACCTTGTCCCCGAACTTCTGGACATGGTGGACGAAAAGAAAATCGCCTTCAATCCCGCTGTGGAATTGTCCTATCTGGACGAAAGCCAACAGCGGGATTTTTTAGAAGCTATGAACGACACCCAGAATGCGCCGTCCCTTTCCCAAGCGCAGCGGCTCAAAAGGCTGGCGCAGGAAGGGCACTTCTCGTATGATGTTGCCTTTGCGGTCATGGGAGAAGAGAAAAAGGACGAGCTGGACAAGGTGGTCATCAAAAACGACACCCTGCGGAAGTATTTCCCGCGCAGCTTCACCCCGAAACAGATGGAGGACACTATCATCAAGCTGCTGGATCAGTGGCAACGCAAACAGCAGCGGCAGAATGAGCGCTAACACACATTTTGAATGTAAGACCCAACCGGGTCTTTCTTTTTTGCAAAAATTAGGAGAAAAAGCACTATGAACACTACCATTGATCTCAAGACCGCAAAGACCATCGAAGCCATGAACCAGAAAATCAACCACATGGACAATGCTGTGACCGACTTCTTCAACAAGATGAGCGATGTGCTGGAGCGGCAGCTCGGCGATGATGAAGTTTACGCCGCCGTGATTGCCCCGGAGATCGAACTGACCATCACCCCGCTGGCGAACGTTCGCAGTTACCTGCCTTGCTTCGATGAAACTGATTCCTGCTACAGCATCAGCGAAGATGTGCCGCTGGCACTCTGCTACGATCCTCGTCAGGTCATTACGCTGGCTGGCAAGCGTTACCTGTCCGGCGCAGTCATCTTTGTACGCTACGACACCGATGGCAATTTTGTTGCACTTACCACCGCCGACCTGTACCTGATCCAGTGTTATCTGGGCGAGAACAGTGTTCCTCTGATGGCTGGCCGCAAGAAGATGGTCTGCATCTGCATTGACTGAGAGGTGCAGTATGGATACTGAAATGACCTGCTATGCGAGTTTCGCAGAAGTCACGGAGGACTTTTACTGTTCCGCCGTTGATGTTTTGAAGATTCTGGTTCTCCGTCTGCACGACTACCATGCTTGTTGCTTCCATTCTCTGCGGGATGCTCTGTACGACTATTTTTCTACCGATGCCGCACCGCATACTCATGCCAATGTTTCCACTAAGCATACCGTTATCGCATCTTGCGTTCCTCGTCCTCCCTGAGAGATTTTTTCTCACAGTTCAGTCAATGTAGGAGGGTTGTTATGAATTTTATTTATTCGTTTATCATTTTTGAAGCTGGTGCCCTTTGTGGTTTTTTCATCGCCGCACTGATGAATGCCGCTCGTGCCGGGCAGGAGATCACCATCAAATTCGAGGAGGAAGATAATGGAGCAGAACGAGAACACTCTGTCGGTGCTGAAAATTGCACCGGGACAGTATCCGCAGCAGGTCGAGATCGATAACGACCTGAAAGCCTTGCAGCAGGCGGTGGGCGGCTCTATCGGCGCAAGCTACCCCTTTGCTGATGACCCGATTGCCATCGTTTATAACGATGACGGCAAGCTTATGGGTCTGCCGCTGAACCGGGCCTTATGGGACGAGGACGGGCTGATGTACGATGTTATTGCCGGAACCTTTCTGGTGGTAGGTCTGGGCGAGGAAGATTTTGTATCGCTCTCCCCGGAGCTGGCGCAGAAGTATGAAGAAGAATTCCATCAACCCGAAGCCTTTCTCCCTCTGGGGCGTCGCCTGATGGTCATTCCGGTTCCGGATGAATCAGTTCAGAGTGATGCAGAAAAGGCTGTGAGTAAGCCCCCGGTGGAACATGACCGTTAAGGCGATTTTCTGCACAGGAGGTGGTAACGATGCAGGAAGAAATCGAGCATAAGACGGTCAACCTTGCCATCTCGACCACAAAACTGTCTGCCCGCACCCTGCTGCGTGGGATGCAGTTTCTGCTGCGGCAGTACGACAAGCACGCTTCGCAGGGCAAGCAGTCCATGAAGCGGCTGGTACGGCAGAACCGTGGCGTGACCAATGTGGAGATCCAGAAAACTGGCATCAAGGATTTTGACCGCTATGCTAAGCGGTATCACATCGACTACTCCATCCAGAAAGACCTGTCCTGCACGCCGCCCCGGTATCTGATCTACTTCAAGGCACAGGACACGGACGCTTTGAGCGCAGCATTCAAGGAATATTCGGCATCGGTGCTGGATAAAACCAAGCGTCCTTCCGTGCTGGCAAAGCTGCACGATCTGGCGCAGTCCGTTGCAAATCTGCCGGACAAAGTGCGGCACAAGCAGGAGGAGCGTGGCCTATGAGCAAAAAGAAGCTTTCCAAGCTGTTGGTGCTCTATCTGCCCTATGTGGTAATTGGCTTGCTGGCCACCAATCTGGGCGAGGCGTGGCGGCTGGCCGTGGGCAAGGAACTGGGCGACAAAATCGTATCACTGATGGATACGCTCCCGGCTGCATTTTCAAATCCGCTGCCCAGCCTGCACCCTCTGGATTTGCTGGTGGGCTTGTGCTGCGGCGCAGGGTTACGGCTGGCGGTCTATCTGCGTGGTAAAAACGCCAAGAAGTACCGCCACGGCATGGAGTACGGCTCTGCCCGGTGGGGCGGACCCAAAGATATCGAGCCGTTTATGGCTCCGAAGTTTGAGGACAATATCATCCTCACCAAAACAGAACGCCTGATGATGTCCAACCGCCCACCGGACCCCAAGAACGCCCGGAACAAAAATGTGCTGGTAGTCGGCGGCTCCGGCAGCGGTAAGACAAGGTTCTTTATCAAGCCGAATCTGCTGCAATGTGATTCCAAGAATTTTCCGGTATCATTCGTGGTTACAGATCCGAAAGGTAGTATCGGCGTGGAATGTGGAGAAGCCCTGTTAAAGCACGGCTACAAGCTAAAATTCTTCAACACCATCAACTTTTCCAAGAGTATGCGCTATAACCCCATGGCGTACATCCACAGTGAAAAGGATGTTCTGAAACTCGTGACCGCACTGATGACCAACACCAAAGGTGAAGGTCAGGGCGGCGACCCTTTCTGGGACAAGGCTGAACGGCTTTTGCTGGTTTCACTGATCGCGTACCTCCACTACGAAGCCCCTGTCGAGGAGCAAAACTTCGCAACGCTGTTGGAAATGCTCAACACCATGCAGGTCTCGGAAGATGATGAAACTTACCAGAATCCGGTAGACCTGTTGTTTGAGGATCTGGGCAAGAAAAAGCCCAATTCCTTCGCTGTGCGCCAGTACAAGCTCTATAAATTAGCTGCCGGCAAGACGGCCCGTTCGATACTGATCTCCTGCGGTGCCCGGATGGCACCTTTCGACATTCAGGAAGTCCGGGATGCCACCATGTACGATGAGCTGGAGCTGGACAAGCTGGGCGACCGGAAAACGGCATTGTTCCTGATTATGAGTGATACCGACAGTACCTTCAACTTCTTGATCTCCATGATCTACACGCAGCTTTTCAATCTGCTCTGCGATAAGGCAGATGACCAATACGGCGGCAAACTGCCCGTCCATGTGCGGTGCTTGATTGACGAATGTGCCAACATCGGTCAAATTCCGCAGCTGGAAAAACTGGTGGCTACCATCCGCAGCCGTGAGATCTCGGCGTGTCTGGTCTTACAGACCCGCAGCCAGTTGAAAGCCATCTACAAGGACAACGCCGACACCATTGTCGGCAATATGGATTCGCAGATCTTTCTCGGCGGCAGCGAGCCTACCACCCTGAAAGATCTTGCCGAAGCACTCGGCAAGGAAACCATCGACAGCTACAACAATTCTGATACCCGTGGCAATAGCCCAAGCTATGGCACCAACTATCAAAAACTCGGCCACGAACTTATGAGCCGGGATGAACTGGCGGTGCTGGATGGCGGCAAGTGCATCCTGCAGCTTCGTGGTGTGCGCCCATTTTTGAGCGACAAGTACGACCTGACCCAGCACCCGAACTACAAGTACACCTCCGATTATGACCCCAAGAACGCACTCGATATCGAGAAGTTCTTGAAACGAAAAGAAAAAATCCACCCGGATGATACCTTCATCATGGTGGATGCCGATTCACTCCCGCCCGCCTGATAAGACGAGCGGTTATTTTTTACCCATTGACCCAACAGGTACACCGGAAAATCGGCCTTCGCCGTGGCTTTCGGCTTTTTGCAAACGGATTTCAGGTGTGTGCAGGGTCACTTTTTCAAAACAAAGGAGATTTTTCTATGGAATTCTTTAACAGCGCAGTGGACGTTCTGAAGACTCTGGTTGTGGCATTGGGTGCCGGTCTGGGCGTGTGGGGTGCCGTCAACCTGATGGAGGGTTACGGCGGCGATAACCCCTCCGCAAAAAGTCAGGGTATGAAGCAGTTCATGGCTAATTAAAGGGAACAAAAAGAAAGGAAAAGCACAATCCAGACGGTATCAGCGGCAGTCTACAAGAATAAATTGTGATTACACAAGATTGGTGCTATAATAAGAGAAAAGTTCCTGCCGGGGCAGCCGCCCCGGTGGTATGGATAGAAAGGCAGGAAAGCAATATGCACATCAGCTATAAACCACTCTGGCATACACTGTTAGAGCGTGATATGAGAAAAGAAGATTTAAGGCTTGCCGCCGGTATGACAACGAATATGATTGCCAACATGAGCAAAGAGGGAAAGCACATCAGCATGGACACATTAGCCCGTATCTGCGAAACGCTGAATTGTGAGATTACCGATGTTATTGAGTTAGTACCAGACGAGCCTGCTTCCACAGGGGGTAAGGAACATGAGCGAATTGAAACCAAGAATAACGGAAAACGGAATTGATTATATCCTTGTCGGAGATTACTACATCCCGGACTTGAAACTGCCGGAGGAACACCGCCCTATCGGAAAGTACGGACGGATGCACCGGGAATATTTAAGAGAAGTCCACCCAGTCAGATTGAATACATTGATACTGACCGGAGAATTGTGGAC
Source organism: Faecalibacterium sp. Marseille-Q4896 (assembly GCF_017377615.1). Taxonomy (NCBI): domain Bacteria; kingdom Bacillati; phylum Bacillota; class Clostridia; order Eubacteriales; family Oscillospiraceae; genus Faecalibacterium; species Faecalibacterium sp. Marseille-Q4896. Next base: position 71,469 of record NZ_JAFREG010000008.1, read on the forward strand.
ATATCTTGCAGACCTGAACGAACAGGCACAGGAACGGTTAGACACTATTATGGAGCAGATGAAAGCTACCGAGGGCGTGACAGAGGAATTAAAGCGTACCTGTCAAATAGAATGGGTACAACGATGTAATAACATCCATAACCGGGCAGAAGAAATTGTTTTGCATGAGATGATTTATTCATAAACAGGAGCAATTAAATCGGAGGTATATCAGATGGTTGAAATTGTATTTAGTGAGAGTGCCTGTGGAAGTTTGAAAATTGCCCAAACTTACGGCAGGGGAAAATATAGAGGAAGTGCAATTTCGGTATTTATAAGGCACGAAAACGGGAGTGTTCCATCTTCAAATGAAATGAAAGAAGCACAACTTCAAGCACAAGAACAAGAATGTATTGCTTGGGAAAATGCTATTCCATTGGGAGGCAAGAGCAGTGATGTTTATTGTTTTGATATGGCTCTTAGTGTGGGAGATATTTCTGATAATGAAATTGGCGAACAGAGGAAAAATGTTCTCAAGAAAATGCTGTCTGTCTGGTTTGTAGAGGATTTAGATTATCAGGTTGAAGAAAAAATACAGAAAATTAAAACTACATTGTCCTCAGTTATTGAACGATATGTAGCTGGGGAAGAAGTTCGCATTTGGTATAGCTATAATCCGGATGAACTTTGCGGTATGTACTGGCTTATGAAACAACTTCGACCATTAAACTGTCAGACAACAATTTATTTGGTTAAATTACCTACATGGGAATATGGAAAAGAAAATGCTATGACATCTAAAATATCATGGGGTGAGGTGTCTCCTGGCGAATGGGGAAATTATATAACTCTACAAGAGAAAGCTGAGCCTGTATTTCTTTCAGCTTGCGCTATGAAATGGAATCAACTTCAAAATGAAAATGCACCTTTGCGTGCAATGTTAAATGGTAAATTGCAAAGCGTTTCAGAAGATATATATGATAGTTTCATTCTTCGTGAAATTGCGGAACAGCCAGAACAATTCAAAATGGCTATTGTCATAGGTAATGTTTTAGGAAAATATCAACTTGGAATTAGTGATGTATGGATTTCCAATCGCATTGATAAAATGCTTGAAGATGGTGTGTTGGAAATTATACAGGACGCACCAAAGGGAGAAACAAATTATCGCCGGATATTAAGAAAACGAATGAAATAATAACCACAGTAAGAACCGCTGCTACATGGAAGGCATCCCAACCATGCAACAGCGGTTTTTCTTTATCGTTTTTTCCTCTGGCTGATAGGCGTTCCCATTTTCTTTGATTTTTTGAGAATCCGAATCAGCCAGCGAAATTCTTCGTCTGACAGATTTTTATAGTTGATACCGAGCTGCTTGCAGTAAAGTACAACGAGCTTTTCATCCCGGCTGCCCTTGAAATTTTCGACCGCTTCCAGATTTTCTTTCAGTTCATCAGCAACGGTGGTCTGGGGTGCACTCTCGCTGTCCTTTTTGTGAGCTTCCCGAATATCCCGGATAATGAGATTGAGGTCATCCCGTACCATCTGACTGAAATACTCATCATCACTGATATGGGCGGCTTGCAACACTTTCAAATGGGGGTCGTCTTCGCCAGGGCGATACCGTTCAATGATTTCATGCCGGACGGTATCGACAAGGGCATTGAGGTTCTGAATCTGCATGGTGGCAATCCCATCCACATAAATCTCAATATCCGCAAGAAACTTGATAAAATCCTTATGTGTGGCAAGTTCGCACAGCAGACGGTTGTTAATCCGACCACTTTTCAGAAGTGCTACCATTTCATCGCTCAAATGCAGCTCCCTTAATGGCGTGTTGATCTCCGCCCGGTTCTCTGTCCGGCAAAAGAGATAATCGAGGGACACCCCATAAAAATCTGCCAGCAGGATAAGGTTGCCATGATTGATTTCCTTATAGTCGTCTTTTTCATAACTGCCAAGAGCCGATTTTGAAATACCCGTTTGCTCAGCCAGTTCTTCCAGTTTTAATCCTTTGTTTAATCGTAAATCTTTTAGCCGTTCCTGTATTGTAGTAGCTCCGTTCATTGAAGCAGTTCCCCCTTTTTGACAACATATATAACCGTTGAATTGATTATACCATATCAATTCCGCAATCGTGGAAATTTTTGATTTTTGCCCTTAATTCCTACTTTGTGGACATACCGCACGAGGCACAAAAATGTTCTATGATACAGGTAGTTCATCGATGGATTATTCCAATCGAATGACCAGCCTGTGTGGGATATGCTTCCCCGGCGATGTAGTGCCATGACTTTTGGCAGGGATGTGGAGGAACCCTGACCGAAACGAGCATACCAAAGGGAGCGATACGCCGCTGTGAGATTCAGGGGAGGAACGACACCGGGGAGAACTGGCGAACTGACACCGAAATGATACCGAAACACGACAATCTGATAGGGGGATAGTCTACCCTATCGCTGATACTTCGGGAGATTTTAGGCGGCTCTATGGCTGTAATTTTGCCGAAAATCGCCCCGAAACCATACACGAAAACGGGAGGAAGCGCAATATGCCGAGAATGAGCAAAAAGAGGAAGCATGAGCTTTCTTTTTACCTCAATGACCGGGGGCGTGTCACTTACAACGAATTATGCCGGAAATGCCAGCATGGGTGCAAGCAGAGTTTCCGGGCGGTTGTGATTGACTGCCCCCGTTATTTATCCAAACGAGCAAAGAAAAAGGAGGAACACACCGAATGAATTTTGAATTTATGACGATAGACACACCATTGCCGCCCTGTATGGCTTTTCCAAGAGCGTTGACAGGGTTTCCAGTCAGCAGCACCGCAAAGGTCATGTACTGCCGGATGTTGGACGCTATGCTCTCCAATGGGCAGGAGGACGAGAACGGAATCCTGTTTGTCTGCTTCCCTGTCACAGCCATTGCCGCAGTCCTGTCCCGCAGCTCTATGACGGTCAAGCGTTCTTTGAATGAACTGGAAAACGCCGGACTTATCATGCGGGTGCGTCAGGGCGTTGGAGAACCAAACAGGATTTATGTGCTGATACCGGGAAAGGAGGACGCTGCCCTTGCCTGATACTTCAAAGCTGGAAAAACTCAATCGGGAGTTGGAGAAAAGCGAAAAGAAACTGCGGAAAGCCATCAATGATGAAAAGGCATTGCAGCACCAGTTAAAGCAGCTTACCCGAAAGGAACGGACGCACCGGCTCTGTACTCGTGGCGGTATGCTGGAAAGTTTTCTGCAAGAGCCGGAACGCCTGACAGATGATGATGTCATGCTGTTGTTGAAACTCATTTTTCACAGGCAGGACACGCAGGAACTATTGAAAAAACTGCTGGAACGGGAGAAGCCGGAAACCCCTTAGTTTACTAAGGGCGCAATTATACACCACCCAGAGGTTGGCGCATTGCGTTCTCCGAAGGCTCCTCGCCGGAGGGCTGTGATTTTCCGCAGTCATGGTCTGCTCCAAATCATACAGGGGACGCTACACTTCCCCTGCGCTGGCTGCCGCCAGCTACCCTTTTGTGGACTTGCCTGTTGGGGACACCTTGCGGTGCAAGCTGTTCCCAGCCGACAAGTTTCATAAAATATGCTATCTTTTCGATAGGCAATGAAGTATAATGAAGTCAGCAATAAATCAGGAATTTGAGGTCAAGGCTTAAACGGGAGGTTTATATGAAAAAATACCAATGTCCTTGCTGCGGATATTTTACCTATAATGTTCCGGCAAATGAAGATTGTGGGTATATCTGTCCCGTTTGTTTTTGGGAGAATGACCCGTTCATTGCTTCTGATAACGAACCAAGCGACTCTAATCATGGAATAACACTAAAAGAAGCGAAATCCAATTTCTCAAAATTTGGTGCTTGTGAAAAAGAAATGTTATGTTATGTCCGACCACCGAGAGATGATGAAAAGAAAATTTCATAGCAACAATGTCGAAGTTATGGAGGGAATAAAAGTGAAGGACACTGCTAAGAGAGCAATAGTTACAGTTATTGTGTTTGTTATAATTTATGTTTTATCTGGTCCAATTATCGGATATACAAACTACGATATGTATTTGAAAGGAATTGAATTTTTATCAGCGGTAATCGGAGCAGGATGTTACTGGATAGGAAGCAATAAAAAATAGTTCTTGAATTTGACAAAGGAGTTGGAAGTATGAAAAGAATAGGTACAGCATTGACTATCGTGTTCATCATCGCTGGATTTGCAATTTCCTTTTTTATTGGACACTATGTGAGCGACAAGTCACATACAGAAAGTCGAGCAGCACAATTTGATAAATATATTTCTCGTGCGATTGATACAATCAAAGATAAAGGTCTGTCCATTGATGGCGCCCCAGAAGCGATAGCCAGCAATATTTGGGTGGCACACGAATTTTGTGATAGCCCTGAAATTTCCGCAGAACTCAGCAATCTGTGGAATACCATTGTATATGAAAAAGATGTGCTTCTCGGTCAAGAAGATGTGTTGACTGCTCAACTGAAAGATATTTTGGAAAAATGTCAATAGTCTTTGCAAATTTTCTATTTATCATTCACTCATCGGGTCAACTTGTCCCGAACTTTTACAACTAAATACCCGCCGCCCACACAGCGGCACATCGAGCAGGAAATCTGAAAAAAGGTCTCCTGCTTTTTTTCTGCCCAAAATGAGGTGGTAAAACGCCACCCCATCCACCAATTACCGAAAGGAGGGACACGAAATGCCCTGCCCACACAACGAAATCACGATTGTTCAGCGCAGCCAGCGGCAGTCTGCGGTTGCCGCCGCTGCTTACCAAAGCGGCGAAAAGCTGTTCTGTGAATACGACCAGCAAGTGAAGCACTACCCGGAAAAGCGTGGTATCGTCCACAATGAAATTCTGCTCCCGGCAAACGCCCCACGGTCGTATGCAGACCGCAATACCTTATGGAACGCCGCCGAAGCGGTGGAAAAGCAATGGAACTCCCAGCTTGCAAGGCGGTGGGTGCTTACCATCCCAAGAGAGATACCACCCGACCAGTATGCTGTCCTTGTCCGGGAGTTTTGTGAGCAGCAGTTTGTTTCCAAAGGCATGATTGCTGATTTTGCAATCCATGACCCCCATCCGCCGGGACACAATCCCCACGCCCATGTCATGCTCACTATGAGGGCAATGGACGAACATGGAAAATGGCTTCCCAAGAGCCGCAAGGTTTATGACCTTGACGAAAACGGGGAACGGATAAAACTTCCGTCCGGCAGATGGAAAAGCCACAAGGAGGATACGGTGGATTGGAACGACCAGAAGTATTGCGAAATCTGGCGGCATGAATGGGAGGTCATCCAGAACCGCTATCTGGAAGCCAATGACCGTCCGGAGCGTGTGGACTTGCGTTCCTATGCCAGACAGGGGCTTGATATTGTCCCCACTGTCCATGAGGGGGCTGCTGTCCGGCAGATGGAAAAGCGTGGTATCCAGACGAATATCGGAAACCTGAACCGGGAAATCAGAGCCGCCAACAGTCTGATGAAGTCCATCCGGCAGCTTATCCAAAATCTCAAAGGCTGGATTACCGAGCTGGGAGAAAAACGGAAAGAGCTGCTTGCAAAAAAAGCGGCGGAGGAAGCGACACTTCTTCCCAATCTGCTGATGAAGTACATGGAGATACGAAAGGAAGAACGGAAGGACTGGACGAGGGCTGGACAGAACCGGGGGACTTCACAGGACTTAAAGGCAGTCAGCGAAGCCCTGTCCTATCTCCGGCAAAAGGGGCTTTCCACTGTGGAGGACTTAGAAGCGTTTCTGGAATCTTCCGGGAAATCAGCCGCAGATTACCGCAATCAGATGAAGCCAAAGGAAGCCCGCAGCAAAGTGATTGACGGGATTCTTGCCAGCCGGACAGACTGCAAGGAATGTAAGCCTGTCTATGAGAAGTACCAGAAGATATTTTTCAAGAAAACAAAGGAGAAATTCAAACAGGAACACCCGGAGGTTGCCCGGTATGTGAAAGCCGCCGCCTACCTTGCCAAGCACCCGGACGATAAGGACAGTACCCAAAAGGAGCTGCAAGAGGAGCAGGAAACGCTTCTGGAAGAAATTGCAGCCCTGAAAACACCGCTGACCGAGGTACAGGAGGATTTGAAGAAGCTGCGGGACATTCGCTACTGGGTACGGAAAGCCACCCCCGGCACAGAAGAAAGCAAAGAGCCGCCCAAGAAACAGCCTATCAAAGAAGTCTTGCAGGATAAGGCTGACGAGAAAAAAGCACAAAGAACTGTCCCGGCACAGACGAAACACAAACAACAGGATATGGAACTTTAACAGGCACTTGCCATTTTCAATCAGAGAATGTCAGGTGCTTTTCTTATTTTCAAGGAGGGATAGATTTGAATGTATTTGAAGCTGTGAAGCAGTCCGTCACAACAAGACAGGCTGCGGAGCATTATGGAATCCATGTAGGTCGGAACGGGATGGCTTGCTGCCCGTTCCATAACGATAAAACCCCAAGCATGAAGCTGGATCGGCGTTACCACTGCTTCGGCTGCGGTGCGGATGGGGATGTGATTGATTTTGCCGCCGCCCTGTATGGGCTGGGAAAGAAAGAAGCCGCCGCACAGCTGGCACAGGACTTCGGGCTTTCCTATGAGGACTGGAAACCGCCGGGAAAGGCAAAAAAGCCCAAGCCCCGGCAGAAATCCCCGGAGGAACAGTTTCAGGAAGCAAAGAACCGCTGTTTCCGTATTCTTGCCGATTATCTCCACTTGCTTATGGCATGGAGAACGGACTACGCCCCGCACTCCCTGGAGGAAGCCTTTCATCCCCGGTTTGTGGAAGCCTTACAGAAGCAAGCACAAGTGGAATATCTGCTGGATGTGCTGCTGTTCGGGGAGACAGAGGAAAAAGCGGCTTTGATTACGGACTACGGAAAGGATGTGATACAGCTTGAACAGCGAATGGCAGAGCTTGCAGCCGCAGACGCAGCAAGAACTAAAAAACACCATGAACGCCATGCAGCCGCCCCAGAGCATTGAGGAAATCAAGGCGGGGCTGGAAACCACCGAGAAAGGCGGTGTCCGTCAGAGCATCCGGAACTGCCTGACCGTATTCCAGCGTGACCCTCTGCTTTCCGGGGCTATCGCATACAACATCCTAACTGACCGCAAGGACATCATAAAGCCCATCGGCTTTCACAGGGAAAGCACCGCCCTGAACGATACGGACATGAAGTATCTGCTTCTCTATCTGGAAGAAACCTACGGGCTTACCAATGAGAAAAAGATTGATAACGCCATCGGGATTGTGGCGAATGAAAACAAGTACCATCCCATCCGGGACTACCTAAGTGCCCTTGTGTGGGACGGGACAGAACGAATCCGTTTCTGTCTGCGGCACTTTCTGGGGGCTGACGCAGACGATTACACCTATGAAGCGTTGAAGCTGTTCCTGCTGGGTGCAATCTCACGAGCCTTTCAGCCGGGGTGTAAGTTTGAAATCATGCTCTGTCTGGTAGGCGGTCAGGGGGCTGGCAAGTCCACCTTCTTCCGTCTGCTGGCAGTCCGGGACGAGTGGTTCTCCGATGATTTGCGGAAGCTGGACGATGACAATGTGTACCGCAAGCTGCAAGGTCACTGGATTATCGAAATGTCGGAAATGATGGCAACCGCCAACGCCAAGAGCATTGAGGAAATCAAGTCATTTTTAAGCCGGCAGAAAGAAGTTTACAAGATACCCTATGAAACCCACCCGGCAGACCGCCCCCGTCAGTGCGTGTTTGGCGGCACTTCCAATGCCCTTGACTTCCTGCCCCTTGACCGTTCCGGCAACCGCCGCTTTATCCCCGTCATGGTGTACCCGGAGCAAGCCGAGGTTCACATTTTGGAGGACGAAGCTGCTTCCAGAGCCTATATCGAGCAGATGTGGGCAGAAGCTATGGAGATTTACCGAAGCGGCAGGTTCAAGCTGGCTTTCAGCCCCACCATGCAACGGTATCTCAAAGAACACCAGCGGGATTTTATGCCGGAGGACACCAAAGCCGGAATGATACAGGCGTATCTTGATAAGTACACCGGGAGCATGGTCTGTTCCAAGCAGCTTTACAAGGAAGCCTTGAACCATACCTTTGACGAGCCGAAGCAATGGGAAATCCGGGAAATCAACGAGATTATGAACCAGTGCATTACCGGCTGGCGGTACTTCCCGAACCCAAGAATGTTTTCCGAATATGGCAGACAAAAGGGCTGGGAGCGTGAAAACCCAGCAACGGACTCCGGCAACCCGTCTGAAAAAACGATGGATGGTTTTGTGGAGGTCACAGAACAGATGGAGCTTCCATTCTGAAAATGACCGCCCGTTGCACCCCCTGTTGCTATCCCGTTGCCGAGCCGGTTGCCGGGGAAAACCCCTTATTTCCGGGCTTTTCTCCCTTATAACAACCAAAACAACAGAAAAATAAAAGAAAAGTATAAATAGTAACCATCGCCAGATTGAGATTGTTTGCAAGGTCTTTTGAAGCCCGTTGCCGGACTTCGTTGCCGACACCCTCTGTCTGGCTATTTTCATGTATGGAGGATAACTGCCTATGGCAAAAAACAAAACAGAGATTCATGTTACAACGGTGTTTGACGGGGAACTGGACGCAACCGATGTGTTCGTCAGCCTGATTTCCCAGAAATATGGGAAGACAAATACAAAAGAATATCTTGCTAAAAAGAAAGATTTGAAGTATAATGAAGATGAGGTTCAAAAGAGCCAGATACCGTCTGGATTGTGTGGGTAAATGGCTATGATGAACGAAATGGAATATAGAACAATCGGAAAGGCACTTGCCGGGGGCTATCGTGCAGCGGTCTATTGCAGGCTGTCAAAGGACGATGACCTGCAAGGCGAAAGTGCCAGTATCGCAAACCAAGATGTAATATGTAGAGGGTGGTTTCTACCGCCTAATACTATTACATGACTGGCGGCTCATTTGTGGTGAATTGGTCTGGCAGTTGTGGGAAAGGAAAAAAATCCGCATAACTGCTGACATTTTAGCACGAAGGGAGCATGAAAATGAAGTCTATTTTTGAAGAAATGGGCGGCACATATACGAAGGTTGGCGATTACTATATCCCCGACCTTGCGCTGCCGGAGACCGAGGAATATCAGATCGGTAAGTATGGCCGTATGCGCCGCCGCTACTTGAAAGAGCATCGTCCCGTCCTTTATGCACACTACCTAACAAGCTGCACCCTGCATGAACATCTTGCAGAGATAGACAAATCCTGCAATCAGCGTATGGAGATCATGTGCGAAGCTATGGCACGACTGGAAGGTGTGACCGAGGCACTTAAAGCTACCGATCAAATGGAATGGGTACGGCGCATGAACAACATTCATAACCGTGCAGAGGAAATTGTTCTGACGGAGCTTGTATATTGCTAAACACATGTTAGCCCCGCATCAGCATGAATGAACGCTGGTGTGGGGCTAATTCTGTATCACTTAGCTCTTTATATTCCAGTAGCCTTTTCGGTCAGACCCGATGCGCTCGATGATTCCTTTTTCCTTCAGCTCCTTCAGACGCTGAGAAACTGTTTTTCTGCTGATAGATAGCTTATCTGCTATGGTGGTAGATGTGTATGCAGGATCTTCGGAAATCAGGGCCAGAATTTGCATGGATTTTTCATCCAAGGTTTCTGTTACCTTTTCTGTTACCTTTTCTGTTACCTTTTCTGTCACCTTGTAGGTGGCAGATCGAATAACCCGATCCTCTGACGCTGTAAACTGAATCATAATATCGCCGGGATGCACGGTGTACGCAGGAAGCGGGCTTCCATCTTCCTTGCAAGCCTGACAGATTTTCTCAATACCACGTCCCCAGCTCTCGATGAAGCCGGCCAAATAATACACATTCGCAATCGCCGTGTTGTAAGGGCGGGATGCGTGTTTGGACATCAGGCTGTCTGCCGTCCAGTTGTCTGGAAGCCTACCACAGTTAGCGATATACAGCTTATCCTCATACACGCTGATCTGAATCGGAACGCCGCTTTCATATTGCTTGTGGCATAGAGCGTTAAGAAGGGCTTCACGCAGGGCAGCGTCGGGAACAAAATAACGCTCAATGCGCTGCATCCCTTCGTAAGTGATTTTCGCTTTCATATATTTCAGATGGATGACTTCAATGATCTTGTCAATCTGTTCCAACAAGGAGCCGTGAATTTCATCCTGATAACGGAGATCGGCATCATTCTCGAAAAAGCCGATTTTTGTGTATGCGCCCAGCTGCCAGCGGTCAGGGTCTTTGCAGAACAGCAGCATCGCTGCGTTGGTATAATACCCGGCATTGGTCAGACGCAGCTTTTCCATTAAATCCGCTTTGTCCTCGTCTAAAACGCTTTGGTCGATCCGGCCCTTCTTGGCGGCAAGGGTCTTGAATCTCTTGACCAACTCATCATCAATATCATCCAACGTAAATCCCGGCAAGGGCATATTATCCCACGAAGCACCACGTTTGCGTAGAATGAAGCTCTCCAGTTCTGGGCCAGAAAGGGTCTGCATGGTGCTGCCGCTTCTATAATAATAGACACCTTTGCAGTTTATGGCAACGGGATATGGTGGAACAACGATTTCCAGATATTCTTTCCCGTCACGCTCCAGCTGATTGACATCCACCACGATGCTCATGGCATTTCGGATTTTGTTTGGAACATCCTCCAGCAGCTTGCGGATATTGGGCAGGCCGATAACTTTTCCATCATCGTCACAGCCAATATAAATCTTGCCGCCCTGTGCATTGGCGAAGCCGCAAATCCATTCCAGATAGTCATCCTTCCACTTAGCTTTCCATTCTATGTTCTGATTTTCAGGCATTATTATCACCATCCTCTGATTTATTCTTTCCCCGGCTCTTATAAACATTATACTGATTTTTACACCTTGCACTGCAAAAAGCGGAGTTAGCCCGGTTACTCAGGAACACTTTCTGACACTGCTTGCACATCCGCAACGGCTTTGTGCTGTCCACCAGCATGAAGCTGAACATCATCTGAATCCCCAACAGCAGGGAATGGAAATCCCAATAGATCGTTGGCCTATCCAACAGCTCTATATGATAGGTGGGTGCAATGCCGCCAAATGCAGCCATAGACTTACGCAGCATATTCCGGCTTTCTTCCTCCATGGAATCATAGTCATTATAATAGAAGAAAGAGGTCAGCATATTAAATGCCCAATCCTTGAGTTGCTGTGCCACCCAATCGTAAGGCTCTGCATACGCCCGCTGGAAGCTCATGGTCTTTGCCATCGGCTCGTCCATAAAGGTCATGGTCAGTGCAATCATTGCCCGGTCGCTGGACACATTCCAACTGGATTCCACACCGTTCTTGACCACATCCAGCTTATCAAAGGGGTAAAACAGGGACAGATACTTCTCCGTCTCCATCGTTTCTTCCTTGATAAAATGGTTCTTTGGCAGATATACCGCCTCATAATCCATAAAGGACGGCGTGGTGGGCAGGGCCGTCATCAGGCCCAGCAGCCCATAGTGGGTAATAAATTCCAAGATTGCCTTTTCTACCTCTGGCTCAGAGCTTTTCTTGCCGTTCATCATCAGCATCCCCACATTCAGAGCATCCAGCACAATGTCCGGGGCTTCCTTGAGTGGGTTATAGACATCCGGCCTGGCATCCTTTGCCGGGGTGATGTATTTCTTCCCGTCCTTGCCTGTTTTGATTTCATAGCGTTCATACCGCACCCAATGGGAACGGGATTGCTCAAAAAATGTATTCATAACGCAAATCCTTCCTTTCGGTCATCTGCTTATCAAATTCAATCAGATCATTCGCTGTCCTTGCTGCTGCCAAGGGCAGCTTTCTTTTTCCTCGGCTTTGATTTGTTCTCCCGGAGGATAACGGCGTCCTTGCCATAGGCTTTCAGCAAAAGCCCATATTCCTCTAAGAACTGCCGTTCCCGCAGCGTTAGGCTTCCACAGTCGTTCTGTTTTTCCAAAAGGTAATCATAAACCGCTCTTTGCAGCTTCTTGTGGATATTCTTTCGGAGCTTTCTAATGTTTCGGTCTGTCTGTCCCCGTATCATACCCACCTGTATGGTGCTGTACTGCCGGATGGACAGGTAATACAGCACTTCCTTCTGATCAATGGTAAGGCTGCGTATCAGCTCAGAAATAAATGAGCTTGCAACCAACTCATGCAGTTCATAGGGGCAAGAAAAAATGATATCCAGAAAATTGCCGCTGGCAAGCTGGCGGTATCGTGGCAGATTCAAATACAGCGGAATCATCTTCGGATTGGGAACTGCCATGTATTCTAACGGAACATCTCCCCGGAGATTTTCATGGTCACGCTCCCGTCGTTCCCGATTCCGATCCAACCTGTCCCATTCGCTGACAACGTATCGAAAGTCGTCCTCTGTTCTTGCAGCATCCTCCAGCCGTGCCAACGCCTCTGCCCGTATCTGGCGCTTTAAGCGTTTTTCGCTGACAGGAGCAGCTTCTTCCTCTTCGTCCTCCAGTTCTACGGTGTAGTCCCTTGGGTTTTCGTCCTGCTCCAGCTCTCTTTCCAGCTCTAAGGCTCGTTCTTCGGAGAGGATTTCCTCTAACTGCTCGTTTTGTATCGTCAGATCGGAGGCTTCATCCCATTCGGTTAGGTCATCACCGTCATCCGGGAACAGGAGAAATGTTCTATTTTCATCTGTCATGACCTCACCTCCGAAAATTTTTTGAATTTCTTTCAAAAACAGTTCCGATTTACACCCCGGATTTCTCCTATTAGTGAGAGGGTAATCTGATAAGCGGTTATTTAGGTTACTTTTTCAACCCGTATCAAGAGAAAGGAGGACGCAAGTTGCGGTAGCTTTATGAAACATGACACAAGATGCCACCGACTTACATCAGTCGGAACCACCATTAGTATATCAAACGAACATGAATTTTTCAAGGAGGAACGCTATGGATAAAAACAAACAGGCACAGTATATGATAAGACGTATTGGCGGCACCACCTACAAGGTGAGAGTCGCTTTCAGTGAAAGTGGGAAAGAGACAATGGAGGATAAAATTTTACGAATGATACGCAACGAAGTAGTTACAAACGACGGAACTTGTGATATAATTGGTGTACCACAAATGAGCCGTCAGTCTGAAAGGAGCGCATCATGAGCATCATTCAGACTGAGGACAAGATCACCGCCTTATACGAACGACTTTCCCGTGACGATGACCAGATTGGGGATAGCAACTCCATTGTGAATCAAAAGAAATACTTGGAGGGCTATTGCGCACAGCAGGGGTACACAAACTTTGCCCATTACACGGACGACGGATTCTCAGGCGGCACATTTGAAAGACCGGCATGGAAAAAGCTGGTGGCAGACATTGAAGCTGGCAAGGTGGCTCGTGTGATCGTAAAGGATATGTCCCGAATCGGACGTGACTACTTGCAGACCGGCTTTTACACGGAGGTTATGTTCCGTCAGCATGGCATTCATTTTATTGCCATCGCCAACAGCGTGGACAGCAACGACCAGAACAGCAATGAATTTGCTCCGTTCCTCAACATCATGAACGAGTGGTACTTGCGTGATCTGAGCCGCAAGCAGAAAACCGCTATCCGTGTGAAGGGGGAATCAGGCAAGCCTACCACCAACAGTGCCATCTACGGCTATAAGAAAGACCCGAACGACAAGCACCATTGGTTGATTGACGAGGAGGCCGCCGCCGTTGTGCGGCGCATCTTCCGTCTGACCATCGAGGGAAAAGGCCCCTATGACATTGCCAGAATCCTTTTTGAAGATAAGGTAGAAGCTCCGGCGGTCTATTTTGCAAGGAAAGGCATTGGCGTTTGGAAAAGTAAGACCGAGTTCGCATATCCTTATAACTGGAGCGGCTATATTGTGGGGCAGATATTGTCTAAGCCTGAGTATATGGGGCATACGGTCAATTTCCGTTCCCACAAGCTGTCATATAAGGACAAGACCTCTATTCCTAATCCCAAGGAGGACTGGCTGATCTTCGAGAACACCCATGAGGCCATTATCGAGCCGGAAACATGGGAGCTTGCTCAGCAACTGCGGAAAACGCCACGGCGTATTGATACCATAGGCGAAGCCAATCCCCTGACCGGGCTTTTATACTGTGCGGACTGCGGCGCAAAGATGTATAATCATCGTTCCAGAGGCGGTACAGAAGGCACTCCGTATCCGTCGGATTTCTTTGACTGCTCCTCTTATACACTGGCACATCAGAAGCATGGAAAGGACTGCTGCGGGCACTATATTACCACTAAGTCGCTGCGTATCCTTATTTTAGAGACAATCCGCACTGTCAGCCAGCTTGCCATAGCAGATCGGGAAAAATTCACCGAGAAGATACGAGCCGCTTCACAGGTCAGGCAGGTGGAGGCGGCCAAAGATGCCAAACGAAAGCTGAACAAAGACCGTAAGCGCCACAGTGAGCTGGATACGATCATTAAAAAGCTCTATGAATCCTTTGCCGTAGGCCGAATTTCTGAGGAACGCTTTGACAGCCTGCTTGCTGAGTACGAAGTCGAACAGAAAAACCTTTCCGCACAGATTGCAGAAACGGAGGAAAGCCTGACGAGCTATGAGGAAGATACTGCCCGTGTAGAGCAGTTCCTTGCTTTGGCAGAAAAGTACACCGATTTCTCCGAGCTGACTACACCGATGATCAATGAATTTATTGATAAAATCATCGTTCATGCCCCGGAGCGCATCGACGGGGACAGAACGCAGGAGGTAGAAATCTTCCTGAAATTCATCGGAAAGTTTGAACTTCCTGCCCCGGAGCTGACAGCAGAGGAAATCAAGCGGCAGGAGCAGCTACGCCAGCATCGCATCAAAAGCCGGGAGCGCTATCAGTTGATTAAGGCCGGGAAGCACACCGTTGGGCAGCCTTTTCAGCTAACCTGTAAGTGCTGCGGTCAGGGATTTGAATCCAAAAGCTCGGCTGCTATGTTCTGCGGACCGAATTGCCGGGCGAAGTTCTACCGGCAGGAAGCGGCAGAAAACAGGCGGCGTGACTGCACTTGTGAAAACTGCGGTAAGACCTTTTCCACCACAAGAAGCAATGTCAAGTATTGCAGTGATGAGTGCCGATATGAGGGGCATATCAAAGGCCAGCGGGTTCGCAATGCAGCGAACAGGAAGGAAAAACTGGCAGCGGAGACAGTTACCTCTCCGGCTTAATATTTCCAATAAAACAATAAATTTTGAGGAAGCGGTTTGCCTTATATCAGGGCAAGCCGCTTTTTCTACGCAAAGGAGGACACATGAATTTATTCGAAACCGTAAAAAACAACGTCAGCCTGCGGGAAGCGGCACAGGCGTATGGCCTTGAGGTCAACCGGCACGGCAAGGCGCTCTGCCCCTTTCACAATGACAGACACCCCAGCTTGTATGTGGCAAACGACCATTATTATTGCTTTACCTGCGGAGAGCATGGAGATGTCATTGACTTCACTGCAAGGTTGTTTGATCTCAAGCCCTACGACGCAGCCATGAAGCTGGTGATAGACTTTCATCTTGACCCGGACAAGCCGCCCAGCGCAGCGGCACTCAATGCAAAGCGTATCCGAACAGAAGCACAGAAGCTCAAAGAAAACGAGCGTCTGTGCTTTTCTGTTTTATCGGACTATTACCGTTGCTTGGAGGAATGGAAAGCATACTATGCGCCGCAAACGCCGGATGAGCCAGTCCATGATTTATTCGTGGAAGCCTGCCACAAGCTCAGTCAGATTGAATATGAACTGAACATTCTCACCTTTGGTGACAGCTATGAGCGTCGGGAAATTGTACAGGACTGGATGACGGATGGTGAAATCATAGCACTAAAGGAGCGTCTGGAACAACTGCGAAAGGAGGAAACCTATGGACGAATTGAATACCCCAATGGTTATGCCGCCTGAAGAAAGCATTCCCGATTGGTATGATGGAAAACGCATCAACGAAGTGCTGTTTTGTCAGCAGTTCTTAAAAAAGCATCCCATGAAATGTGTCAGAGGAAGGCTGTTCACAGTGGATGGACTGATTGAGGACGAGGCGCAAATCGGCAATCTCATTCTGGAGGAGATCTCCGGCTGTCTGACCTCCGGGCTTTCCAAGGTGGTGGCAAATCTGCTGGCCAGTATCAAGCTGCAAGCCTATTCGCCGCCCCTGCCCATCGAGACTGACCGTATCCATGTGGCAAACGGGACACTCTTTCTGGATGGGCGTTTCACCGAGGACAAAAGCTATTGCAACAACCGTCTGAGTGTGGCCTATCTCCCCGATGCACCGCCGCCTGTGCGCTGGCTGCAATTTTTATCCGAGCTGCTTGTCCCGGAGGACATTCCCACCTTGCAGGAGTATATGGGCTACTGCCTATTGCCTACCACAAAGGGGCAGAAAATGCTCCTGATGATTGGTAAGGGCGGCGAAGGAAAGAGTCGAATCGGACTTGTAATGCGCTCCATGCTGGGAGATAACATGAATACCACCAGCATCCAGAAGGTAGAGAACAACCGTTTCAGCCGTGCAGACCTGGAAAACAAGCTGCTGATGGTGGATGACGATATGGATATGAGTGCCCTGCCCAAGACCAACTATATCAAATCCATCGTGACCTCAGAGTGCAAGATGGATATGGAACGCAAGGGTGTTCAAAGCTATCAGAGCCAGCTTTATGTCCGCTTTCTTTGCTTCGGCAACGGCGCTTTAACCGCTTTGCACGACAAGTCAGACGGCTTCTTCCGCAGGCAGATCGTGTTGACCACCAAGGACAGGCCAGCAGGACGAGCCGATGATCCATTTCTGGTGGATAAGCTGACACAGGAGCGTGAGGGCATCTTTTTGTGGTGTCTGGAGGGTCTGCGGCGGTTGATTGGGAACGAGTATCAGTTCACCATCAGCGATAGAGCCAAAGAAAATATGGAGACAGTAAAGCGCAGCAGCAACAATGTGATCGAGTTTTTGCAATCCGAGGGCTATATCCGCTTTAAGGCCGACAGCGAAGCCAGCTCCAAGGCTATCTATGAAGCCTATCTCCGCTGGTGCGAGGACAACGCACAAAAGCCTATGTCAGCAAATCGTATCAGCTCAGAGCTGGCCCAGAATGAACGGCTTTATAATGTGGAGGCTACCAACAATGTGTACGCAGCCGGAAAGCGGGTGCGTGGATTTATCGGAGTGGAGGCGATGAACTTGCTTCCTTATTAAATATGAGAACTGGACTTCAAAACTGCCGTACATGCCGTACACGATGTACGGCAGTTCTCAACTCCGTTTTCAAAAAGCTATTTTACCGCAAAATCAGCGTTCTTTATGTGCAATGTGCTGCGATTACCGCATTTTCTTGCGGTATAAACAGCGATTTGACAAAGCAAACGCAAAATCCAAAGACCAATCGGTGTACAGCGGCGTACAGCACTGGCGTTTACCGTACAGAGCCGTACACAAACAATCTATTTTCAAGGCCGCACAGCGGCAGAAAGGACAAACTATGAACTATATGAACAATAACCCTATAATCATCGGCATCGACCACGGCTATGGGAATATCAAGACTGCACATTGCTGCTTTCCTACGGGCGTGATCATCTCTGACAAGGAGCCGACCTTCAAAAGCAATCTGCTTGTCTACAACGGCAGCTATTACACCGTGGGCGAAGGTCACAAGGAGTTTATCTCTGACAAAATGACAGACGGTGACTACTATATTCTGACCCTTGCTGCCATTGCAAGAGAGCTGAATATCCGCAAGCAGACCTCTGCCCGTGTGCATTTGGCGGCGGGGCTCCCTCTTACTTGGGTCAGCGAACAGAAGGATAGCTTCAAGGCGTACCTGTTGCAGAATGAAATGGCGGATTTCATTTTCCGTGGTGTCAGCTATCATGTGGAGTTTGCCGGAGCGGACATCTTCCCGCAGGGCTTCTCCGCTGTGGCGGACAGACTGCGGGGATTCAAGGGCATCAATATGCTTTGCGACATTGGCAACGGAACGATGAATGTCATGTATATCAACGAGCGCCGTCCGCTATCTCAGAAGTGCTTCACGGAGAAGTACGGGACAAACCAGTGCATGATTGCTGTCCGGGAAAATCTCATGCGGCAGTTTGGCGCATCGGTAGATGATACGATTCTGGAGCGTGTGATTCGCTTTGGGACGGCAGACATCAGCGAACGCTACCTAACTGCTATCCAGAACACAGCGAGGGATTACACCGCAGGCATCTTCCGCAGACTGCGTGAGCATGAGTATGACCCGGAACTGATGAGGCTCTATGTTGTCGGCGGTGGAAGCTGCATGGTGAAGAATTTCGGAGAATATGATGCCAGCCGGGTGATGATCAATGATGACATCTGCGCCACAGCCAAGGGCTATGAGCTGCTGTCTGCACAGAAAATGCAAAAGAAAGGCGATCTTGTATGAAGCAAATCTACACAACAACACTTCGGCTGAATCTGGAGAACGAAGCAGACCGCAGGGCGTGGGAGCATTTGCAGAGCCTTGACAGGCGAGAATATCGTTCAGTCAGCAAGGCAGTCGTTTCGGCGGTCAACGCTTACTTTGACCGTAGCAAGCAGCTTGCCGATGATCCCTATCTGGAAACACGGGAGAAGGAGGACGCTTTCCTCAGCCGGATCGAGGATACCATCTCACGCAGCTTGCAGAGCTGTACGCCGGTAAGCCTTGGCGGTATCCTACAGCTTATGCAGAGCGCACAGCCTGCCGCTGCTCTTGTTTCGGAGGAAACCGAGGAGGACATTTCAGCTGCGCTGGATTTTGCAGACGGCTTTTGAAATTACTTTTCTTGATTTTACTACTATGTTGGTGGCAATACAATCCGTCTTTGCTACCAAATTGGCAATTCTCAGAATGAGGAAAACAATTTACCATCAGTTCTGCAGGGAGTTGGTATCTGTGTGATACCAGTTCCCTGCTTTTTACTATCACGAAGCCGCCCAGCGGCAGAAAGGAGCCAGATATGGCAAATAAAAAGATCATGACCAAGGAAGAATTGCAGGCCAAGCACCGATTGGAGGAGGCACAAATGCGGGATCGGGCGAAAGAGCGAAAGGCCCGTACCAGACGCTTGATTCAGGAGGGCGCTGTTTTGGAGAAAGTATTTCCAGAGGCTCAGCAAATGGAGCTTGAAAAATTAGAGGACTTGTTATATGAGAAGCTACACTAATCTGCGAGGGGCGTTCCGGGCAACCGGGGCGTCCCTTCCTTTTTTATCCCGAAGGGCGCACTTACTCACCACCTGCGAAGCAGGCGGTGGTATCCCTTCCGTTGGTCGGGCTCGTGCGCTCTTCACGAACTGTCCATCGGACACTTCTCCAGAGAGGGCAGGAAATGCCGCAAGTCAGCATTCCCTGTGCAGTCGGCGCTTCTGCTGATGCAGAGATTGCTGCTTGTCGCACCAATCCGGCAGATACTCT
Source organism: Faecalibacterium sp. Marseille-Q4896 (assembly GCF_017377615.1). Taxonomy (NCBI): domain Bacteria; kingdom Bacillati; phylum Bacillota; class Clostridia; order Eubacteriales; family Oscillospiraceae; genus Faecalibacterium; species Faecalibacterium sp. Marseille-Q4896. The sequence goes on from NZ_JAFREG010000008.1 coordinate 90,859, forward strand.
GCCCGCCTCCTGCCTGCGAAAACCTGCCACCGGCAGCTTTATCGCAGATATGGGCAGCAATGCAGCCCATTTTCTCTTTGCAAAGAGAAACAGAAACCAAGGGGTGGCGTTTTACCACCCCCTCACAAAATACGAATCGAGGTGAACGCAAATGGCAATTTACCACTTGGAGGCAAAGGTGGTCAGCCGGGGAGCCGGACGCTCCGCCTGTGCAGCCTCCGCTTATCTCAGCTGCTCCCACATCCTCAATGACTATGACGGAGTACAGCACGATTACACCCGAAAGCAGGGGCTTGTGTGGCAGGAGGTATTCCTGCCGGACATGGCCCCACCCGCATGGCAAGACCGAGAGGTTCTCTGGAACGCCGTGGAGGAAAACGAGAAAACCAAGGACAGCCGCTTAGCCCGTGAGTTTGTGGTAGCCCTGCCCATAGAGTTGTCCCTAGAGCAATGGCAGACGCTGTTGACGGACTTCGTACAAAACCAATTTGTCGCAGACGGGATGTGCGCCGATCTGGCAATCCACGATCCTGATCCACCGGGTCATAATCCACATGCCCACATTCTCTTGACGGTGCGCCCGCTTGATGAAAGCGGCAAATGGCAATACAAAACGGAGAAGGAATATCTCTGCAGCCGTGACGGTGAGGAACGGGGCTTTACCGCTGCCGAGTTTAAGGCTGCACAGGCTGACGGATGGGAGAAACAGTACCAGTACAAGGTAGGCAGGAAGAAAGTGTATATGACACCATCCGCAGCTGAGGAACATGGATATGAGCGTGCCAGCAAGTATCCCAAAAGCACCAAATACGGGAGACAGAATCCCATTTCTGAACGCTGGAACAGCGAGGAACAGCTCCTTATCTGGCGCAAAGCATGGGCAGATGTGACAAACAAATATTTGGAGCGATACGGTCATGAGGAGCGCATCGACCACCGCAGCTTTGTCGAGCGAGGCATTGACGAGCAGCCCACCATCCACGAGGGCGTGATTGCCCGTGCTTTGGAACAGAAAGGTATCGTGTCCGACAGGTGCGAACTCAACCGTCAGATCAAGGCGGACAACAGGCTCCTGCGGGAACTGAAGGCGCAGTTCAAGAAAATTACGGAGGCGGTGAAGAACACGCTGCCCGCTATTGCAGAAGCGTTGGAAAAGCTGCGGGAAAATATGCTGATCTTCTGCTATCAGTTAGGGCATATCCGCAGCAGCAAGAAACAGATGACCGGTGCCTTGAATATTCTGAAGCCAAATCTGGCACAGTACCGCTCCCTTGTGCAGCAGATAAAGGAAACAACCAAAGAACGGAAGTCCCTACTGGCTGAAAAGAAATCCCTTCCTGCGATCCACTTTGTCAGGCACCGTGAGCTTGCCTCCAAAATAGCCGAGTTGACGGAAAAGTTAGAGGAGCTAAAAAGCGAAAAGGCTATGCTGCTTCATTCTCTGGAATACCCAGAGGACGCCACAAGCGATATCTTCCAGCGCCAGATTGACCGCTATGAAGATAATCTCAAACGGCTTGAGGCGCAGGAGAATAAGTATGCCGGAGAGCTGGAGGCTGCATTGTCTGAGTATGCCGAGCTGAAAGAGCAAGCTTCCGGCTTTGATTCCTTGCAGCTTTATCTGGAGCGGAAGGCACTTCGACCTGACAGAGAGAAAGCAGCAGCCCAACGCATTGAAGCGGCTTATGGCGACAAGTTCAGTTGGTGGTTGATGGAGAGTGGCCTACGGGATGTGTCTGGCTATCTTGACGAATATGCACAGGAAAAGACAATGGATCGAGAACTGCGGCAAAGGCGGCGATCGGAGCGGCTTGAGCGTAAGATGAAAAACAGAGATATGGAACGTTAAAAGTGCTGGAGGTTGAAACTTCAGGTGAAGTCTGTGACATAGGGGGATGGAGATAATCCCTATACGTCAAGCGTAAAATAAGCACCGGTATGGGTTTTCCATACCGGTGCTTGCAATATTTAATCGAATTCTATCACTTAAAATCAAAAGAGTTTTCCAACAACTTATCAAGTGCTGCCATCAGTTCCGCTCGAACAGCCTCTCTTTCACTTTCTCCGCCTGCATTTTCGATATAGATGGAATAGTTATCAAATGTGATATAGGCGTAATAGATCACAGTCTTAATTCCTTCGCTGTTTGCATTTGTAACGAAGTAGCCAGCTTTAACTGGCGTATCTCCAACCATAGATACATTTCCCTTGCCAATTACGGTAGTATCCATAAGATTGTTCCCAGACAGCGAAACAACAAATTTCATATCGCTGTAATGACCATCAAAGCCAACAAATGCTACATCGTCCAAGGTAAAGAGGGCATCTCCGGAAATCGGAAGATCACCGAAAATAGTCTGAACCTCATCTTTGGTCAATGCTCGTGCTTGCAAGTTCAAACTCAGAGCAGAGGCTACCGTATCTGCTTTAGTGAAAGATATGGTAGTTCCATCACCTAATGTAGCTGTTTCTGTACTTTTGCCGAATAATCCCATACTAAACACTCCCACCACGATTAGACAGAGACACGCAGCAATTGCCCCAAATTTCAGCCAAATGCTTTTTTGTTTCTTTGCCTGATAACTCGCCGTTTCTTCGATATGACGGCTACCAATGCCACCAACGGCGTCAGAGATGTTCTTTCGTGTCATAAATCATACCCCGCTTTCTGTAAATGATTTTTAAGTTTGCTTCTGATTCGGGAAAGGCGAACAGACACATTGTTATTTGTTGTACGAAGCCTCTTTGCAATTTCTGTAATGCTATCTGAGTACCAATACCTTGCTACAAACATAACCCTGCTTTCCTGATCCAAGCTGTCAAGGAAACGATCAATTTCCTGTGACAGCTCCTTTGCATCCACTTCCTGTTCAATAGTAGATGCAGAAGTTAGGCACTCTTCCAACTCATCAAGTGCAACATCATAGTAACTGTTTCGCTTTAGTGCAGTATTTGCGTGGTATTTTGCGGTAGCGATATTGCGGGTAATACGAAAAATATAGGTTCTGAGTGGGTCAGGTCTTTCTGGAGGAATTGCATTCCACGCAGCAAGGTATGTATCATTTACACATTCTTCTGCGTCGGGTTCGCATTTCAAAATGTTGTTTGCAATTCTTTTGCAAGTTGAACCGTATTTTGCAGCAAGTTCAGCTATTGCCTGCTCAGTACGAGCAAAGAACAGTTCAATGATCTTCACATCCTCTAACAAGGTATCCACCTCCTCACCTATGTACTATGGATCTGGCGGACAATCTTACAGAAGCGAGGGAAAATTTCACACCTTTATTATAGTACATTGCAATTCTATTTTCTATCGCCTCAGCAAAATCGTTTGGCACCAGTCGAGGTCGCTCGGCAGTCTGAAAATATGGTCCTTCGGTTTTGGTAGAGTTGCTCGCAGCAGAGGAGGCGTAACAAAAAATTAAAGGTAGCTGCCCGGACAGAATGGGTTGGGTGGAAAAATAAATAATATCCGAAACAGGATGACGGAAATTGTTAGCGCCGAGTTAATTCGTACACAGTTAGTGTTTAAGTGTTTACAAACAGCCCATTGATATTGTTCGTTTGTGCGTATATAATATATATAACTATTTGATGCGGAGGTAAACTATGTTTGAATACATGACAGTACAGGATGCGGCTAAACTTTGGGGAATATCGGTGCGTCGTGTTCAAAAGCTGTGTGAGGAGAATCGCATTGATGGAATTGTTCGGCTACCTCGTGCATGGCTAATTCCCCAAGATGCCCAAAAGCCGGCTGATGGAAGATATAAACAAAATAAAAATGAATTTATAGCTGACAACAAGGAGAACACACGATGAGTAAATTGTTATTAGTGGAGGATGACCAAAGTATCGTATCCTCATTATCAGACTATTTAGGAAATGAAGGGTTCAAAATCGAAAATGCTCCCGGTCAAAAAGAAGCAATAGAAAAATTGGATAGCGACCAATACGATATAGCCTTGGTGGACATTCAATTATCAAACGGAAATGGTTTTTCTGTTTGTTCTGCAATTAAAGAAAGAGGAACTATGCCAGTTATTTTCTTAACGGCTTCTGATGATGAATATAGTGTTGTGGCTGGGTTAGATATGGGGGCTGACGATTATATCAGCAAACCGTTCAGACCAAGAGAACTGCTTTCAAGGATCAACAGCGTATTAAGGAGAACTAAGAACACACAAAACATTATCAGTTACCTCGACTTAGTTGTGGACACAAATCAAGCAACCGTATCAAAGAATGGGAAAGAGATTTTGTTGTCTGCTATGGAATATAAGTTGCTGTTAGTCTTTTTGCGTAACAAAGGTATTGTCCTTTCTCGCAGAAGATTGTTGGAGCTTTTATGGGACACTACTGGGGAGTTTATCAATGATAATACATTGACTGTCTATATGAAAAGGCTACGTGACAAAATTGAAACCAATCCGCAGGAGCCGGAAATCATAATTACCGTTCGTGGGCTTGGCTATAAGGTGGGTTGATATGGACTTTATCAGAAATAAAGAAGTTAAAAGGCAAATTGTTGTCAGCAGTATTCTTATTCTATTTTGGGGCGGCATTGGCATTATCGTTGATAGCAAAGCTGTGTGGATTGTTCTGTCGGCTATCATTTCATCCAGTGCAGTTTCCCTCTTTTTCACATATCAGAGATACAAGAAAATTGCTGATTTTAGTTTGCATATTGATAGGCTGTTACATGGAGATGAAAAAATTTCTTTTGGGCAGTTTCAAGAAGGTGAGTTATCTGTTTTACATGATGAAATATCCAAGATGACAAGACGGCTTATTGAACAGGCAGAAGCTCTGAAAATGGAGAAAGGTAATTTGGCAAATGCTTTAGCCGATATTTCACATCAATTAAAAACACCTTTGACATCGCTGAATATCTTAAATGCTTCTCTGTGTAATGAGGAACTGACTGACGAAGAAAGGTATGAGCTGATCCGCGAACAGACTATGCTCTTATCAAGAATGGAGTGGCTGATAGCCACACTTCTGAAAATATCCAAGCTGGATGCAGGAACGATTACTCTAAAGCCACAGGCGGTATACTTAAAAGATGTGGTAGAAAAAGCAATTCGTCCTCTGGAGATTGCGGCAGAATTAAAAATGCAGACAATCACGCAAGTGATTCCGGCAGAATTAAAACTATCTCTTGATACTGATTGGACTGCTGAAGCCTTGGGGAATGTAATCAAAAACTGTATCGAACATTCACCAGAGGGCAGCACTATCGAAATCAAGGCAATAGAAAGACCTCTTTTGACACAGATCATTATAGAGGATAGCGGAACAGGTTTTCAGGAAAAAGACATCCCCCATTTATTTGACCGATTTTATCAAGGAAGTGGCTCTACAATCGGTAATGCCGGTTTGGGGTTGGCTCTGGCAAAGACGATCATTGTCAATCAGGGTGGTGTCATCCAAGCGAAAAATCGGGAGTCAGGCGGTGCAAAATTTGAAATCTGCTTTTATCGGGGGACTGCTTAATGCAGCCCCTTTTTAAGTGACATTTTTGTAATGAAAAAGTAATGAAGCAGTCACTTGGCTTTGCTATACTGAATTGCAAAAATATATGGAGGAACTTTTTATGGAGATATTAAGAGTAGAGAATATCTGCAAAACCTATGAAATGGACAATGCTCCTGTCCATGCTTTGTCAGATGTTTCTTTTTCCGTCGATAAAGGAGAGTTTGTTGCAATCATTGGAGCATCTGGGTCTGGCAAGTCTACCCTGTTGCACATTTTAGGTGGTGTTGACAGACCGACTTCGGGAAAAGTATTTGTGGATGGACAGGATGTTTATGAGCAAAATGAAGATGAATTGGCTGTATTCAGAAGAAGGCAGGTTGGGCTTGTCTATCAGTTTTATAATCTGATCCCGGTTTTGACTGTCGAGGAAAATATCACGCTGCCGATTCGATTGGATGGGCGTAAAATCAATCAGGAGCGTTTGAAAGAACTGCTATCCACACTCAAACTGGTAAAGCGTAGAAAGCACCTGCCAAGTCAGTTATCCGGCGGTCAACAACAAAGAGTGGCAATCGGACGAGCGTTGATTAACGCACCTGCGATTATCCTTGCGGATGAGCCAACGGGAAATCTGGACACGGAGAACACAAGGGATATTATGAAACTTCTGCGTGAATCCAATGAAGTCTATCGCCAGACAATGATCCTGATTACCCATGACCGTGAAATCGCAATGCAGGCAGACCGTATTCTGGAAATTCAGGATGGCAGACTTGTGAGGGATGAGGTGATACGCTGATGAATATGATTTTCATGCTTACACTCAGGAATCTGTTGTCGAATAAAAAGCGTACCCTACTCACACTTTTAACCATTCTTTTGTCAATCAGTATGATAACCGCTATTCTCTGTGGGGGATGGTCGTTGGTTGATTTTTTGAAAGAGAAAGAAAAAGTGTATGGTGGCGATTATGACTACTACATGGAGGATTTGACTTGGGAGCAGGTTCAAGAGCTATATAGTCAAAACAATGTAGGCGAAGTTTCGCTTCTCCGCTTTGCCGGAAACAGTTTTTACGGGGAGAAATCCAACAGTACAATGCTCTCCGTTGGCGAGATTGACGAGAACTTTACCCAAAGATTTTCGTTAAATCAGTATTTGCTTGCAGGGCGTTTCCCGCAAGATGAAAATGAGATTGTTATTTCAGAATCTTTTTTGAAGAAAAACAACATGAATACAGAGATTGGAGATACGATTTCTTTAACTCTTGGTTCAAGAATTTGGGATGAATATAATGCCCAGCTTTCCGGGCTGACAAATTATAGGGGCGAAGAAGAAAGCTTCGTTCCAACAAAAGAGAAAGCGTATGTAGTTGTTGGTATTCTGTCAGATGTGAATGACTCAAAAATCGCAGCAAACTATAATGCCTTTGCAGGTGTTGACAAAACGGCATCCGATTTTGCTGCGTATGTCAAGGCAAAGAATTTATCCAATTCGATCTATACAGAAGCCGAAGAAGTGGCTGCGGCAGTAGACAGTCATGTAGCAAAGTTTCATTCGGAATTGTTAGTCTATCATGGAATTACCGGGGGTAAAGGAGCTGCAAAACTGATTGCTTTGGTGGTCATGGTCGTTTGTCTTTTGATGGCTGCATCTGCTTCAATGATCAGCAACGCCCTCTCCATTTCCTTACAGGAACGAATTAAGCAGATGGGAATGCTATCCAGTATTGGAGCCACAAAAGGGCAAAAACGCCTTAGCGTATATTTAGAAGCCTTCCTTTTGGGAGTGGTGAGCATACCCTTTGGATTGGTTGTTGGTATCCTGCTATCTGCTCTGTTATTAAGTGTGGTCAGGGCAGCTTTTGGAGAAACATTCACTTTTGGCATCGTAGAACTGTCCTTGAAGGTAAACGGATTGATCCTGCTCGTCAGCGGATTATCCGGCATTGCTTCTTTGTACTTCGGAAGTAGAAAGCCTGTGAAGCAAGCAGCTAAAATTACAGTTATTGAAGCGATCCGCCAGTCTAACAATGCGGTATCAAGAAAGAAATTCCGTGACGGAAAAATCGTTTCTTTGGTTTTTGGCATTTATGGTTCGTTAGCAGCAAAAAATATTAAGCGTAATCCAAAACGCTTCCGAGCGATTACCGGCTCTATTTTCTTGTCGGTGGTAATTGCCCTTTCCTTATATAGTTTCTCTGATTTTATGCTTTATCAGACATCCTTGGATATGAAGGAGGACGGTTCCTGTTATACTGATGTGATTTCGATGATTCAATACAAAGATATTCCTGTCGCAATCGGGGCATTATCGGATGAAAATATCACTGCGGATGTTTCCTATTCTTTTCAGCGATATATGACCGCTGAATTTTCGCAGGAACAAATCAATCCTGATATGCAAGGATATTTTATCAATGGTACGAAAGCAGAGGTATATGTCGTAGGATTGGACGAAGAACATTTTGTCTCTTTTTGCGATGAAAATGGATTCAGTCTGGATGTGACAAATTTCAATCATGGAATTTTGCTCAATCAGACTATGGGATACTATAATTCGGCACAAAATCGGGTAATTGCAGGCTCACCGTTTCTTATTGAACCGGGAACAGAAATCATTCCGCTGGGGGCATCCGAGGATGCCTTGCCGATTATCGTGGAAGAAATCGTTTCAGAAGAAAATGCAAATATCCAATCCATGTTTGTGAGAGATCGAGCTGTCCTCATCGTGCCTTTAAGTTATTTTAACTTGCTGATAGATGATAACGCCTATGTGGAAATGAGAATACAGACAGCACAGCATAAAGAAGCAATGGAATGTCTGGCTGACAGAGGATTTCCGCAAACTGTGGACATTGCAGCCGCAACGAATAATTCCAGACAGGTATATACGATTGCAAAACTGGTAATCTGCCTGTTCTCGATCCTGATGACGGTTATTATCAGCTTGAATGTTTGTAACACTATCTCGAATACGATTCATTTGAGAAGAAGCGAATTTGCTGTTCTGCGTTCTGTTGGTATGACTGCCAAAGGATTAAAATGTACGCTATTGCTCGAAGCTGTTTTGTACGGCGGAAAAGCATTGGTTCTTGCGTTGCCTGTGAGCTTTTTGATTCATTGTGCTATCTACTACTTCATATCGTCGGGTATGACACCATTTGCTTTTTATATGAACGGCGGTATTTATGCTCTTGCAGTTATGGCTGTCGGCGCTATGGTATGTATCGCTATGCTGTTTGCTGTTAGAAGCGTATCAAAGGTGGAAATTGTAGAGGAACTGAAATTGAGCAATATGTAATCATTCAATCTAACAAAGCAACTGAAACAGAGGTAATAGAAATTGCGTAAAAAGAAACTGGTAAAGAGAGTTGCAGGCATTGCTTTGACTGTTGGTGCAGTTATACTTGCCATTGTATGTGTTGGTAAAGTAAATCGCATTCAGAACGAAAAAGATATTATTGGCACATGGAAGGATGCAAATGCTGAGGAGATATTTACCTTTCAAGAAAACGGGGAACTTGCTGTGAGTAAAGATATGCCCGATTCGGGTCTATCCTGCGGTGACGCATATTATAGTTTTTCTTACTCGGATATAATCTGTGTTACACAGGGAAATAGTAGTGTAGAATTTGAGATAGAAGTAGATCAAAACGAATTGAAAATCTTCTTCATGGGACAAGAATATCTGGAATTGGAAAAGTAATGATTACAAATAAAAGAAAACCATTGAGCCGATAATTCGCATCCTTTGCGGACTAACGGCTCTGCATATATTTTGAACGCTATTTTCAGAAACATTGTGTTTTGCAGAAAAGCCCCTTGACAAATTCCATCTCAGCGTGATATGCTGGAAAAATACTGCGAAAAGCAGGGATGGGAGGTTGTGGCAGTCTATCAGGACGATGGTTTCACAGGTCTTAATATGGAGCGTCCTGATTTACAGAGAATGTTGAGAGCCATTGAGCGCAGGCAGATCAACCTTGTCATCACGAAAGACCTCAGCCGTCTGGGGCGTAACTATCTGCAAACCGGGCATTTGATTGAGGACTTTTTCCCAAGAAACGGTGTCCGCTATATCGCCATGAATGACGGTATCGACACCCTGCGGGATAACAACGATATTGCCCCGTTCAAGAATATCCTGAACGAGATGTACAGCAAGGATATTTCCAAGAAAGTCCATTCCTCTTATCTTCTGAAAGCGCAGAAAGGACAGTTTACCGGGTGTCTTGCCCCGTTTGGGTATCGGAAAGACCCGGAGGACAAAAACCATCTGCTCATTGACGAGGAAACCGCCCCGATTGTGCGGCTGATTTTCGGATATGCCCTAAACGGTCATGGTCCGAACTATATCCGCAGACGGCTGGAGGAAGAAAAAATCCCCTGCCCCACATGGTGGAACCGGGAACGGGGGCTTCGCAATACCCGCACCAAATGGGAAAAGAAAGACCCGGAAAACGGGCGGTATATGTGGGACTTCTCAGTTATCAAAGACCTTTTGATGAATCCCGTCTACACCGGGGCGATTGCTTCCCAGAAAAAGGACTACCGTTTCAAAATCGGCACGATTGGGGAAAAGAAGCCGGAGGACTGGATTGTAGTGGAGGAACAGCATGAACCGCTGATTGACCGCATGAGCTTTGACATTGTGCAGAACAAGCTGAAATCCCGCCAGCGTCCGGGGCAGACCAATGAAATCAGCCTGTTTGCCGGACTGATAAAATGCGGCGAGTGTGGGAAGTCGCTGACGGTACGCTACACAAACGCAAAATATCCCCAGCGGATTTACTCCTGCAAGACCTACAACGCCTTTGGAAAGAACCACTGCACCCAGCACCGGATTGATTATGACACCCTTTACAGCCATGTGCTGCGGAAAATCCGGGAATGTGCCAGAGCTGCCCTGATGGACGGGGAAGCGGTTGCCGACCGCCTGACCAATACCTGTGAAGCAGAGCAGCGGGAACAGCGGGAAGCAATGGAACGCTCCCTTACAAGGGACGAGGAACGGATTGAGGTTCTGGACAAAATGGTAATGCGGCTTTATGAGGATATGATTGCAGGGCGTATCAGTGAGCAGAATTTCAACACCATGCTGGAAAAGACACAGACCGAGCAGACGGAGCTTAAAACAAAAGTGTCAGAGGGCAGAAAGCGGCTGTCCGATGAAGTCCAGCTTGCCAATGACGCAAAACAATGGGTGGAAGCCATTCAGGAATACGCCAACATCACAGAGCTGGACGCAGCCACCCTCAACCGCTTAATCAAAGAAATCGTCGTGCATGAGCGCATTGACGAAAATAAAACAAGACACATTTCTATCGAAATTCATTTTAATCTCAAACCCATCCCGGAGGTGGAACATGTCACTGCCTGACCTGTCCCGCCGGGACGGTTCTCTTAACAACACCATATAGATTTTTTGTACGCCGCCGCCCGCCATCGAGCAGAGTTTTTACACCTAATTGGGGATAAAACAGCTGATGGCTGGCGGCGGTGTTGCCCTGATTGGCATCACTCTGATCCCCCTGCTGAGTGGTCTGTTCGGCTGATCTTTTCCGGGCGGCGTTTGCCGCCCCGTACATATTTACTTGCAAGCATTTCCAGCCCCTCCGTGGCAAACGGATTCTTATTATAAAGAGGAAACGCATTGCAAATCGAATATTCACCTTTATTTTGAAAGGATGGTGCTATTATGCAGATTCTGACTCACCTTATTTTTCTGCTCAACCTGCTCAAGACCCTTATCAACCATTTTTCTTGATGGGTGGTGGCGCTGAGTGGAAACTGTTCTCAAAGCAATCTCCGATTGGATCAAGTCACTGCTGACAGCGGCGATCATGTCCAATCTCTCCGGCTTGTTTGATGACGTCAACACCCAAGTGGGCAACATCGCACAGCAGGTCGGCACCAAACCATCCAATTTTGAACCGCGCGTTTTCGCTATGATCGAGGCGTTGTCCCGGAACGTAGTGCTTCCCATTGCAGGCGTGATTCTGACCTTCATCGCCTGTTATGAGTTGATCGAGATGATCACACAGCACAACAACATGGCACAATTTGAGCCTGCGCTGCTGATGAAATGGATCTTCAAAACTTCCATTTCGGTCTGGATGATCTCCAACACTTTCGATATCATCATGGCGGTGTTCGACGTGACGCAGCAGGTGGTGGCAAATTCCAGCGGCATTATTTCCGGCAACACAAGGGTCAACGACATCGGGCTTTCCATGCTGCAATCCAGCATGATGCAGATGGACGTAGGCCCACTGTTCGGGCTGTTCTTGCAGTCCTTCTTCATCGGCATCACTATGCGCATCCTGTCCATCGTGATTTTCGTCATCGTCTACGGAAGAATGATTGAGATCTACATGATGGTCAGCCTTGCCCCGGTGCCCATGGCAACATGGGGCAACCACGAGCAATCCCATGTGGGACAGAACTATCTTCGTTCTCTGTTCGCGCTGGGATTTCAGGGTTTCCTGATTCTGATCTGCGTGGCGATCTACGCTGTTCTGCTCCAGAATGTTGCAATATCCGGGGATGCCATCAACTCGATCTGGAGCATCGTGGGGTACACGGTGCTGCTCTGCTTCTCGCTGTTCAAGACCAGCTCTGTCGCCAAAACTCTGCTGGGTGCCCATTGATTCGGAGGTGAAATTTTGGCAGCTTATATTTCCGTGCCGCGCGATTTCAGCAAGGTGAAGTCCAAAGTAGCCTTCAACCTGACCGCCCGGCAGCTTATCTGTTTTGGTGCAGCGGCAGTCGTAGGCGTGCCGCTGTTCTTTGTTCTGCGGGACACCGCTGGCAATTCCGGTGCTACCCTCGGCATGATGGCGGTCATGCTGCCCATGTTCTTTCTGGCCATGTACCAGAAAAACGGTCAGCCGGCTGAAAAGATCCTGCGGTACTACTTTCAGGCGCGCTTTGTTCGCCCGAAGGTGCGTCCGTACCAGACCCGCAATTACTATGCACTGCTTGTGAAGGGAGATGACGCCCATGATTCCGTTTCTGAAAAAGAATAAAGACGGAAAAAAGCCGCCCAAGCCCACAGTGCCCCACACGGCACAGGAAAGCATCCCGTTCCAGCGGATGTTTGAGGACGGTACCTGCCGTGTCCGTCCCGGCTACTACACCCGCACCATCCAGTATCAGGATATCAACTATCAGTTGGCGCAGCAGGAGGACAAGACCGCCATCTTTGAGGAATGGTGCAGTTTTCTCAACTTTTTCGACAGCTCTATCCACTTCGAGTTGTCCTTCGTGAATACCGCCACCGATTCGGCGGACTTCGAGAAGTCCATCCGCATCCCGTACCAGCAGGATGGCTTTGATGATGTGCGAGCCGAGTACAGCCAGATGTTGCGGCAGCAGCTTTCCAAGGGCAACAACGGCCTGACCAAGACCAAATTCCTGACCTATGGCATCGAGGGCGACAGCATGGCGCAGGTCAAACCTCGGTTAGAGCACATCCAGAACGACCTGATGAACAACTTTCACAGGTTGGGCGTTCTGGCAAAGCCGCTGGACGGTACGGAGCGTCTGCGGCTGATGCACGGGATGCTGAACATGGATGGAGCCAACAAGTTCCACTTCAACTGGAAAGACCTTGTGCCCAGTGGTCTGTCCGTAAAGGATGCCATTGCACCCACCGCCTTTGCCTTCAAAAACTCCCGGACGTTCCAGATGGGCGGCATCTTTTGCGCTGCCAGCTTTCTGAGCATCACGGCTTCCGACATCAGCGACCAGCTTTTGAAGGACTTTCTGGACATGGATTCGTCCCAGATTGTCACCATGCACATTCAGAGTGTCGATCAGAACCGTGCCATCAAGACGGTCAAGCGCACCATCACCGAACTGGATCGCAGCAAGATCGAGGAACAGAAGAAGGCAATCCGTGCCGGATATGATATTGACATCATTCCGTCCGATTTGGCGACCTACGGCAGAGATGCAAAAGCCCTGCTGAAGGAATTGCAGAGCCAGAACGAGCGGATGTTCCTTGTCACATTTCTGGTGCTGAACACCGGGCGCACGGAACAGGAGCTGGAAAACAATGTTTTTCAGGCATCCAGTATTGCCCAGAAGCACAACTGCAACCTGTGCCGACTGGACTACCAACAGGAACAGGGGCTGATGAGCAGCCTGCCGCTGGCAGACTGTCAGATTGAGATTCAGCGAGGGCTGACCACCAGCAGCACTGCCATCTTTATCCCCTTTACCACACAGGAACTGTATCAGTCCGGCAAAGAAAGCCTGTATTACGGTCTGAACGCCTTGTCCAACAACCTTATCATGGTGGACCGGAAGAAGCTGAAGAACCCCAACGGCCTGATCCTCGGCACCCCCGGCTCTGGCAAGTCGTTCAGCGCAAAGCGTGAGATCTGCAACGCATTCCTCGTGACGGACGATGATATCATCATCTGCGACCCAGAATGTGAGGTGCGACACGAAGTCGCGTAATGTATTGCGTGTAAACGCTACTCTATCCATTTGGAGTAACCCTACTGTGACCTGCACTGGTCAAAAGCCGGCGTTGGGAAGCTCACAGGACAATATGGGAAATCTG
>NZ_JAFREG010000009.1:0-103995 GCF_017377615.1 Faecalibacterium sp. Marseille-Q4896
TGTGTTAGGCGCGCCGCCAGCGTTCGTCCTGAGCCAGGATCAAACTCTTTATAAATGATATTTATCACTTAAAAGTGTTAAATCTTGTTCGCTCAGCACGCAATCGCTTGCGTCCTGTGTGAATTACTTTTGGAATTGTTTTTAGTGTTTTTCCAAACACTTAAAAGGTTCCTTACAAGTTTTTCGATATTGTTCAATTTTCAAGGTCCTGTAGCGCCTCAGCCTTTCGGCTGACGACCTGTTTATTTTACCACTGAAGTGGTTTTTTGTCAAGCCTTATTTTTTAGAAGCTTTTGAACTTTCCGAACTTGGACATCCAAGAAGTTTCTCAGAACAAACCGTGAGCTTGTCGGGGTGAGTCCCCTCCATCTTGCTTTCGCAAGACCGCTCTGTTTGCTTGAACGCCCCACTGGGGCGATTCATTGCTTTCACAACCGCAAAACTTTTCAGCGTCTATTGGTTCTTTTCAAGGGCTTCCTGCTGAGACTTCGGAAGTCATTCTTTTGCCTCAGCGCTTGGCGCTCAAGTATAATACCACACCCCCGCCTCCTTGTCAACACTTTTTGACAGATTTTTTCCATTCTTTTTTGCGCACGACCGGAAACGGCATCTGACCGTGAGGTATATGCGCCGCAGCTGCTTTGGTGCAGCTTGGCACAAATGCCTTTTCTCTTTGTTTATATAATGTATTATAAAGCTTTCGCCGTATAATATTTTGCGATATTACACCTCGGAAACAGGTGTGCGTTGTCAAGAGGTCTTGGCTCAGATTTTATCCTGAAAATTATCCATGAATTTTGGCTAAAACTCCAAAACGCAAAATGTAGTGGTATTTTCCTTGACTTGCCACTAGATAGTGATAGAATAGAGCTACATTCAGTTTGTTGGATATCGTGTGCGCAAAACGGGTATCTCTTATTGTAAGAGATACCCGTTCACACTGTGCTTTATTTGTTAAGGAGGAGAGCCGATGAAGATCATCAAACGCAACGGTGCAGAGGTCCCCTTTGATATCACCAAGATCATCACCGCTGTTACTAAGGCCAGCGATTCTGTGAGCGGCCAGAGCCGTCTGACAAAGGACCAGATCACCCAGATCGCCGCTGCTGTTACCGACCAGTGTCAGGCGCTGAACCGCGCCGTCAGCGTGGAAGAAGTGCAGGATATGGTGGAGAACCAGCTCATGGACATCAAGGCACATGATGTGGCCCGGCACTACATCACCTACCGCTATGTGCAGAGCCTGAAGCGCCAGACCAACACCACCGATGAGCGCATCCTGAGCCTGATCGAGTGCCAGAACGAAGAGGTCAAGCAGGAGAACGCCAACAAGAACCCCACCGTGAACAGCGTACAGCGCGACTATATGGCCGGTGAGATCTCCAAAGATCTGACCGCCCGTCTGCTGCTGGACCCGGAGATCGTCAAGGCACATCAGGAGGGCCTGATCCACTTCCACGATTCCGACTACTTTGCCCAGCACATGCACAACTGCGATCTGGTGAATCTGGAGGACATGCTGCAGAACGGCACCGTCATTTCCGGCACCTATATTGAAAAGCCTCACAGCTTCTCCACCGCCTGCAACATCGCCACCCAGATCATTGCACAGGTGGCATCCAACCAGTACGGCGGTCAGAGCATCAGCCTGACCCACCTCGCCCCCTTTGTGGATGTCTCCCGCAAGAAGATCGCCGCTGAGGTAGAAGTGGAAATGGCCGGTCTGGACGTTTCTGCCGAGCGCAAGAAGGAGATCGTGGAGCGCCGCCTGCGCAGCGAGATCAACCGCGGTGTGCAGACCATCCAGTATCAGGTGGTCACGCTGATGACCACCAATGGTCAGGCTCCCTTTATCACCGTGTTCATGTATCTGGGTGAGGCGCGCAATCCGCAGGAGAAGGCAGACCTTGCCATCATCATCGAGGAGACCATCCGCCAGCGCTATCAGGGCGTGAAGAACGAGGCCGGTGTGTGGATCACCCCCGCTTTCCCCAAGCTGATCTATGTGCTGGAAGAGGACAACATCCGCCCCGGCACTCCTTATTACTACCTGACCGAGCTGGCCGCCAAGTGCACCGCAAAGCGCATGGTGCCCGACTATATCTCCGAAAAGAAGATGCTGGAGCTCAAGGTGGACAAAAACGGCGAAGGCCACTGCTACACCTGCATGGGCTGCCGCAGCTTCCTGACCCCCTATGTGGACCCCGAGACCGGCAAGCCCAAGTACTACGGCCGATTCAATCAGGGCGTTGTCACCATCAATCTGGTGGATGTGGCACTCTCCTCCAAGGGCAACTTTGAGAAGTTCTGGAAGATCTTCGACGAGCGTCTGGCTCTGTGCCACCGCGCACTGCAGGCACGGCACAAGCGGCTGCTGGGCACTCCCAGCGATGCCGCACCCATCCTGTGGCAGTATGGTGCGCTGGCCCGCCTGAAGAAGGGCGAAAAGATCGACAAGCTGCTGTTCGGCGGCTACTCCACCATCAGTCTGGGCTATGCCGGTCTGTATGAGTGCGTGAAGTATATGACCGGCAAGAGCCACACCGATGCCGGTGCAAAGCCCTTTGCTCTGAGCGTGATGCAGCACATGAACGACAAGTGCAACGCATGGAAAAAGGCCGAGAACATCGACTACTCCCTCTACGGCACCCCGCTGGAATCCACCACCTACAAGTTCGCCAAGTGCCTGCAGAAGCGCTTTGGCATCGTGCCCGGCATTACCGACAAGAACTATATCACCAACAGCTATCATGTGCATGTGTCGGAGCAGATTGATGCCTTCACCAAGCTGAAGTTTGAATCCGACTTCCAGCGCCTGTCCCCGGGCGGTGCCATCAGTTATGTGGAAGTGCCCAACATGCAGGACAATCTGGAAGCCGTCATAAGTGTGCTGCAGTTCATCTATGACAACATCATGTATGCGGAGCTGAACACCAAGTCGGATTACTGTCAGGTCTGCGGCTATGACGGCGAGATCAAGATCGTGGAGGATGACGGCAAGTTGGTGTGGGAGTGCCCCAAGTGCGGCAACCGCGACCAGAACAAGCTGAACGTTGCCCGCCGCACCTGTGGCTATATCGGCACCCAGTTCTGGAATCAGGGCCGCACGCAGGAGATCAAGGACCGCGTGCTGCATCTGTAACCTTTTTGTAGAAAGGAAAGCATCCTTGCCCTCTCCGTCATCGCTGACGCGATGCCACCTCCCCCAAAGTGGGAGGCCTTGGCAGTCCATGCAAAGTGTGTGGTTTCGCCAGAGGCTCTCCCTTTGACAGACTTCCCCCGCGCCGGGGGAAGATGGCGAAGCCAAAAGGGGGAACAGGCTGGGCGCGAAGCGGCCTGAGAGGGCTAGGCCGCTAAAATTATGAACTACGCAACCATCAAATACTATGACATTGCCAACGGCCC
Source organism: Faecalibacterium sp. Marseille-Q4896 (assembly GCF_017377615.1). Classification (NCBI taxonomy): domain Bacteria; kingdom Bacillati; phylum Bacillota; class Clostridia; order Eubacteriales; family Oscillospiraceae; genus Faecalibacterium; species Faecalibacterium sp. Marseille-Q4896. The sequence continues at coordinate 3,406 of NZ_JAFREG010000009.1, forward strand.
GGGGGTGCGCACCAGCGTGTTCGTGTCCGGCTGCCGCCACCACTGCCCAGGGTGCTTCAACGCCGTGGCGTGGGACTTTGACTATGGCCAGCCCTTCGACAAACCCACCCGCAACGAAGTGTTTGCATCCTGCCAGCCGGACTATATCGCGGGTCTTTCTCTGCTGGGCGGCGAACCCATGGAGCCGGAAAATCAGCGGGAGCTGCTGCCCTTCGTGCGCAACTTCAAGGCCTTGTACCCGAACAAAACGGTATGGTGCTATTCCGGCTACACCTGGGAACAGCTGACCGGCAAAGAGCCAAGTCTTGCCCGGTGTGAAGCCACCGACGAGCTGCTGAGCCTGCTGGATGTGCTGGTGGACGGCGAGTTCGTGCAGGCAAAGCACGATATCTCCCTGCGGTTCCGCGGCAGCAGCAACCAGCGTCTGCTGGATGTAAAAAAGACCCTTGCCGCCGGTCAGCCCGTGTGGTGGGAGGACGAAAAGGTGTTCGCCACCCATACTATGGAAAAATAAACACAACAGAAAAGAGCGTCCGGTTTTCCACTTCCTGAACGGAACGTGTGGAAAACCGGACGCTTTCTTTTTTGTTTTACTCTCTGCTGCCCACGGCATCCTCGATGATGCGCAGGAAGGCATTGCCGTAGCGGGCGGCTTTCTTCTCGCCCACACCGCTGATATTCAGCAGTTCATCGGTGCTCAGTGGCTTCTTCTCCACCATTTCCCGCAGGGTGGCATCGCTGAACACCATAAAGGCCGGGATATTCTGCTTTCCGGCCAGCCGCTTGCGCTGAGCATAGAGGGCATTCAGCAGCTTCTGGTCGAACTCGCTCAGCTCGCCTGCCACCGCCTTTGTGCGGCGCGGCTTCTCGGTCAGGCGGCGGGCATTATCCGCCGCGCGCCGCCGGGAATACTCCACCTGCAGCTGCGCTTCCTGCTCTGCAGCCAGACAGCAGGAGCAGTTGCCGCATTTCTTTGGTGCAGCTTCGCCGAAGTAATGCAGCAGAAATCCCCGCAGACAGTCCTGCGTGGTGGAATAAAATGTCATGTACTTGAGCCGCTCCTCGGCCTTGCGGGCAGCTTCGGCTTTCACATCGGCGGGCAGACCGTTGTCTGCCTCCATCTCCTTTTCAATAAAGAAGCGGATGGTGCGCACATCGGTGCCGGAATAGAGCAGCGTGCACCGGGCGGGCTGACCATCGCGGCCTGCACGGCCTGCTTCCTGATAATAACTTTCCACATCCTTGGGCATATTGTAGTGGATCACGAACCGCACGTTGGGCTTGTCGATGCCCATGCCGAAGGCATTGGTGGCTACCATGATTTGCACCCGGTCGTAGAGGAAATCGTCCTGATTCTTCCGCCGGGTATCCGCGTCCAGCTTGGCATGGTAGGCCGCAGCCCGGATACCGCGGCTCTGCAGCAGGCGGGCAGTCTCATCCACCTGCTTTGTGGTGCTGCAGTAGACGATGCCCGCGTTGTCACCCTCTTTCAGCACAAGATCCAGCAGCTCCTTCGGCTTCTGGCTGGGCAGGGCGCGCCGGGTCTCAAAATAGAGGTTGGGCCGGTCAAAGCTGGTGGTCACCTCGTAGGGCTTCTGCAAGGCCAGCTGTTCCCGGATGTCGTCCCGCACATGGGCGGTGGCCGTGGCCGTGAATGCGCCCACCACCGGACGGCTGGGCAGGCTGTCCACAAAGGCTTTGATACGCAGGTAGCTGGGCCGGAAGTCCTGTCCCCACTGGCTGATGCAGTGGGCCTCGTCCACCGTCACCATGCTGATCTCCCGCTCCTGTGCAAACCGCTGGAAGCCCGGCATCTCCAGCCGTTCCGGTGCCACATAGATGATCTTGTACCAGCCTTCCCGGGCGCGGCGCAGCATCAGGGCCTTCTGGTTATCGTTCAGGCTGTTGTTCAGAAACGCCGCCGCCACACCGGCCTGCACCAGTGCCCCCACCTGATCCTTCATCAGGCTGACCAGCGGCGACACCACGATGGTGATGCCCGGCAAAAGCAGCGCCGGCACCTGATAGCAGATGGATTTGCCCGCACCGGTGGGCATCACCGCCAGTACATCCTGCCCGGCAAGCAGGCGGCTGACGATCTCCTCCTGCCCGGGGCGGAAACTGTCGTAGCCGAATACCTTTTTTAAGATCGAGTGCGGGTTTTCCATGGGTCCCTCCGTATCATAGAATAGGTTTTTTTCTGCGCAATATCTTCAAAACCATATCAGTATACCACAAAAGCCGGGCTTTTGCGCAGGTGCAGAGCCGTTTTTTTGGCAAAAAGCACGAAATGTCAAAGGTAATTTTTTTGCAAATGATAGCTTTTCAGGCGCGAAAATGATATAATAGGAGCACATAACTCCATGTCCGGCGTTTTTTTGTGCGCCGACTGTTGATAGAAAAAGGAGCAATCATCTTATGCAGCAGAAACTCATCACCTTTGCCGTTCCGTGCTACAACTCGGCGGCATATATGCGCCATTGCGTCGAGACCCTGCTTTCTGCCGGAGAGCAGGCCGAGATCATCCTTGTGGACGACGGTTCCGTGAAGGACGATACCCCCGCCATCTGCGACGAGTACGCCGCCAAATATCCCACCATCGTCAAGGCCATCCATCAGGAAAACGGCGGCCACGGCGAGGGTGTGAATCAGGGCATCCGCAACGCCACCGGCCTGTACTATAAGGTAGTGGACAGCGACGACTGGCTGGACACCGACGCCCTCAAAAAGGTTCTGGCCCGCCTGACCACTCTGGTGGCCCGCGGCACCGCGCCTGACATGATGATCTGCAACTACGTGTATGAGCATGTGGAGGACAACACCACCCTGACCGTGCGCTACACCAACGTGTTCCCCCAGAACCGCCTGTTCAACTGGACCCATGTGGGCCACTTCCGCCCGGACCAGAACATCCTGATGCACTCGGTGATGTACCGCACCGAGGTGCTGCGCAAGTGCGGCATGGTGCTGCCCAAGCACACCTTCTATGTGGACAACATTTTTGTCTACCAGCCCCTGCCCTATGTCAAGAGCATGTACTACATGGATCTGGACCTGTACCGCTACTTCATCGGCCGTGCCGACCAGAGCGTGAACGAGAGCATCATGGTCAAGCGGGTGGATCAGCAGCTGCGGGTCACCCGGCACATGATCGACTGTCAGGATCTGGATGAGCTGAAGGATCAGAAACGTCTGCACGCCTACATGGTGCACTATCTGTCCGTGATGATGGCCGTGAGCGACATCTTCCTGCTGCTGGACGGCAGCGACGAGGCAAAAGCCAAGCGCACCGGGCTGTGGCAGTACCTCAAGGATCACGTAAGCACCGGTGTTTACCGCGCCGTGCGCTACAATCTGGGCGGTCTGACCGACCTGAAGTTCCCCGGCGGCGACAAGCTCACTCTGGGCGTCTACCGCCAGCTGCGCAAGGTCTTCAAGTTCAATTGATTCTTTGGAATTTACTCCTTCCGTCACGTCTTACGCCGTGCCAGCTCCCTCAAAGAGGGAGCCTTTGGCAGAATGGAACACTTCTCCTTCTCGCCAGAGCCTCCCTCCGTGAGAAAGACTCCCCCGGCCGGGGGAGGTGGCACGAAAGTGCCAGAAGGGGAATGGGTGGCATCGCGCAGCGATGACGGAAGGAGTTTCTTTTATTTGCCCGACCGGAGCTCTTTGCCGGGTCTCCATATTCCGGTTGCTTTTTGTCTGGGCGGATAGTATATTAGACGTGTATGCGTTTCTTCTGGCTGCGCTGCGTTTTCCCTTTTCGTTCTTCCCTTTCGCTGATCGCGGGCCCGCTGCAGTGATGATATCCAGAAGTACCTCGGCATCACCCTGCTGCCGCAGGCCGGTGTGGCACTTGGCATGGCTGCCACAGCCGCCCAGCTCTCGGACGGCCACATGGTACGCAACGTGGTGCTGTTCTCGGTGCTGGTGTATGAGCTGGCAGGCCCCACGCTAACCAAGATCGCACTGACTGCCGCTGGAGAGATCCGTCCCGAGGGACGCACCAGCGCCCGTGTGGAGAACAAGACGGAAGAAGTTGTATAAAAGGTTGTTTTTTGTCGAAATGTCACGCAATCATTGACGAACCCTGTTATTTTTTGTATACTGAGCATAGCGCCACTGGAACAATTTTCCTATTGTGTCACAGACTGGCTATCACAGGAAAAGGATAAAGGAGAATGGAATACTATGAAAAGTACCGGAATTGTCCGCGGCATCGACGCGCTGGGCCGCATCGTTCTGCCCAAGGAGCTGCGCACCAGTATGCATCTGGACACTGACACCAAGCTGGAGATTTTTGTGGATGGCGACTCCATCGTGCTCAAAAAGCATCGGCCCGCCGGCAGCTGCGATTTCTGCGGCGAGGTAGATGAGTCTTCGGTGCAGTTTGCGGGCTACTGCATCTGCCCGGCCTGCCGCCGCAAGATTGGTGCACTGTAAAACACACAAAAAGGAGGCTCTGCTATGAGCCAGATGATCGATTTCACCGTCCCGTCCACTGTGCCGGGGCGGACTTTGCATGCCTTCCGCTGTGTGCCGGAGGGTGAAGTAAAGGCGGTTCTGCAGCTGTCCCATGGCATGGTGGAATTTATTGACCGCTACAAGCCGCTGGCGGAATATCTGGCCGGGCGGGGCATCCTTGTTACCGGCCACGACCATTTGGGCCACGGTGGCTCCATCCGCACCAAAGCGGACTACGGCTACTTTGCCGAGCCGGACGGCAACCGCGCCGTTCTGGCCGACCTGCACGCCATGACCGTGCGCACCAAAGAGCTGTACCCGGGGGTGCCTTATTTTCTGCTGGGGCACAGCATGGGTTCGTTCTATGCCCGGCAGTATTTGTGCGAATACGGCCATGAGCTGGACGGAGCCATCATCATGGGCACCGGCTTCCAGCCCAAGGCACTGGTGCAGTTTGCCAAGACCCTCTGCCGGGTGCTGGCGGTCTTTCATGGCTGGCAGTACCGCAGCAAGTTCGTGGCCAACATGTCCTTTATGGGCTACAACAAAGGGCTGGAGGGCCGCACCACCCACGACTGGCTCAACCGCGATCAGGCCGAGGTGGACAAATATCTGGCCGACGAACGCTGCACCTTTACCTTTACGCTGAACGCCTACTACAGCATGTTCAGCGGCATCCTGCGCCTGCACGACCCGGCGTTCCTTGCAAAAATGCCCAAAGACCTGCCGCTACTGTTCTTGGCTGGCGATGCCGACCCGGTGGGCGAACAGGGCAAGGGCGTGCAGCGTGCCATCCAGAGCCTGAAAGATGCCGGTGTGCAGAACATTGAATGCAAGCTGTACCCCGGTGCCCGGCATGAACTGCTGGTGGAAACGAACCATCAGGAAGTGTTTGAAGATATCGGCAGCTGGCTGGAAAAGCATCTTGCCTGATCTGCCGCATCCGTTTTACCGTCATTCTGAGGAATGGCGGTACTTTTTGCCCTAATGGCTGGCGGCACTTTTGCCAGCCATTAGGGCAAAAATGCCCGGCACTGAAAGTTTTCCCGATTGCTGAAAAAGTCCCCGGAACCAGCGTTCCGGGGACTTTCTGCGTTTATTTTCAGTTATGCTGTTATGCTTTCTTGGGTGCGATCCAGCCGTCGATCACATTTACCAGTGCCTTGCCGCGGCGGCCCAGAAGCTTGGGCAGCAGGACACGGGCCATGGCCCACACGCCTGCAAAGTTGTACAGGATGATCAGCGCCGTGATGATGCCGGTCCACAGGCCGTAGAGCGGCGTTTCGGCCAGCAGCACAAAGGCTTCGATCACCAGCGCGGCGGCGTTCACCAGCACGCGGCCCGGATGTACCTGCATCCCGATCATACGGTGGGCATCGATGGCACGCAGGGTGAACACCAGCGCAAGGCCAAGGAAGGACGCATAGGTAGCGCCCACAGGCCCCCACCACTTGATGAAGAAGTAGTTCATGATGCAGTTGCTCACAGCACCCGCCATCATGGTGATCATGCTGCGGGTGGACTTTTTATTCACCACATACACGCTGTTCATGAACTGGTTGAAGCAGCTGCAGGTGGAAGCCAGCACAAGGAAGGGCACAAAGTGCCATGCGTAGTAGTAGTTGGACTTCATAATGTGCATCACCGGGCGGCACAGCCAGATGATACCGGCTGCGCAGCAGAACAGCACACTGGAATAGGTGCGGAAAATTTTGGTAAAGAACTTTGCGCGGCCCTCTTCCTCGGTCACAGCGGAGAGCTGCCATGCATCGTAGAAGATCAGGCCCAGCGTAGTAAGGATGGTGGGCAGGAAATAGCCGGTGGAAAGCAGGCCGCTCCATGCATTGCCGTCGCGGCCGTCCAGACCGTTGCACATCTCACGCACAAAGAACAGGTCGGATGCGTTGATGATCCAGAAGCTGATCTGTGCCGGGATCATGGGCAGCGAGAAGCGCAGCATCTGCTTCCACAGATCCTTGTTGATGCCCTTCAGCTCCACGTAGTTCCACAGCTTGCCGGTGAACATCAGGAACAGCACACTGGTAAGGTCGCCGCTGATGATGGCCAGCAGGTAGCCGTTGGCACCCCACTTGAAGCCCACCAGATACAGCACGTAGAAAGCCATGGTGGCCACGGTGCACAGCACGCCGTCCACGGCCACCAGCTTGTTCCACTGGCGGCTGCGCACGAACTGGGTGCACAGGGTGCGCAGGCAGCTCATGAGCACATAGATGTAAATGAGCAGGCCGTACTGTGCCATATCGGGCAGGAACTGCGCAATGGGCCAGCACAGCACCAGAATGCCAAAGCCGCCCAGAATGGTCAGCAGGCCGTTGGTGAACACCTGTTTTTCGCTGTTGCCCTTGTCCAGACCAAAGCGGATGATGGCGTTGGACATGCCCATGGACACGAACGGGATGAGCAGGTTCGCGTACTGGCTCAGGATCTTGGAAAGGCCCAGATCAGAGATCTCCGCCATTGCATAGGTCAGGAACGGCTGGACGATCAGGGTGAGCAGCTTTGACGAAAAGCTGGAAATTGCAAAGATCAATGTGTTGCCGGCCAGCTTTGAATATTTATCGCCGGACTTTTTTTCGTTTTCCAAGGGAACTTCCCTCCTGTTTTACAATTCGGATGCGGGCCGGTCTGTGACCGCCCGCATCCGCTTTCCCACTATTTAGTCACTTTAAAAGCGCCCGCCGGGCTTTCCAGTCCGGCAGCAGCTTTGCCACCTCGGCCCAGAACGCCGGGCTGTGGTTGGGCTGCAAAAAGTGGCAGTACTCATGCACTACCACATAAATCTGCGCCGCCGGGGGCATATGATACAGCTGCAAAGCAAAGGTGATCTGCCGTTTTGCCATAAAGCACACGCCCCACCGGCTGGTCATGCTGCGCACTTTGATAACAGGCTTGTGCCCGCCCAGCACTCCGGCAAAGGCCGGGTAGACCTTATCGCTCATGGCCGTAAAATAGGCCAGCGCTGTTTCCTTATCCGGCAGAGGCCGCGCTTCCTGCGCTGCGCGCCGCATGGCACGTTCCCGGGCCTGCTGCACCCAGTCGGCGCGTGCGGCCACAAAACGGTCTGCCGCTTCTGCACTTGTCCGCAGGGGGATGCTCACCGCCACGGTGCCATCCTCCCGCACACGGATGTTCAGGTTCTTGACCCGTTTGCGGGTCAGCTCGTATTGGATGCCGCCTGCCGTGCGCAGCTGTGTCTCCTGCTTTCTGCCCGCCATGAGGTCAGGTAGTCTTTTTTGCCCGGTGCAGCATTTCCAGCGGCAGCTGGGCCAGCACCACGGCAGCAAAGATCAGCACGCAGCCAAAGACTTCCCGGGCAGAAAGGTTCTGGTGCAGCAGCATCCAGCCGCCCAGCGCACTGAACACGCTTTCCAGACACATGATCAGGCTGGCAATGGCGGGGTTCAGGTCCCGCTGGCCCAGGATCTGCAGGGTGTAGGCCACGCCGCTGGACATGATGCCGCAGTAGAGGATCGGCAGCGCATTCTCCGCGAACTGCGCTGCGGAAGGTGTCTCGAACAGCAGAGCCGCAGCGGTGCTTTCCACCGACACCACCAGAAACTCGGCAAGGCTCAGCCGCACGCCGTCCACCTGCGGGGAAAAGTGGTCCACCGCAATGATCTGGAAGCTGAACAGCACCGCACAGCTCAGCAGGAGCCAGTCGCTGGATTCAATGCTGCCAAAGCCGTTTTTCATGCACAGCAGGTACAGGCCCAGCACGGCCACCACCATGCTCACCCACAGCTGCGCGCTGCCCTTACGGCCCAGAAACAGGCCGAACACCGGCACCAGCACCACGTACATGGCGGTCAGGAAGCCGGCCTTTGCCGTGGACGGATTGATGGTAATGCCGATCTGCTGTGCAGCGGAAGCAGCAAACAGAAGGGTGCCGCACACAAAGCCTGCCGCCAGCAGCTTTTTCTTCTCGGCAGCAGTTTTGGGCTTTGCATCGGTGCCGCTTTTGCGGCGGATGGCATCAAACACCATCACCGTGGGGATCAGCACCAGTACAGCCAGCCAGCTGCGCCCGGCCAGAAAGCTGTAGGCTCCCATGCCGGAACCGGCGCTCTGGGCCACAAAGGCTGTGCCCCAAATAAGGGAGCACAGCAGCAAAAGCAGAGAGTTCTTGGTTTGTGTGCTCATCAGCCAATTCCCTCCACCTTCAGCAGGCCGTACAGGTAGTACTTGCTGGAGTCATAGGAGATGGTCACACGGTACTGCGCCGCCGGGTCCAGCCCGGAGATGGTGCAGCGGTAGTCGGTGCCGTCGGTATGGATATAATAGGTGCTGTCGGTCACATATTCTGCGCCGCCGTCCACCTTTTTCCACACGGCCACCTTGAACCGCTGGGTGCCCTCAGCCGTGCCGCAGCCCATAATGCTCAGCGTGCCGGAGGGCACGGTAAAGTAGCTGGTCTGGCGGCTCCAGATGCCGTTGAACACTGCATACAGGCAGCCATCCGCCGTGGCCGTGGCAAACTTGGCCGAGGAGTCTGCAATGCCCTGAATGATCAGCGGATCACTGGTCTGGTCGGCCCAGCGGGTAGTGTCCTCTTCCTGCACTTCGTCTGAAGTGCCCGATGCCTTGTGCACGATGCTCTTCAGGGTGTCCTTGCAGCCGATTAGGCCCACTGCAAGCACCAGCGCCATCAGCAGCACAACGATCCTTTTTTTCATCTTCATACGTTTCCTCACGAAGCAATGCGCTTCTCTTTGTTTTTCATCCCTCCGCCCTGTTCTTGTACAGAGCAGATACAGATATAGTATACCGCATTTTCCGGCGCTGTACAAGACGTTTGTCCTGTGCCGTACTGCAAGAAAAGCCCCCCCCCGGGGCTTTTCTTTTTGTGCGGTTTGCCGCCCGATTTTACGTTTCTTTGCCAGTGACCGCCCGCAGGGCAGCACACTCGGCAGCGGCCTGCTCCGGTGCACCTGCACCAAACAGACTGCCGTACCGGTACAGCGCCCAGCCGCCCGCGTTCTGACTGCGCAGGTCCTGCACCTGCCGGGCCAGCACATCGCCGGTGCTCCAGCCGCTCACGCTGTCCGGGTTCGCGCCGCCGTCACCTGCGCCCACGCGGTACGCGCCCAAGCCAAAATAGAGCGCCACGCCCTCTGTGCGCGGGTACGCCAGCCACGCGGGCACGATGTTCTCAAAGGCAAAGCGGGTGCTGCCGCTCTGCAGCGTGTAGCCATAGCCCCAGTAGATCTGCGGGCAGAGATAATCCACCACCTGTTCTTCCCCGCCTGCGGCCAGCCACGCCGTCACATCGCTGTACTGGCTGTTGAGGTCGTTGTCGGGATTCCCCTGCGGACTGATGCCAAAGCGCAGCGTCGGGTCTGCAGTCTTCACCGTGTCGTGCACCTTCTTGACCAGAGCGGTCACGTTCTGCCGCCGCCATGCTGCAAGGTCTGCCGCACCGCTGGCCGCAAACTGCGCCGCATCGATGCTTTCTTCGGTCGTAGGGTAAAAATAATCGTCAAAGTGGATGCCGTCCACCGCGTAGTTCTGCAAAAGCTCGGCCACGCCCTGCACCACATAGTCCGCCGCTGCAGGCTCGGCCGGGTTCAGATACAGCCCGTCGCCCACTGCACACACCCATTCCGGGTGGGTGTTGGCAAGGTTGTTCTCTGCCAGATTCGGCGGCATGGCTGCAGAGGACCGCAGCCGGTATGGATTCAGCCACGCCTCCACCGAAAGGCCTCGCCCGTGGGCCTCCTGCAAAAGGATGTCCAGCGGGTCAAAACCGGGGTCCTGCCCCTGCACGCCGGTGCACAGGTGGCTCCACGGGAACAGCTGGCTTTTGTAAAGTGCATCCCCGAAGGGCCGCACCTGCGCAAGCACCGTGTTCAGCCCAAGGCCCGCGCAGTTTTCCAGCATTTGCACGCACCCGGCGCGGAAGGCATCCGCCGAGGAAAAATCCATTGCTGTCCATTCCAGGTAGCTCACCCATACGGCCCGCCACTCGCCTGCAGGCAGGGCAGGGTTCTCAACAGGCTGTTTTTCTACTTTCGTTTTGTCCCGTTTGGAAAACTTTTTTCTGCGCAGCCACAGCCCCGCACCCACACAGGCAGCAGCACCGGCCCCCGCCAGAAAGGTGCGCCGGTTCACACGGCGCGGTTCCGCTTCCGTTTTTTTGGACTTGCGCCGCTGAGTCACAGGGTCTCCTCCTGGGTCTTATACAGCACAAGCGCTGCCCAGCCCCGGGCGCAGGCCAGCAGCACGAACATGATGTTCGTCCAGAAGGCAAGGGCGCTCATGCCCGCATACTTCGTCAGCAGCCAGAACAAAAGGCGCAGCGCTTCCGAGATGCACACCAGCTGCAGCGGGCGCTGGATGGGCCTGCCATGGCCGTACTCGATGGCAAGCAGGCCCGGCCACACCAGTGCCGAGCACAGGTCGCCCGCCCAGCCGCCTGCAGCCAGCTTGCTGAGCATCAGCAGCACGAACACCAGCGTGTAGCTGCGCTTATCCTTGGCGGGAGCACCCTTCTGTGCGGCCAAAAACAGCACTGCAATGCCGGTGATGCAGAACACGATCAGTTCCAGCCCCGAAAAATCCATGCCGCCCAGCACGGCAAAGCCGCCCAGCATGGACATTGCCGCTGCCGCCAGCAGGAAAAAGTACCAGGTCTTGCGTGTAAATTTGAGCTTCATTGTATTCCTCCCGCCTGCAGCAGTGCGCAGGCTCCTGACAAAATTTTCAAAGAATTAAAAATATTATAGCACAAAAGTATGCGGGTTGTGTTACAATAAGAAAAACTCTTCAGGAGGATCTTCATGAACGCCGCAGTTTCCATTGTCCTGCTTGCCGCCGTACTTGGCGTGATCGTTTTTCTTTTGTCCCGGCGCGAGAATACCCGCCGCAGCCAGTACGGCCCCGCCGGCCTTTCGGAGTTCCGCACCGACCTGCCGCTGGACGAGTGCTTCGACCGGCTGGACGAGCACAGGGACGCCGACGAGTTCGTGTACGAGTGCCGCCGGGAAAAGGACGGCGGCTTTCTGCTGCATCTCACCCTGCACCAGCCCACCCAGCAGCCGCTGGACACCCTGTATACCCTCCGGCTGGACCCCGGTCGTCAGACCGTAGTGACCCTGATCTTCATCCGCGAGGCCTTTGGCTACAAGGAGCCGCTGTTCCCGCAGGAAATGCTTGATCGTTTTATGCAGCAGAAGCTGGATGCCCACCGCACCAAATAAAGTTTTGTGTAAATGCTTTTCATTTTGCGCTGTTTTTGGTATACTTGTAAGTGCCGCAGCGCAGAATATGCGGGCTAGTAGCTCAGTTGGTCAGAGCTGGCGGCTCATAACCGCTTGGTCCCGGGTTCAAGTCCTGGCTGGCCCACCAAAAAAGCACGAGATTTTGCTCTCGTGCTTTTCTTTTTGCATGAATAGGCGCTTTACTTGTACAATTCTTTGCTCATCTGTTTCCGAATCTCATCACGTCGTCTGTCGTAGACCTGCGTGTAGATTGCAAGGGTCGTGCTGGGCTGAGCGCGTCCGGCTTCTGCGGCCACCGTTGCCACACCGATATTGGGATTAGACAACAGAATGCTGACGAAGGCGTGCCGGAACATATGCGGATGGATTTTTTCGATTAGGGGTACATATCACAGAGCACATGATACGCTGGCCGTTTTTGTTTGCCCCCATTGCGGCAGATCCTGCTTTCTGCCGCAAATTGCATCAGATCCCGCCGTTTGCTCAATGAGTATTTCCCGCCGTCCCGTTATACTGGGAGGGAAATGGAATTAAACGATGGAGGAACAGACCATGAAATACGGTGTCATCGATGTGGGTGGCGGCCTGCGGGGCATTTACGGCGCTGGCGTGCTGGACCGCTGCCTGGAGGAGGACCTCCGCTTCGATCTCTGCATCGGCGTTTCGGCGGGCAGCGCCAATATGACGTCCTATCTGGCAGGCCAGCATGGGCGGAACAAGCCCTTTTACGATGAATACTCCTTCCGCAGGGAGTACATGAGCGTGCACAACCTCATCCGCAAGCACTCCTATCTCGATCTGGGCTATGTCTACGGCACCCTCAGCAATGCAGGCGGCGAGAATCCGCTGGATTACGCGGCGCTTGCCCGCAGCCCGGCAGAGCTCTGCGTGGTGGCCGCTAATGCACAGAACGGCGAGGCGCAGTATTTCACCAAGGCAGACCTCCACCCGGACGACTACCGCGTCCTCATGGCGTCCTGCTGCATCCCGGTCATCGACCAGCCCTGCGTCATCGACGGCGTGCCTTATTTTGATGGCGGCCTGGCCGACCCCGTCCCGCTGGAATGGGCCTTTGCCCACGGCTGCGACCGGGTGGCTCTCATCCTGACCAAGCCCATCGGGCTGGTGAGTAGTGATGCCCGGGACAAGCATCTGGCACACCTGCTGCAGTCGAATTACCCCGCTGCAGCCGAGGGGCTGCGCCGCCGGGCATGGCGGTACAACACGGCTGTCCAGCGGGCGCGGGAGCTGGAGCGACAGGGCCTTGTCTGCATCATCGCCCCGGACAGCACCGAGGGAATGTCCACCCTGACCAAGAACCGCGCCTGCCTTGAAAAAATGTACGCCAAAGGCAAACAGGACGCCGAAGCGCTGGTGCGGTGGATGCAAAACACCAAACAAGATGAATCGGTGGGCACCTAGAGATGAAACCCGTTCACTTCCCTTGACAATATCCGCCCCGGACATTATACATATGATATGTACATACAGACAAAGGAGCCTGGAGCGGTATCGCTCTGGGCTTTTTGCATTTTGTTGTTCTGCTGCGGACAGATAGAGGGGGTCCGCAGCAGAGGAGTAGAAAACCTCCTTCCCGATTTCTGCAAAAGAAAAAGCTCACCTTCAATTTTAGAAAGTGAGCCATGTAAAGCCAAAATGGTAACAGTAAGTGTCGAGTTTCGTAGGTGAAAATTTTCACCTACAAAGAGCCGTTTTAGAGACAAAAAGATACCAAAAGTTACGTCAAAGTACACAAAGGCACTTTTATGGAATTATCAAATAGCCATAAAATTTCACAAGAAAAACGGGATTTCAAAATTAGCGACGTTCTCATAACCGCTTGGTCCCGGGTTCAAGTCCTGGCTGGCCCATAACAAAAAAGAGCACCCATCGGGGTGCTCTTTTTTGTTGCCAGTCAGGACTTGAACAAGGCGGCGACGCGAAGCGACGCAAGTAAAGCCCCGGTGGGGCTTTACTTAGCCTGCGGGTCCCAGCGCATAGGAATGTCAAAAAGTGTCGGATGCCGTTCTGAGGGCCGCCAAGACTTGAACCCAAAACTTATAAAGTTCTCATTGCGGAATCCCTGCTCCCATGATATGATTAAACCAGCTTGGAGGAGGATATCATGCAGAATACAAATAACGAACTCGTGTCCGTCATTGTTCCGGTATATAAAGTAGAACCCTATCTGGACCGATGTGTCGCCAGCATTCTGGCCCAGACATATCCGAACCTTGAGGTGATCCTGGTCGATGATGGTTCTCCCGATAACTGCCCCGCACTCTGTGATGCATGGGCACAGCGGGACGCACGCATCAGGGTCATCCATAAGAAAAACGGCGGCATATCCGATGCCCGGAATGTGGGACTGGATGCGGCATCCGGTGCGTACATTTCCTTTGTTGACAGCGATGATTACATTGCAGAAAATTTCATCGAGACCCTTTATGATCTACTCCATGAGTACCACACCGATATTTCTGCCGTCCATTGGAAACTCGTCTATGCTGACGGGCCGGAGGTCCCTGCTCCGCTTTCTTCCCGAAACGTTACGCTCTTTCAGGGTGCTGATGCCATCCGGGAGCTTTTTACGGAGGATACCTACGCATGTTATGCATGGAATAAATTATGCAAACGGGAACTGTTTGACACCATCCGGTTTCCGGTCGGTCGTGTTATGGAAGATCTTGGCATTGCACACAAGATCCTGTTCGACGCAGGGCAGATCGTGTACTCGGACGAACCCCTGTATTACTATTATCAGCGCGATGGCAGCACTCTCCATACAGACTGTATAAAGTTCTTTCAGGACAGGCTTGCGATGGTCACAGAGCGTTACCTGTTTCTTGAAAAGCTGTACCCTGACATGCTGGAAAACGATGCCTATTTTGTGGATATGGCCCTGAATGATTACCCGATCCTCTATCGTTCTGCCTTAGACCCTGAATCGGATCAGCTCATCCGTCATGCCTACCAAAAGAGCCGTTCCATTTTGTCCTTCTACAATAAAATGCGCTTTGCCTTTTTCAGCCGGAGCAAAGCCCTGTACTACTTTATCGAACGCCGCAACTGCAACCTTGCCCGCTACGATAACTGCTGAATCTCCTGCATTCCATTCCTTTCTGCGTAATTATAATAAAACAAAGAAGGAGCGTTTCCACGCGGGAACGCTCCTTCTTTGTTTACTATCATTTACACCATTTTGCAAACTCTTCGTCGGTGCACTTGACATAGTGGCTGCCGCTCACATGGTGATCGGTGCCCTTGTTGTAATCGATGCCGGAAGTGGCGTAGTCGTAGGTCTCAGCCACGCGGCGCTTCTCCACAACGGGGTTCGGCAGCGGGATGGCCGACAGCAGGCTGCGGGTGTAGGGGTGGATGGGATTCTCGAAGATCTCTTCGGTCGTACCCGTCTCCAGCAGGTGGCCCAGATGCAGCACGCCGATGCGGTCCGAGATGTACTTGACCATGGAAAGGTCATGCGCAATGAACAGGTAGGCCGTGCCGGTCTCCTGCTGGATATCCTTCATCAGGTTGACCACCTGCGCCTGAATGGACACGTCCAGCGCCGAGATGCACTCATCTGCGATGATGAGCTTGGGGTTCATAATGAGGGCGCGGGCAATGCCCACGCGCTGGCGCTGGCCGCCAGAGAACTGGTGGGGATAGCGCTCGGCATGTTCGGGCGCAAGGCCCACCTTGGCCAGAATTTTCTCCACCTTTTCGCGGCGCTCTTCGCGGGTCTTGTACATGTGGTGGATGTCCAGACCCTCACCGATGATATCCTCCACCTTTTTGCGGGGGTTCAGGGACGCCATGGGGTCCTGAAAGATCATCTGCATCTGGGTGCGCAGCGTATCGTTCTGCACGCGGCTCAGCCTGCCGCTGATATCATGCCCATCAAAGGTGATTTTTCCGGCAGTGGGGTCATACAGGCGGATGACGCTGCGGCCGATGGTGGACTTGCCGGAACCGGACTCGCCCACCAGACCATAGGTCTCGCCGGGATAGATCTCAAAGCTGACATTGTCCACAGCCTTGACGGTATAGCTCTTGCTCACGCGGAAATACTGCTTCAGGCCCTCGACCTTCAGCAGCGGAGCAGCATTCTGTCCTGCCATTTATTCCGCCTCCTTGATCTTTTCTGCCTCGGCACGCATGCGGGCAATGCGCTGAGCAAGCTCAGGCGGCATGTCCACCTTGGGTGCGCGGGGGTCCAGCAGCCATGTAGCTGCATAGTGGGTGTCGCTGATCTTGAACATGGGCGGGTCAACTTCGTCGTCGATGTTCAGGGCATAATGGTTGCGCGGCGCAAAGGCATCGCCCTGCTTCTCATGCAGCAGGTTCGGCGGCGAACCCGGAATGGTGTACAGACGGTCGTCTGCGGTGTCCAGATCGGGCATGGCGGAAAGCAGGCCCCATGTGTAGGGGTGGCGCGGCTCGTAGAAGATCTCGTCGATGGTGCCGGTCTCCACGATCTTGCCTGCGTACATCACGTCCACATAATCGGCCACCTTTGCCACAACGCCCAGATCGTGGGTGATGTAAATGACCGAGATGCCGCGCTCACGCTGGATGCTGCGGATCAGCTCCAGAATTTTGGCCTGAATGGTCACATCCAGTGCCGTGGTGGGCTCGTCACAGATCAGCAGGTCGGGGTCGCAGGCCAGTGCAATGGCAATGACCACGCGCTGGCGCATACCGCCAGACAGCTGGTGCGGGTAGCTCTTCATGCGCTTTTCGGCATCGGTGATGCCCACCTCTTCCAGCAGCTGCACAGCCTTTTTGTAGGCGGCATCCTTGGGCATCTTGTAGTGCCACAGCATGCCCTCCATGATCTGCTTGCCGATGGGCATGGTGGGGTCAAGGCTGGTCATGGGGTCCTGGAACACCATGGCGATGCGCTTGCCGTTGATGTGGCGGCGGATCCACTTTTTGTCCTTCTGCAGCAGATCCACCGTCTCGGGGCTGCCGTCGGCGTGATGGTAGCTGAACTGGATGGAACCGCTGTTCACGATGGCGTTCTGTGCCAGAATGCCCATGGCGGCCTTCATGGTAACGGACTTGCCGGAGCCGGATTCGCCCACCAGCGCCACCGTTTCGCCCTTGTACAGGTCGATGTTCACGCCGCGGATGGCGTGCACCGGGCCTGCGGTGGTCTTAAAGGTGATATCAAGGTCTCGCACCGACAAGACCTGTTCTTTTTTCTTTTCAGGCATGGGGTGTTCCTCCTTACATACTCTTCATCTTGGGGTCCAGAGCCTCGCGCAGGCCGTCGGCCACGAGGTTGAAGCTCATCATCAGCAGACTCATGACCACCATCGGCGGGATGATCTGATAAGGATGGGGGGTAAAGCTGTTGTACAGCTCGCTGATCAGAGAACCCAGCGAGCACTGCGGCACCGGGATGCCAAGACCCACAAAGGACAGGAATGCCTCGGTGAAAATTGCGGTGGGGATGCTGAACATGACCTGCGTGATGATGGGTCCGATGATGTTGGGCAGCACTTCCTTGAAGATGATGAAGAAGCTGCCTGCGCCCAGCGTGCGGGAGGCCAGCACGAACTCCTGATCCTTCAGCTTGAGCATCTCAGCGCGGGCAATGCGGCTCATGCCCACCCACTCGGTGAGCATCAGAGCAAAGATAATGGTGATCATGCCGGGCTTGAGCACCAGCAGAAGCAGCGTGACGATCACCAGACGGGGGATGCCGTTGGCAACTTCCAGAAAACGCTGCATCATCATATCCACCTTGCCGCCAAAGTAGCCGGAGATCAGGCCGTAGCTCATGCCGATGACCATATCGATGATGGCGGCGGCAACCGCGATGATCAGGGACACGCGGGCACCCTCCCAGGTGCGGGTCCAGATATCGCGGCCATAGGTGTCGCTGCCGAACCAGTAGTAGACATCCTCCTTGCCCTTTTCCACATAGGCATTGACCGTCTTGGAACCGGTGGTGGTGCTCATTTTCTCGTCACCGTTGAAGATGCCGAAGTTCTCCAGCACCTGCACGCGGGGCGCAAAGTTTTTCTGGCTCAGCTCCTGACCGGAGTAGGTATACTCGTTCATGCCGGGGCCAAATGCCGCCAGCAGCACGATAAAGACAACGAGGATCAGGCCGAGCACCGCGCTCTTTTTGCGGAAGAAGCGCACCCGCACATCCTTCCAGAAGCTCTGTGCGGCAAAGTTCGAGTCCATTGCGATCTCTGCGTCGTTATGCTTGAGCGCAAAGTCCTTCTCGTTGAAGGTGTGCTCGGAATACATGGTATCCACGGCGCTGACGATGGCGTCAGCAGTGGCTTCGCCTCCCAGGTGAATCGCTTTTTCTGCCATATCAGTCGTCCCCCTTTGCCAAGCGGATGCGCGGGTCGATGATGCCGTACAGCAGGTCAACGACCAGCATGATGCCAATGTACATGGCACTGTAGATGAAGCTCAGGCTGATGACCACATTGTAGTCGTTGGACTGGATAGCCGTCACCAGCAGGCTGCCCACGCCGGGAATGGCGAAGATCTTCTCCACCACCAGCGAGCCGGTCATCAGGTCCACGATCAGCGGGGCCAGCACAGTGATAATGGGGATCAGCGCGTTGCGCAGCGCGTGGCGGAAGATCAGCGCCGGGCCGGAAATGCCCTTGCTCTCGGCCAGCAGCATATAATCGGAGTCCAGAACTTCGATCATTTCACTGCGGGTAAAGCGGGCAATGGAAGCCATGGTGAACATGGACAGCGAGATGCTGGGCAGCACACTGGAGCCGAACACGTCCTTTGCGGAGAACAGCATGGGGAACCACTTGAGCTTGAAGCCAAAGGTATAGCTCAGGGCCAGTGCAATCACGTAAGACGGCACCGACACGCCGATGACCGAGATGATGGTGGCCAGAGTGTCGAAGATGGTGTCCCGCTTGAGGGCTGCAATGATGCCGAGCACAAGGCCCACGATGGCACCCAGTGTGACAGCCATGCCGCCCACACGGATGGAAATGGGCAGACGGGACTGGATCAGCTGGGAGATGGGCGTGTTCTTGGAGATATTGTAGCTGACGCCGAAGTCACCGCGCAGCATGTTGGTCACATAGCGGAAGAACTGCACATAGATCGGCTGATCCAGACCGTACTTTGCGTACAGGGATGCGCGCATTTCCGGTGTCAGCTTTTCATCGTTGAAGGGCGAACCGGGCATCAGCTGCATGAGGATGAACAACACCAGCAGGATGGCCAGCAGCGTAAACAACGAAGTGATGATACGCTTGAGCGTGTATTTTTTCACGTTGGGTAGACCCCCTTAAAGTTTCTTCTTCTCCCTGCTCAAGACAGGGCGGCTTTTTCCGCCGCGGTCATCCGTGCGCCGGACGCGGACAGTGCAAAAGCCAAAAAGTCGCACAGCGGCAATCACGCTGCCACTGTGCGGCATTTCAGTTCTCGATCAGGATCAGACGCTCTTCTTTGCGTCCTTGAAGACGCGGTTCAGAGCAACCGGGTGGAAGTCCACGCCGGTCACGGCAGAAGAGATCATCTCGGCGTTGCACTGACCATACAGCGGGAAGATGGCGGCCTGCTCCAGCACGATGGACTCAGCGTCATACATGGCTTCCCAGCGGCCCTCGGGATCGGTGCACAGATCGCCGGTGGTGCACTCTGCGATGACGGCATCGTAGTCAGCATCGCTCCACAGACCGTAGTTGTTGGAGTTGCCGGTGACCCACATGCCCAGATAGGTCATGGGATCGGCGTAGTCGGGGCCCCAGCGGGTCAGGCCGATCTCAAAGTTGCCGTCCTGCATATCCTGCACGCGCTGCTTCTTGGGCTCCACCTTCAGCTCCAGAGTAAAGCCGGGCAGAGTGGTCTGCAGCTGCTCCTGAACGACCTGAGCGACCTTCTGAGGAGCATCGTCGGCATCGACGACCATGGTGAAGGAGAAGGAATCCTTGCCCAGCTCAGCCTTGGCCTGCTCGTAGTACTCTGCAGCCTTGTCGGGATCGTATGCGCAGAACTCTGCAAACTTGGTCTGGTCGGCGCTGAAATCGCTGCCGTCCGGGCCGGTGGCGAACTGTGCGGGCACTGCGGTGTAGGCGGGAGAAGAGCCGTCCTTCAGCACGTCATTGGTGATGGAATCACGATCCAGTGCAAAGGTGATGGCACGGCGCAGGTTCAGGTTTGCCAGCTCCGGCACAGCGTCCATGTTGGGGCTGATGTACCACAGGTAGCCGGCGCCCACGCTGGTGAACTCGGGGTCGTCCTTGACCTGCTCCACCTGCTCGCCGTTCAGCAGGGTGATATCCAGATCGCCGTTCTGATAGCTCATCAGAGCCTGCTGGCTGTCCTTGATGACCTGATAGTTCAGGCCGTCCAGAGCAATGCGGTCAGCATCGTAGTAGTCGGCGTTCTTCACCAGCTCAAAAGCGGTGGCAGCCGGCTCATAGCTGGTCAGCACGAATGCACCGTTGGACAGCACGGTGTCTGCGCTGGTGCCGTAGGTATCGCCGCAGCTCTCAAAGAACTTCTGGTTCATGGGGTAGAAGGTGGGGAAATACATCAGGCTCAGGAAGTAGCTGACCGGAACGTTCAGCTCCACCTTCAGGGTCTTGTCGTCCACTGCGGTGATGCCCAGATCGGTGACGGGCTTGCTGCCTGCAATGATGTCGGCGGCGTTGACCACCTGACCGATATCGCTCAGCATGTAGGCATACTCGGATGCGTTTGCGGGGTCAACAGCACGCTGCCAGCCAAACACGAAGTCTGCTGCGGTAACGGCATCGCCATTGGACCACTTTGCATCCTTCAGGTGGAAGGTGTAGGTCTTGCCGTCCTCGCTCAGCTCATAGCTCTCTGCCAGAGCCTCCACGGCTGCACCGTTCGCATCCATCTGCATCAGGCCGTCGGTGTAGTTGGCGATGACCTCAAAGGAGGTGCCGTCGGTAGCCAGCTGGGGGTCCAGAGACTGGACTTCGGTCTCCAGCATGACGTTCAGCACACCGCCCTCAGCAGAGGCGGCTGCACCAGAAGCAGCGGTAGAGCCGGAAGCAGCGGTGCTGGAAGAGCCGCCGCAGGCAGTCAGAGCCAGTGCAGCAGCCGATACGCCTGCAGCAGCCAGGAAGCTGCGGCGAGAAATACGACGATCGAATTTCATATTTTTTCCCTCTCTCTTACCTCAATGCTTTATTAAGGTAAAGCATTGAATGGTGAAAAATGCACAAAGGTTTTTTGCTCCTCCTCTGGAGCACTGCACACCTTTGTGCGATATCCGCATTATACGCTGTTCCGCCTGAAAAGGAAAGGCTTCCGGCTGTTTTTCTGTGCTTTGACCAATGGTCAGCAAAAATTTTGTTTTTGTTTTTGTGCAGTTTTGAAGATATACTGTAGTTGCACAAAATACAGTTTCGTGAAAACATGAGTTTTTTGTGTTTTTCGGGGAAACAGATGAAGAGATTTCACCTGCGTATTTTCATTTTTTGTACATAAGTCGTACTTTCAACCTGTTTTTTGTGCACATACCAGACACAAAAAATCCCTGCTGAAAACGCACCGTTCTCAGCAGGGAAACACCGTTTTTTCGGTTTTTAGGCAAACATAGCCACTACGTAAGTCTCGCCGCCGTATTCAATGAACACCGCGCCCATCTGTGTGCAGCCTGCCGCATAGCTGCGCAGTGCGCTGCCCGCCTCGCTCAGCGGCGGAGCATATAAGTAGCCGGTAAAGCCCCATTCGTTGTTCATTGCAAGGCCGATCACCACGCCTCTGGGCAGGAACAGAAAGCTGGTGGAATGATCGATAAAATCGTACACATTCGTGTCCAGCATGGCACCGGAGCCGGTGGTCATGGGCACCTTGCGTGTCAGCAGGCCGGACTGGGTGGTCAGCTGGGTGGAGTCCTCCACCAGCCAGTCTGCCAGACGGCTGGCTGCATCTTCCAGATCGGTATTATAGGTCAGGCTGGGGTCTACCTCTTTCATCAGGGCCTTGGCCTGTTCTGTATCCTTCTGCACCGTGCCGCCCATCAGTGCACTGCATCCGGCCAGCACCGCCAGCGCCAGTACACCCGCCAGCAGGCAAGCCAGCCATTTTCTTGCATGTTTCATATAGTGGTTCTCCCCTTTCGGTCTGTTTTTCTCCATGATACCTTTTTTGCCGCCGGATTACAAGCAGAAAAAAGCTGCTGTGCATCTGCACGGCAGCTTTTTGGGCAAAACTTTATTTTGCGTACTCCACAGCGCGGCTCTCGCGGATCACATTGACCTTGATCTGGCCGGGGTAATCCAGCGTGTCCTCGATCTTCTTGGCAATGGAGCGTGCCAGCAGAATCACCTGATCGTCGCTGATGACATCGGGCTTGACCATGATGCGCACTTCGCGGCCTGCCTGCACGGCAAAGGCCTGCTCCACACCCTCGAAGCTGGAAGAGATCTCCTCCAGATTTTCCAGACGCTTGACGTAGCTTTCCACATTCTCGCGGCGGGCACCCGGGCGTGCAGCGCTGATGGCGTCGGCAGCCTGAATGATGAAGGCCAGCGGGGTCTTGGGCTCCACGTCGCCGTGGTGAGCCTCAATGGCATGGATGATCTGGGTATTTTCCTTATACTTGCGGCAGATGTCCACACCGATCTGCACATGGCTGCCCTCGATCTCATGATCCAGTGCCTTGCCGATATCATGCAGCAGACCGGCACGGCGTGCCATGGTCACGTTCACACCCATTTCGCCTGCCAGCAGGCCGGCCACCCATGCCACCTCCATGCTGTGGGTCAGGGCGTTCTGGCCAAAGCTGGTGCGGTACTTCAACCGGCCGATCAGCTTGATCAGGTCGGGGTGCAGGCCATGGATGCCCAGCTCCATCACGGCACGCTCGCCCTCGCGCTTCATCTGCAGCTCCAGCTCGTGGCGGCACTTTTCCACCGTCTCCTCGATGCGGGCGGGGTGGATGCGGCCATCGCCGATCAGGCGTTCCAGCGTCATGCGGGCCACCTCGCGGCGGGTCTGGTCGAAGGAGGACAGGGTGATGGCCTCCGGGGTATCGTCGATGATCAGGTCCACGCCGGTCGCGGTCTCCAGAGCGCGGATGTTGCGGCCCTCGCGGCCGATGATGCGGCCCTTCATTTCGTCGCTGGGCAGCGGCACCACGCTGACGGTGGTCTCGCTGCAGTGGTCGGCAGCGCAGCGGCTGACGGCCTGACCGATCAGGTTGCGTGCGATGTTGTCGCAGTTCTCCTTCAGGTCGGTCTCGTAGGCGGCAACGCGCACGGCCTTTTCGTGGGTCAGCTCCTCGTCCACCTTGTGCAGCAGCACCTCGCGGGCGTCCTCCTGACTCAGACCGGCCAGCGTTTCCAGCCGCTCCATCTCCTTGGCGCGCAGGGCCTCGATCTCGGCCAGACGCTCCTCGGCCTCAGCGGCGCGCTTTTTCAGCTCCTCTTCCTTCTTTTCCAGTACCTCGGTCTTGCGGTCGAGGGCGGTTTCCTTCTGGTCGATGCGGTTCTCCTGACGGCTGATCTCCGCACGGCGCTGCTTGATCTCCTTATCGGCTTCTGCCTTCTGGGCATCCACCTCGGCCTTCAGCTTGAAGGCCTCGTCCTTTGCTTCCAGAACCGCTTCCTTGCGTTTCTGTTCTGCGGTCTTGATCGCTTCGTTCACCAGACGGGTGGCCTCGGCTTCCGCGCTGCCGATCTGGGCTTCGGCGGTCTTTTTACGGTTGTTGTAACCAATAAAATAGCCTGCACCGATGCCCGCAGCAAGCGCGACGATCAAGATCACGATCCAGATGATCGTGGACATCGCATTTCACTCTCCTTTGTTAAAATTCAAAATTCTGAATCATAAGCAGGAGACGCTGTAGGGCAGGTGTAGGCTGCAAACATTTTTTATAAGTGAGCTTTCAATGCAAAAAGTGGCAACAAGACCACACGCACGGCAAATGCCGCACGAACAGGCTGCAAGCTTTTCTATCTACAGTTCTATCTTATATAAAAACAGGCAGGCTCTGCCTGTAAGGGACACGGGTCACGGGAACGACCTGCACACAGCGTCTTTTATTCCATACTACTATTTATAGTACGAAACAATTGCCCGCTTGTCAAGAGGAAAACCCTGCCCCGCAGAACATTTTGTGCAGAAAACAGGGACAGTATCCACACCGGATGCCGTCCCCGTTCCCGTTTATTCCAGATACATCCTGCGCAGCCGCATCAGGCGCGCAGGGGTCAGGCCGTATTCGGCTTCCAGATAGTTCTCGGCGCTGCCGTATTTTGCGCGGATGGTGCGCAGCACAAAGGGTGCGGCTGCCGGGTCCACGCCCGCCTTGCGGTAATAGCGCATCCGGCAGGCCGGGTTTGCCGCGATCTCTTCGGCGTGCTCCGCCAGCACTGCGTCGATCTCAGCCTTGCGGCAGAGGTTCGTGCGCTCATAGTCCGCACAGATCGTCTCATCCGAAGCGCCCAGTGCCAGCAGAATGAGCATGGCCGCCACGCCGGTGCGGTCCTTGCCGGCCGAGCAGTGGAACAGGATGGGGGTCTCGCCTGCTTCCAGCGCACGGAACAGCTCCTTGAACGCCTTGTTGCCAAACAGCATCCGCTCGTACATAGCCTGCACGAAGGTGCTGCCGTCGGCGCTTTCTTCATAGCCCTTCATCAGGGCGGCGATATCATCCGGCGCAAAGGAGATCTCGTGGCCGTCCTCGGCGCACAGGCCGCAGATCTGCACCAGACGTGCACCGTCCGGTACGTAGTCCGGTTCTTTCTGCACTTCCCCGCTGCTGCGCAGATCAAGGATCAGGCGCAGGCCCAGCGCGTCCAGCTTCGCGCGGTCGGCCTCACCGGTGAGCTTGCAGGTAGGGATGCCGCGCCAGATCTGGCCCCACTTGATATGCTTGCCCTCGTCGGCTTCGTAACCGCCCAGCTCCCGGAAGTTGGTGCCGCCGGCAAAATCCAGCTGGGTGCCGGGCACCGGGTGGGCCGGTGCAGCCTTTGCCGCAGCACTGGACAGCACCGGGAAATTGTAGAACGGCTTTGCGGGCCGTCCGCGGCGGGGCGGCAGGCTGGCCGAACCGCCCAGCACCTCCATCAGGTAGCTGCGCAGCAGGTCGATGTAGGCAGAGGAATGATCCCGCCGCTGCACCAGTGAGACGCACAGCGGGGGCAGATCTTCCAGCAGCACATCCCGCACACGGTCCAGTTCCCGTCTGGCCCCCGGTTCATAGCGGGTCAGACAGGTGCAAAGCTGCTCCTGCACAAGATAATAGGCCTGATAAAAGCTGGGGCCGATCTCCGCATTCGGCGCAAAGCCCAACCGGGCGCAGGCCGACCACAGCGGGCTGAACAGATCCTGCCGCAAGCTGGGCAGCAGCACCCGCTGACCGCGCAGCTCTGCCAGCGGGATGCTCTCCTTATCCCAGAACGCGTGCCCCCGAGGCACCAGCAGGCAGGCAGGGTCTGCCCGCAGGGTGGTGCGGGCCAGTTCCGGTGCAGCACAGCCCAGATCGATGACCAGACCCGCGTCCAGCTCCCCCTGCTCCACATCGTCCGCCACCGCATCGTTGTCCATCATGCGGAAGCGCATCTCCACATGGGGATACTGCTGGCGGAACTTGTCCAGCTGGGTCTCCAATCCGGGCAGGTAGTCCGGCACCAGCGACACGCTGATGCCGATGCGCACCGGCTGCGCCGACTGGATCTCGGCCCGCAGGGATGCCTGCATCTGCTGGAACTGCTCCACTACCGGCGCGGCATGGCGCTGCAGGCTCATGCCGCGGTCGGTAAGGGTGAGCTTGTGGTGGGCGCTGAGGAACAGCGGCCCGCACAGCTCGGCTTCCAGCGCAGAGATGCTCTGCCGCAGTGCCTGCCGTGACAAAAACAGCCGCTGTGCCGCGCGGCTGTAATTCATTTCATCGCACAATACCAGAAAGTAGTGCAGCTGGCGGATATCCATGGTTTCCTCCCTGAGAAAAGTGTCATATATAAAAGAATACCGCCTTTTTGCGCGATTGTAAAGCCGTTGGCAGCAAAAAACTGCCGCACGGCATTGCACCGTGCGGCAGTTAGAGCGCGGAACGATCAGATCAGGCTCAGAGCTTCCTCGTCGCCCACCAGCGTGAAGTCCGGATGCATCTGCAGGATGCTTGCGGGCACCTCCGGAGTGACGGGGCCGAAGAATGCCTTCTTGACGATCTCGGCCTTGCCTGCGCCGTTTGCCACCATGAGCACCTTGCGTGCCTGCATGATAGTCTTGATGCCCATGGTATAAGCCTGCTTGGGCACCAGATCCACATTGCCGTCAAAGAAGCGCTTGTTTGCCTCAATGGTCTCGGCGGTCAGGTTCACACAGTGGGTCTCCAGCTCAAAGGCTTCGCCCGGCTCGTTGAAGCCGATGTGGCCGTCGTGGCCGATGCCCAGCAGCTGCAGGTCGATACCGCCCACAGCGTGGATGATCTGGTTGTACTTTGCGCAGGCATCCTCTGCATCGGGGTTGGTGCCGTCCGGCAGGTTGATCTTTGCAGGGTCGATGTTCACCTTGTCGAACAGGTTGCGGTGCATGAAGCTCCAGTAGCTTTCCGGGTGCTCCTTGGGCAGGCCGCGGTACTCGTCCAGATTGACGGTGGTCACCTCAGAAAAATCGATGTCGCCCTTGTTGTACCAGTCCACCAGCTGTGCATACGCGCCCACGGGGGTGCCGCCGGTCGCCAGACCCAGCACGCAGTTGGGCTTCATAATGACCTGTGCCGAAATGATATTGGCTGCCTTGCGGGACATATCCGCATAATCTTTTGCACGAATGATCTTCATTACAAACGACCTCACTTATCATCTTTTTTGCCGCTCTGCACGGGCTGCGCAGAGCACTTCTGCGTTTAGTTTATCACATTTCGCAGACAAGCGCCAGTCATCCCGGCCATCTTTTCGGTGTGTTTGCACAAAAAGATGCAAAGCCCCGCCGTTTGGGCCGGCATTTCCGGTCACGAACGCGCAAAAACGCCGCCGGGCGTTTCCACACCGGCGGCGCTGCATGTTGAAAGATCAGTTCCCGCTGCACAGGCCGCAGGCGGCACAGGCGGCGGGGGTGGCGGCACAGCCGCCAAGGGCGGTCTCGCGCAGCTCGGCGGGCAGGCGCTTGCCCACGGCGTACATGGCCTCCAGCATCTGGTCGAAGGGGATCAGCTGGCGGATGCCGCTCAGGGACAGTTCTGCTGCAATGAGGGCGTTGGCCACACCGGCAGCGTTGCGGTTCTGGCAGGGGTACTCCACCAGCCCGCCTACGGGGTCGCACACAAGGCCCAGCATGTTCATCAGCACGGTGGAAGCTGCATCCAGACACTGCTGCGGGTTGCCGCCCATCAGCTCCACGGCGGCAGAAGCAGCCATGGCAGACGCAATGCCCACCTCGGCCTGACAGCCGCCCACGGCACCGGCCACGGTGGCGTTGCGCATGGCAAGATAGCCCACGGCACCGGCGTTGAACAGGGCATCCACGATGCGCTGGTCGGAGATGCGGTAGCACTCCTGCAGGGCCAGCATCATGCCCGGCACCACGCCTGCAGAGCCTGCGGTGGGTGCAGCCACGATCAGGCCCATGGAAGCGTTCACTTCCAGCACGGCCATGGCGTAGGTCATGGCCTTCTGCAGCACATCGCCGCAGATGTTTTTCTTCTTATTATAATGTGTTTCCAGCTTTTTGGCCTCGCCGCCGATCAGGCCGCCCATGGATTTGATGGGCTTTTTCAGCGGCTGGGTGGCAGAAGCGCGCATGATCTCCCATGCCTTTGCCATGCGGTGGTCCACAGCATCCCGGGGCGTTTCGCCCAGCAGGCATTCCCGCTGGCGCATCACTTCCGAAATGGGCAGTTGGTTTTCCTCACACAGGTCCAGCAGCTCCTTGGCGGACTTGAAATCCATGTTCATCGCTCGTCCCTCCTTACGGCTGCACGACCATTACATCGTTGATGTTCGGGTTTGCCAGCAGCAGCTGATCCACACCCTCGGGCAGGCGCTCATCCGACTCCACGATGGTGTAAGCCGTGTGCCCCTTTTCCTCGCGGAACAGACGCATGAACGCGATGTTCACGCTGCGGTCGCTGAGGATCTTGGTGATGTGGGCCACCACGCCGGGCTTGTCCTTCTGCACCACGATGAGGGCATTGTACTCGCCGGTAAAGTCCACCTCCACGCCGTTGATCCGCACGATGCGCACCTTGCCGCCGCCCAGCGATTCACCGCGCACGGTCATCACCTGACCGGCCGCATTCTCCATGCGGATATCCACCGTGTTGGGGTGGATGTCGGTCTCCACCTCATTGGGGGTGAAGCTGTAGCCAAGGCCGCGGTCGGTGGCAATGGCAAAGGAATCCCGGATGCGGGTATCATCGGCCGAAAAGCCCATGATGCCGCCCAGCAGGGCGCGGTCGGTACCGTGGCCGTGGTAGGTCTTGGCAAAGGAGCCGTAGAGGGTAAAGTCCGCCCGCTTCAGCGGCGGGGCGATCATCTTCTGTGCCAGAAAGGCGATGATCTCCGCGCCTGCGGTGTGGGAGCTGGAAGGGCCGATCATGTTCGGGCCCAGAACATCAAAAACACTGATAAATGCCATGGGGTGTCACTCCTGTCAGGTCAAGAACCGTGCCGCGCATCAGACGCTTGCGCTGCTCTTGTTGATGAACTTCTGGTAGATGGTCTCCACGATCACGCCGATGGCGTTGTCGCCGGAGACGTTGCAGGCAGTGCCGAAGGAATCCTGAGTGATGTACAGAGCCACCATGATGGCGCAGATGGGGCCATTGGGGTCACCGGCCTCAGCGCCAAAGATCATGTACAGGAAGGGCAGAGCGGTCATGATGGAGCCGCCGGGAGCACCGGGAGAAGCCACCATGGCAACGCCCAGCGTCATGATGAAGGGCACCACGGTAGCAAGGCTGATGGGCAGCTGGTTCATCAGGCAGACGGCAGTTGCGCAGGCGGTAATGGTGATCATGGAGCCTGCCATGTGGATGTTGGCGCACAGAGGCACCACGAAGTTGCGGATCTGCTCGCTCACGCCATCAGCCGCAGCGCACTGCAGGTTGACCGGGATGGTGGCTGCAGAGGACTGAGTGCCCAGAGCGGTGGTGTAGCCGGGGATCTGGTTGCGGATCATCTTGAAGGGGCTCTTGTGGCTCACAGCGCCTGCAACGCAGAACTGCAGGAAGATGCAGACCAGATGCATGATGATGACCACCAGGAACACCTTCCACAGGATGCCCAGAATGGCGTAGGTCTTGCCGGACTTGGTCATGTCGATGAAGGTACCGCAGACGTACAGGGGCAGCAGCGGGATGATGACGCTGTGCAGCACCTGATCGATGATGCCGGAGAAGTCCTTCATGCCATTATAAAGTGTATCACCGATGGTCTTGCCGCGCAAGGTGGACAGGCACAGGCCCAGCACGAAGGCCAGCACCACGGCAGACAGGGTGTCCAGCAGCGGAGGGATGGAGATGGAGATGTAGCTGACCAGAGAGTTGTCAGCCGTGGCGGCGATCTGTTCCAGAGCGCCTTCGCTCATGAAGCTGGGGAACAGGCTTGCGGACACCAGATAGGATGCCGAGCCCGCGATCAGGGTGGAGCCGTAGGCCAGAGCCACCGTGATGAGCAGCAGCTTGCCTGCGCCGCTCTTCAGGTCGGCAATGCCCATGGTGACGTAGGCCACGATCATCAGCGGGATGATGAACTTCAGGAACGAGCTGAAGATGCTGGATGCCGTGACGACGACCCGGCAGAACCACACCGGGAAGAACTGGCCGATGATGATGCCCAGCACGATGGCGATGAGCAGCTTCGGCAGCAGTCCGAGCTTGAATTTTTTCTTTTCCATAAGAATAAAATCCTCCTTTTCCTATTCTGACCTTTGTGCGGCACCTGACAGCGCTCTCTCCGCCGCAGCCCGCACGGCCAGCCTTTCACGAAACGTCAAATTTTCACTTGACGTGTTGACACATTTAGTTTAACATAGACATATGCATGATTCAAATTCATAAAAATAAAGTTATGGTTTAAAAATCTTAATAGCAAAGGAGCTTCGCCATGGAAGTGCGCCAGTTGAACACCCTGATCCGTGCCGCCCAGTTCCAGAGCTTTTCCAAGGCAGCGGAAAGTCTGGGCTATTCCCAGTCTGCCGTTACCGTGCAGATCAAAGCGCTGGAAGAAGAGCTGGGTGTGCGCCTGTTCGACCGCATGGGCAAGCGGGTGATCCTGACCGCACAGGGTCAGTGCTTTCTGGAATACGCCAACAGCATTCTGGATACCATCCACAACGCCCGCCGCGCCCTGCGCGAGGATGCCGAGCTGGAGGGCTGCCTGCACATCGGCACGCTGGAATCCCTCTGCTTTTTCCGTCTGCCCGGCCTGATGCATCAGTTCCGGGTGGAACACCCCAAAGTCAGCCTTCGGGTCACTACCGGCTCCCCGGAAGAGCTGATCGAAAAGATGGAGCGCGGCGAGGTGGACCTCATCTGCATTCTGGACGAGCCGCGCTACTCCAACAGCTGGCACAAATGCAACGAGATCCCGGAAGAAGTGGTGTTCGTGGCTTCCCCGGACATCGACCTCGGCCACCCCGGCCCGTACCGGGTGGCAGAGCTTCTGGACAAGCCCTTCTTCCTCACCGAACGCAACGCCAACTACCGCCGCACCTTTGACCGGTTTCTGGCTTCCCGCCAGATCGAGCTGACCCCCAGCCTTGAGATCAGCGATACCTCCTTTATCATCAAGATGCTGGAGCGCTCCTCCGGCATTTCCCTGCTGCCGCGCTTCGCTGTGGCCGAGCCTGCGTCCAGAGGAGATCTGCGCATTCTGGAGGTGTCGGACTTCCGGCTGACCATGTACCGCCAGATGTTCTACCACAAGGATAAATGCTGCACCCGGGAAATGGACGCCTTCATCCAGCTGGCCTCCGGGCCGGACCTACCTCTTTTATAATACAGAAAGCTTTTATAATACAGAAAGCAGCAGACCCCCGGGCGGTAAACCGCCCGGGGGTCTGCTGTGCTGAGGAGATTTCAGGAATTTGCAAAGCATTGTGCAGACTGTGTGCAGGCACAGCCCCGCAGATGAGGATGATTAAGCAAAGAAGGAGATGATGAGTGCTACCAGGAAGCCCACACCGCCAACCAGAGTTTCCATGATGGTCCAGGTCTTGAGGGTGGTCTTTTCGTCCATGCCCACAAGGCTCTTCACCAGCCAGAAGCCGGAGTCGTTGAAGTGAGAGCACACGGTGGAGCCGCCGGCGATGGCAGCGGTGACGCAGGCCAGATACAGCGGGCTGAGTTCGCTGATGCCGGGCATGGCGGAGATGATGCCTGCTGCCATGGTCATAGCCACGGTAGAGGAACCAACGGAGATGCGCACCAGAGCAGCCACGATGAAGGCCACCAGAACCAGCGGCAGGCTGGCGTTTGCCACGGCGTTGCCGATGACATCGCCCAGACCGGAGTTCTGCAGCATGTAGCGCAGCACGCCGCCGCAGGCAGTGACCAGCAGGATCATACCGGTGGGCTCAAGGGACTTGGTCATGATCTTTTCCAGCTGGGCATTGTTATAGCCGTGACGGGTGCCCAGCAGATACATAGCAGCGATGGTAGCCAGCAGCAGAGCCATGAAGGGCTCACCGAGGAAGGCCAGAACGGGCTGGATGCCAGCCAGAGCGGGCACCACTTTTGCCACAGAGTTTGCAATGATGAGGACCAGCGGGATCAGGATGATGCCCACGATGGTGCCGAACTTGGGCAGCTTGCTCTCGTCGATGTCTGCCTGCTGTGCAACGTGCTCGGGCACCTCGATCATATACTTTTTGCCGCAGATGGAGCCCCAGATGGGACCGGCAGCGATCATGGCGAAGATGCCGCAGAAGATGCCGATGAGGATGACCCAGCCCAGATCAACGCCCAGCATGCTGGCCACCAGAACGGGGCCCGGCGTGGGAGGGATGAAGGCGTGGCCGACAGCCAGACCGGCCAGCAGAGGGATGACATAGTACAGGACCGAGCGCTTGGTGCGCTTTGCCAGAGAGAAGGCCAGCGGGATCAGGATGATCAGACCGGCATCGAAGAACACCGGCATGGCCACCACCAGACCTGTGATACCCAGCGCCCATGCGGCTTTTTCGTCGCCGAACTTGCGCACCATGGTCACGGCCAGCGTCTGTGCGCCGCCGGATTCTTCCAGAATGGCACCGAACATGGAGCCAAGGCCCACCAGAAGAGCGATGCCCTTTAAGGTGTTGCCGATACCTTCGTTGACCGAGCCGATGATGTCAGACAGGGGCATACCGGCCATCAGGCCGATGCCCACCGCACCGATCAGGATGGAGATCATGGCGTGGACTTTGAACTTGATGATAAGGATGAGCAAAAGGATCAGGCCCGCCACCGCGGCGAACACGAGCCGCGCGGCGTCCGGGGTTGCAACAGCTGTCATAAACGTTTCCTCCATTTTTTGATGTTTTGTGTGCTTTGGGTCTTATTTCAGCGCCGTCCCCGCAGACGGACACCGGATTTCGATGGTTTTTATAGGTGAAGCAATATCCGCTTTTTTGTTTTTGGCGTAACTTTATCCGGACCGTTCAGCAAAAAAACGCTGAACAGTTGATTTTTGTTTTTGGTTTTTATCGCAAACGAAGCGTTTTTACTCCATATATGCACCCTTCATGGGGCTGACGGCGTGCTGAGAGTAGAGCTTCAGCAGGCCCTTGGTGTACTTGGGAGCCTTGGGCTTCCAGTTGGCACGGCGCTGGGCAAGGATAGCCTCCATCTCTTCGGGGGTCTTTTCCTCACCGTTCACGCCCACGATGGCAAGCTGACGGTTCGGCACATCGATGCGGATGAGATCGCCCTCTTCCACCAGAGCGATGGGGCCGCCCACAGCGGCCTCCGGGCTGACATGGCCGATGACCGGGCCGCGGCTTGCGCCGGAGAAGCGGCCGTCGGTGATGAGCGCCACGCTGGAAGCCAGCTTCGGGTCGGCGCAGATGGCCTCGCCGGTGTAGAACATCTCGGGCATGCCGCTGCCGCGGGGGCCTTCGTAACGGATGAAGATGGCATCTCCGGGCTGGACCCGCTTGTTCAGAACGGCGCTGATGCACTCTTCCTCGCTGTCAAAGGGCTTTGCGCGCAGGGTGGCGTGGAACATGTTCTTGGGGCAGGCGGTGTGCTTGATGACACTGCCCTCCGGGGCCAGATTGCCCTTCAGGATAGCAATGCTGCCGTCGGTGCCCTTGGCGTTGTCAAAGCTGTGGATGATATCCTCGCGGGTGACTTTGATGCCCAGACCCTTGGTCTTTTCCTGCAGGATCTCGTCGCAGTGCTCGTAGAAGCCGTTCTTCTTCAGGTCTTCCAGGTTTTCGCCCAGCGTCTTGCCGGTGACGGTCATCACGTCCAGATGCAGCATGGACTTGATCTCTTCCATCACACGGGGCACGCCGCCTGCATAGTAGAAGTACTGTGCGGGCCAGTCGCCGGAAGGACGGATGTTCAGCAGATAGTGTGCGCCGCGGTGCATCCGGTCAAAGGTATCGGCGTCGATCTCAAAGCCGAACTCGTGGGCGATGGCGGGCAGATGCATGGTGGCATTGGTGGAGCCGGAGATGGCGGCGTGCACCATGATAGCGTTTTCAAAGCTCTTCATGGTGATGATGTCCTTGGCCTTGATGCCCTCGGCCACCAGCTTCATCACCTGAACGCCGGCATCATAGGCAGCCTGCTTTAGCTCCGGGGCGGTGGCCGGCATCAGGGCGGTGCCGGGCAGCATCAGGCCCAGAGCCTCGGCCATGATCTGCATGGTAGAAGCGGTGCCCATAAAGGAGCAGGCACCGCAGCTGGGGCAGGCATTGTGCTTGTAGTAGTCCAGCTGCTCGTTGGGGATCACGCCCGTCTTTTCCCATGCGTCGAACTTGCCGATCTGTTCCAGCGTCAGCAGGTCGTTGATGGCGCAGGCGGGGTCGTTGACCACGTACTTCTTGGGCAGGGTGTGGGCTTCCATCACGCCGCCGGTGACTACGATGGCGCTCATATCCTTCAGGCGGCCAATGCTCATCAGCATGGCCGGCATGGACTTGTCGCAGCTGGCGATGAACACGCCGCCGTCGTACACGGTGGCGTTGGCCTGAGCTTCCACCAGATTCACGATGGCGTCACGGTGGGGCAGCGAGTAGTTGATTCCGTCGTGGCCCTGTGCGATGCCGTCGCACATATCGGTTGCAAAATAGCGTGCAGCCTTGCCGCCGTGGGTGTTGACTGCCTGTACAGCCTCCTTCACGAACTGATCCAGATGGGCGCTGCCGGGGTGGCTGTCGCCAAAGGTGCTCTCCACCATGATCTGGGGCTTTGCAAGGTCGTCCACCTTCCAGCCCATGCCGATCTTCAGCGGATCGTTTTCCGGTGCCAGTTTACGCACTGCCTGAGAACGCAGTTCCATGATCATACCTCCAAAATGCTCTTTTTCTGCTTTGCAAATCGTCCTTTTGACTGTCGGACATCTTACATGTTCATTCTAATCGAATCCCGCCTCGTTTGCAAGTTGTCACAGTCAGAACCCACTTTATGACAATAACCAGCCCATTTTTTCGTGCACACTGCTCTGAAATCTTGGATACATCATACAATTCAGCCCATTTTCCAACTTTTCCGTGTCATTTGTCTTAAAAAGTCATCAGACAGCTTCAGGCATAAAAAGTCCCCGCACAGACCTTGCACTGTGCGGGGACGTAAAATGCAGCGGCATCAGGTTTCCCATTCGCCGTCGTAAAGCTTTCGGATGCAGTTGCGGTTGAAGTTCAGGTGCATCACCATGGCAGACCGGGCACCAATGGGGTCATGCTGGGCAATGGCTTCGGTGATCATGCGGTGGGTCAGGATGGTCTCCTCCGTCAGCTTTTTGTGGGTGACGTTCACGAACATCATGACCGCCGTATCGATAATGGGGATGAGCTGCTCCACCACCATGTTCTTGCTGCTCTCGGCAATGCAGGTGTGGAACGCGATATCGTCCTCAATGTACAGATCACCGCTGTGGATCTTGCTCTCCACCCGGTCGCACAGGCGCTGGATGCGCTCAATGTCCTCGTCGGAAGCGTTCAGCGCTGCCATCTCGGCCATGCCCGGTTCCAGCAACAGGCGCACGTTCACCAGATCCAGCGCCAGTGCGTTCTTGTCCTGCACGCTGCGCAGGTTCAGCGGGTCCGAAAGGCCCTTGGCGGTCGTGACCACATAGGTGCCGGAGCCGCGCCGCACCTCCACGATGCCCTTGCTGGAAAGCAGCTTCACGGCTTCGCGCACCGTGCTGCGGCCCACACCGAATTTTTCGCCCAGCTCAAATTCATTGGGCAGCTTGGCTCCCGGTTCCAGCGGGGTATCCAGAATATAGTGGTAAATTTCGTCCTCCACCTGTTCGGCAAGGAGTTTGTTTTTCAGATGGGAAAATTCGCTCATGGTTGTTCCCTCCCCTGTTTTTTTAATTTATTATAAGGCAGGGCAGCAGACAAAAGCAAGGGCTGTCCTCATTCACAGACAGCCCTTGCTTTTGGGTATTTTATTCGTTTGCGGCCTTTTCCAGCTCCGCTTCCTCTGCGGCGGCTTCGGCCTCCTCCTGCTTCTGGTACTCCAGGAAAGCCGACCACATGGGTTCGATGTCCTTGCCCTTCACCCGGCGGTCGAAGTAGTTGCGGGTGATGTCCACCACAGTGCCGGACAGCACCAGCACGCCGATCAGGTTCGGGATCATCATCAGACCGTTGAAAGTATCGGAAAGATCCCACGCAAGGCCCAGCTTCATGGTGGCACCCACCACGGTCATGCACACAAAGACCACCTTGTAGATGCGGCTGCCTGTGGTGCCGAAGAGATACTCCACGGCCTTGGTGCCGTAGTGGCTCCAGCCCAGCGTAGTGGAGTAGGCAAACAACAGAATGGAAACAGCAATGAACTTGGGGCCAAAGCTGCCAAATGCGGCGGTGAAGGCCTGACCCACCAATGCGTTGTCCTGCACACCGGCCAGTACAGCGCCGCTCTGCAGGTCCACCACGCCGGTGGTCAGGATGACCAGAGCAGTGAGCGTGCAGACCACGATGGTATCGGCAAACACCTCAAACACGCCCCACATGCCCTGATGCACCGGCTCCTTGACGTTGGAAGCGGAGTTGACCATGACGGCAGAGCCGAGACCGGCTTCGTTGGAGAAGGCACCGCGCTTGAAGCCCCAGGTGATGGTTTGGCTGATGCCGTAGCCCAGCGCACCGCCGCCTGCCGCGTTCAGGTTGAACGCACCCTTGAAAATAGCCGCAAATGCCGCTGGGATGTTGCCCGCGTGCAGCACTACGATGATGAGCGCGCCTGCAATGTAGAACAGGGCCATGAGCGGCACCAGCTTTTCGGTAACAGCGGCAACGCGCTTCAAACCGCCAATGACGATAAGGGCCGTGACCACCATCAGGCACAGGCCGGTGACGAGGGTCGGTACGCCAAAAGCAGCGTTCATGTTGCCCGCGATGGAATTGATCTGGCTCATGTTGCCAATGCCGAAGGAAGCCAGAATGCAGAAGCAGGCAAACAGCACTGCCAGCACCTTGCCCAGCTGTTTGCAGCCCTTCTTTGCGCCAAGACCATCGGTGAGGTAGTACATGGCACCGCCCGACCACTCGCCTTTTTCGTTTTTGCGGCGGTAGTACACGCCCAGCACATTCTCCGAAAAGCTGGTCATCATGCCAAGCAATGCCATGACCCACATCCAGAAGATGGCACCCGGCCCACCGGAAACGATGGCCGTTGCCACACCCACGATGTTGCCGGTGCCGATGGTGCCCGCCAGTGCCGTGCACATGCTCTGGAACTGGCTGATGGCCATATCCTCCTTGCTGGTGTGCGCGGTGATGTCCTTGTTGGTGAAGATCGCGCCGATGGTGTGCCGGAGCCAGTAGCCCATTTTGCGGAACTGGAAAAAGCCCGTGCGGGCGCTCATCCAGAAGCCGGTGCAGAACAGCAGTGCCAGACCAAACGGCCCCCACACCACGCCATTGATGGCATTGTTCACCTGCGTGATCATCTCGACCATTCTCTCTTTCCCCCTATACACAAAACAAAAGCGGACAGAACCCACCAAAGGCTCTGCCCGCAAAAATCGGAGCGCTCTCATTTTCCGCAGCCGGGGTGCGCCGCATTCCCGGCTGCGCCCCATTGCGCAAAGACGATGGCTCTGTCCTTTTGCCTGAGAGATACAGCCGCTTTCCCTGCGGCCTTACACCTTCGGCACCCACTTTACAAGCGGGCTTCTCCAGAGTGCACGGTCTTTCCCCGCCGTGCACGTCTTTTTCAGTTCTTCCGGCGCACAGTTGTACGCGATAGAAAGACTATACCATATTCTGTCCTTGTGCGCAAGACATTTTGTATATCATACGCTGCTTTTTCATCTATTATGCCGACAGATGAATTTTGTTTTGGTATTACTTTTGTCCTCCCTCATCATAGCGCTGCCATAAATTTATTTTACTTTTCTTTCGGCTCTGCGCCTTCAAACCCCCGGGCTTTGCCATCCGGGCTGGCATCGCCATTTTCTTTCGCGGTCTCGTAAGAATCTGTGCCGTAATAGGCGCTGGCGGGGCCGATCTCCAGCCAGAAGTTCTCCCGTTCTTTCTCTGTGGTCGGTGCTGTCTCTTTTTTGTTTTTCATCTGCAAACGCCTCCTTTTCTGCATAAAGTCTTGCCTGCAGGCCAAAGCTTTATGCAAAGGAAAGGCGGTGTATCCCATGCGCAGTGGAGGTTGGAAGCCCTTTTGGGCAGCACTGTTTGCTTCGCTGCTGGTGCTGGTGCCGCTGGTGGGCGGCACGGTGCTGCTGTCCCGTCAGCAGCTGCGCACCCAGCTGCGGCAGGCTGCCCGCAGCGAGAGCGGTGTACCCATCCAGCTGCCCAAGACCACTGACCAGCTCACTGTGCTGCTGTGCGTCTCCGGCGAACAGCCCGGCTTTGTGCTGGCCTACCTGAACGCCAGCCAGAACTGCGTGCATCTGCTCAGCGTGCCTGCCGTGCTCACCGTGCCTTTTGCAGAAGAAGAAACGTCCCTTGCCCGCTGCTATGCCGCCGCTGGCCCGGCCCGCTGCCGCGAAGCGCTGGCACAGGTGCTGGCCCTGCCGGAGGGCACAAGGTATCTGGCCTTTTCTCCCGATGTGCTGGAGCGCATTGCCAGCCGGTACGGGCCGGTGCGGGTAGGCTTTACCGGCGCACTGACCGAGGAAGAGCTTGCCCGCTATGGCCGCAGCCGGGCCGTGCAGGGCATTTCCGCCGGGGACGCGCACGAATTCCTGTGCCAGTTGCAGGCCGACGAAGCCTTTTCACCAGTACGCACCGCAGCGGCCCGCGCTGCCGTGTGGGATGCTTTTCTCCGGCAGGATCTGGACCTGCTGCCCGCCACCCTGCCGGATGCCTTGCGTGCCAGCAGTTCGGCCCTGCTCACCGACCTGACCGCGCTGGACTATGACGCTTTGGAACGCACACTGGAATTTCTTGCCAACAACAGCGCCGCTGTGGCGGCGCAGGCCCTGCCCGGCCAGTGGAATGCCGCCAGCGGCACTTACACGGTCACGGATGCTTCCCGCGCTGCCATGCAGACCTTTTTCAATGTTTCGCCCACCGAGGCGCAGGCCTCGTCCTTCAGCGAGCCATAACCCAGCACCAGCGTGCCCGCCGCTGAGGGTGCTTCTCCGGTCAGGTCGTAATCGCTCAGCAGGCTCAGCTGCACGCCTTCGGCTTCCGCCGCGCAGCGCAGCGCAGCATCCGGCGGCGGGTCTTTGAGCTTTGCCAGCAGGTTCAGGCCGGTGTGCAGGCCCGCAAGGGTCAGCTCACCGGGAGCAAAGGCAGTGTTCAATGCTGCCGCCAGTGCGTCCCGCCGGGCCTTGTAGGCCACACGTTCCCGGGCCAGATGCCGGGTGAAGTAGCCCTCGGTGATAAAGCGGGCCAGCGTCTGCTGCTCGAACCGGCTCACCGTGCCGGAGTACAGGCGGTATTTTTTCCGCCATGCAGGCAGAAGATGCTCCGGCAGCACCATATAGGCGATACGGATGCTGGGAGCCAGACTGCGGGAGCAGGTGGAGAGGTACACCACCGGGCCGTCTGCACCCGCCATGCCCTGCAGGCTGGGCAGAGGCCGGGTATCAAAACGGAACTCCGAATCGTAATCATCTTCTATAATATACCGCCCGCCCGGCCTGCGGGCTGCCCAGTGCAGAAGCTCGGCCCTGCGGCCCGCAGGCATGGTAACGCCTGTGGGGAACTGGTGGCTGGGCGTGACGTAGCACACCGCTGCATCCGACCGGTTCAGTGCTTCCACCGAAAGGCCGTCCTCGTCCACCGGCAGGCAGCAGCAGTGCACACCGTTGTTCTGCAGCACCTGCAAAGCACGGGGGTAGCCCGGCGTTTCCACCGCTGCAGGGCCGGGCAGCAGCGGTGCCAGCAGGCCCAGCAGATATTCCAATCCCGCGCCCACCACGATCTGATGCGGCCCGCACTGCACACCGCGGTATTCAGAGAGATATTCCGCCAGCGCCTGCCGCAGGGCCGGGTCGCCCTGCGCATCGCCGTGGGTGAGCAGCTGGGGCGAAGAATAGAGCAGCTCCTTTTGCAGCCGCGCCCATGTGCGGAACGGGAACAGCTCCGGGTCTACCCCGCGGGTGGAAAGGTCGTACCGCACCGGCAGCACAGGCAGTTCCGGTTTTGGCGGTGCGGGCTGTTCCGGCCCGCCGGCAGGCCGGGACGGCAGGGCCAGATATTCCTGTACATAAAAGCCGCTGCGCTCCCGCGATTCCAGATACCCTTCCGCCGCCAGCATCTGATAGGCGGCATCCACCGTATTCACCGAGACGGACAGCTCTGCCGCCAGCCGCCGCTTGCCGGGCATCCGGGTGCCCGCCGCAAGGGTGCCGCTTCGCATCTCTCCGGCAAGGCTGCGGTACAGCTGTTCGTACAGCGGCACGCCAGAAGAAGCATCCAGCGCCGTGGTCAGATGGACCATAAATTATCCCTCCTGTCTGAGTATTGCATCAAACTGACCCCATTAAAAAACTTTATTCTGGGTATTTTCATGGTGTCAGTTCTGCGTATAATAGGAGCATACCCGCTGGACACCCAAATGTCAAGTAGGATTGTAGGTAAGTGGTTGCGAAGCAATCAAAGCCCCAGTGGGGCTTTGGTGCCGCGGGAACGGAAATTTGGAGGGAGAGTAAATCATGTCTACTACTGCAATGTGGCTGCTTCTGGCAGTCGTTGTCATCGTCATTCTGTTTGCAAGTGTGCTGTACAAGCGCACCTTCACCACCAAGGAGCTGGCCATGACCGGTGTCATGGCCGCTTTAAGCCTTGTGGCCTATCTGTTCTTCCGTGTGCCGTTCTACGGCGGTTCTTCGTTCCATCTGGGCAACACCTTCACCGCCCTGACCGCCCTACTGCTGGACGGTGTGTCCGGCGGTCTGGCCGGTGCCATTGGTCTGGCGCTGGCCGATATTCTGGCCGGTGACCCGGGCTATGCCGTCACCACCTTTGTGCTCAAGTTCATCATCGGCATCACCTGCGGTGCCGTGGCGCACAAGGCATTCAAGCTGCGCGACCTCGACAAGCACAGCTCCGGCTATCTCGTCAAGGTGATCGTTTCTGCCGGTTCCGGCCTGCTGCTGAACGTGCTGACCGACCCGTTCCTGGGCTACTTCCGCAATGTGTACATCTTTGGTCAGGAATACACCGTGGCACAGGCGCTGACCAAAATTGCAGGCGGTGTCACCTTTGTAAACAGCGTGGCCTCCACCGTGTGTGCGGTCATCCTGTACCTCGCCCTGCGTCCGGCCCTGGAGCGTGCTGGTCTGCTGCCCAAGGGCGAAAAACACTAAGCGATCTCTCTATCCTGATACAGCACTGCTGCCCTCACCTGCCGGACTTCTCCTATCCTCCGGCGGTGGGGGCAGTGGTGTTTTTCGTGGACGACCTATCACACGGAACTCCTCCAGTCTCGCATTCGCTCGAAAGCCCCCTCGGGGATGGGGCTTTTGACAGAAACTGAAGCAAAAAAGCGCTCGTCACACAATTCTGCATGACGAGCGTTTCTGCTTTTTATCGCAAGTTTCAAAAATAGTGCCTATTAAAACGGCATATTTGCGATATGCAGTTTGCGGATGTTGCTTGTGCATTAAAAACGCAAACTGCTATCATTACAGCTTTTCAAATACAAGGAACCGGAACGAGATATCGGTTTCCAGCTGGGACAGCGCAGCAAGGCGCTCCGCCCCGCCGCGCGGCGTTTTCCAGTAATAGGGTGTCATGGCGAACAGCGCTTCCAGCTGTTCGTGGGGCACCGTGACGCGGCCGGTCACTTCCCGTTCCCCAATGGCGGCAAAACCGTCATAGGCGATCTGCTGCACCGGGTTTTTATAGGGCTTTTCGTAGAGCACGGCCTTCATCTGGTACAGATGTTCGGCACCGGGCACCACATAGATCATCCGTCCGCCCGGGCGCAGCACCCGCAGGAATTCCTCCTGTGCAAAGGGCGAAAAGCAGTTCAGCAGCAGGTCGGCCCAGCCGGTGCGCACCGGCTGGCTGAAACTGGATGCCACCGCATACTGTGCCGTGGGCAGGGCCTTGGCCGCAAGACGCACCGCAGGCTTTGCGATATCAAAACCCGCCAGCTGCACCCGGCGGCCTTTTTCGGCAAGCGCCTGCGCGATGCAGCAGTCGTACCAGCCCTCGCCGCAGCCTGCATCCAGCAGATGCAGCGCCGCCTCCGGGCTGGCAGGCTGGCCGTACTCTGCGCACAGCTCACCCACCGCTTTGCCAAAGATGCCGTAGTATCCGGCATTCAGGAACGCACGGCGGGCGGCCACCATCTCCTTGCTGTCGCCGGGGGCCTTGGTGCGCATGCTCTGCACCGGCAGCAGATGCCAGTAGCCCTCCTTGGCGCGGTCAAAGCAGTGGCCTTTTGTGCATTTCAGGGTGCTGTCGCCGGTCAGTTTCTCCCCGCACAGCGGGCACTGCCATGGGGCAAACGGTTCATTTTTGCTCATACTTCGTCGCTGTGGTCCTCAATGGGTGCAGTTGCACCGCCGTGGGCGTTCATATACTCCTCAAAGTTCGTGAACTTCTGCTGCGGCGGACGACGGCTGATGAGCATAAGGCCCGGGTCTTCGTCCCTTGCAGCAGCGGCACGGCCGCGGCGGCTGCTCTCCGCTCTGGGGGCACGGGCCGGTGCAGGCTGTGCATTGCGGGACACATTCTGACGGCCGCGCTGGCCGTTGTTTGCACCGCGGCCCTGCTCTGCGCTCTGGCTCTGGGCGGCAGGCTGGCTGTTCTGGCGGGCCGGGCGTTCATTGCGGCGGCCGCGCGGGCCCTGACTGCCGCCGGACTGCTGTGCAGGCTGTGCAGCCGTACGGATGGCCGGGGCGGCGGGTGCAGCCGGAGTCTTTTTGGCCGGGCGCAGCGGAGTGGCCTCCGGGGCGCTCACAAAATGCGGGTCAAACTTGGGCTGCGCATTGCTGCCGCGGGCAGGAGCATTCTGCTCCCGGCGCGGGCGGCTGTTATTATTGGAACGGCGGTCATTGCTGCGTCCGCCGGTAGTACGCTTGGTATCATCCATGAGTGGTTCCTCTTTTTCGGTTTTTGCGGGCTTTGCCTGCACCTTGGGTGCGGGTGCAGCCTTTTTTTCAGGTTTTGCGTTTTTTGCTTCGGCCTTTGCGGGCTTCGGCTGCTTTGCGGCAGGCTTTTCTGCCGGTTCAGCGGCGGCTGCCTTGGGCTTTTTGCCGCGCACCGGCGGCTCCGGGCGCACCGGCGCGGGCACGCCGTCCCACGGGTGGCCGCTCACCACGGGAATTTTGCGGCGGTTCAGCTTTTCGATGCCTGCCAGATACTCCTGCTCCTCAGGTGCACAGAAGCTGACCGCCGTACCGTCGGCACCGGCGCGGGCCGTGCGGCCGATGCGGTGCACGTAAGTCTCCGGTACCTCGGGCAGGTCGTAGTTGAACACATGGGACAGCTCGCTGATATCGATGCCGCGGGCGGCGATATCGGTGGCTACCAGCACCTTGGTCTTACCGGCCTTGAAGTTTTCCAGCGCGGTCACGCGGGCGGTCTGGCTCTTGTTGCCATGGATGGCCGCCGCCGGGATGCCCTGCTTGGTGAGGTCTTTTGCAATTTTATCCGCGCCGTGCTTGGTGCGGCTGAACACCAGCGCATTCACCACCGGGGGCTGCAGGTTCTTGATGAGCCAGGGCAGCAGGAATTTCTTGTTGCCCTTTTCCACATGGTACAGGCTCTGCTGGATGCGGTCCACGGTGCTGGACACCGGGTCCACCTTGACGAAGGCGGGCTTGCGCAGGATGCCTGCGGCCAGCTGTTCGATCTCGGTGGGCATGGTGGCGCTGAACATCAGGTTCTGACGCTCCCCGGGCAGCTTTGCGATCACCTTCTTCACATCGTGCACAAAGCCCATATCCAGCATCCGGTCGGCTTCGTCCAGCACAAAGATCTCAAGGTTCGAGAGATCGATAAATCCCTGACCGATCAGGTCGTTGAGCCGTCCCGGGCAGGCGATCAGGATGTCCACGCCCTTTTTCAGCGCTTCCACCTGCGGTGCCTGGCCCACGCCGCCAAAAATGACGGTGCTGCGCAGCTTGAGATACTTGCCGTAGGCATCAAAACTTTCGCCGATCTGCAAAGCAAGCTCACGGGTAGGGGTCAGGATCAGGGCGCGGATGGCACCCTTTCTGCGGGGCGCATTGGCCGTGAGCCGATCCAGCATGGGCAGCGCAAAAGCAGCCGTCTTGCCGGTACCGGTCTGGGCGCAGCCCATCAGATCCCGGCCGGACAGCACCGGCGGGATCGCCGCCGCCTGAATGGGCGACGGGGTCTCATAGCCTGCCTCCTGCACAGCGCGCAGAAGCGGGGCGGACAGATTCAATTCTTTAAATGTCATGGTTCTCCAATAATTATTCCGTAATTTTCCGGCACTCCACATAGTACCGCTTTTCTTCTGCGTGGCCCATGCTGAAGGTCTTGCGCGGCAGCACGCCGCCCATCACAACGCCTTTGAACAGGTCACTCTTGGCAAACGGCGGCATCAGGAATGCCACAGCACCTTTTTTGCACAGGGCGCGCACAGCAGGCTCGTCGTGCACATAGTCCACGCGGGCTTCCTTGTGGTGCTCAAGATAGTATTCGATAAATTCGTCAATGGTACCCACGGTCAGCGGTGCGGTCGGGTCCTCAAAGCTGAGCACGTTGGACATGTGCGGCCCGGCCAGCGTGAAGGGCTGCTGCTTGCTGCCGCCAAAGCTGCAGCCGGCCATATTGGAATCGCTCCAGGTGATCAGGCTCAGCAGCACCGCTGCGCAGTCCACATTGAACAGCACGCGGTGGATCGGCTCGATCTCGATCGCAGGCGAGTGCACATTGCACACCTCGGCC
Source organism: Faecalibacterium sp. Marseille-Q4896 (assembly GCF_017377615.1). Lineage (NCBI taxonomy): Bacteria > Bacillati > Bacillota > Clostridia > Eubacteriales > Oscillospiraceae > Faecalibacterium > Faecalibacterium sp. Marseille-Q4896. The sequence goes on from NZ_JAFREG010000009.1 coordinate 47,538, forward strand.
AGACACCAGCGGGCCGGATGGTTTGCTGCCTGCTCCGGTGTGAGTGTCTTTTTCAGCTCCTCCCAGCAGGCCTTTGCAGTGGCCAGCGAGTGGTTGCCGTCGCCCACGGCCAGCGTCAGCGGGTCGCGGCGGGTGGCATCCGGATACTTTTTGTCGAATTCTTCCTGACTGCCCAGCACAGCCAGCGCATCTTCGATCTGCGCAATGAGGGCAGGGTCTTCCACAGCCCAGCCCGCAATGTGGCCGCCGTTCAGCATCAGCTCGCCCTCGTATACCTTGGGCAGTTCGGCTTTATGCGCCGCCACCGGCTCGATGAGGGTGCAGCCGGGGTCGTCCGCCAACATCATGATGTGGGGCGTTTCCAGCGCGGCACCGGTGCGCACCTTCATGCGGGGCGGGATGCGGCTTTCCACGGTGCTTTCGCTGGGACGCACCGTACATTTCTCGCCCCGGCGGTAGCTGTAGGCTTCCAGATCCACCATGCCCACAAGGCCCTGCCGCACCTTGCCGCTCTGCTCGGTGCGCTCCACGTAAACAAAGCCGTCCACCGCGCGGGTCAGCACGTTCCGGGCATAGTCATCCATGGTGGCATGGATCTTCTCAATGCGTGCATCGGCATCGCCGTCCTCCAGATAGACCTCCGGCAGGATCATGTTCAGGGTGCTTGGGCTGCCTGCCGCGGCAGCCTCGGCTTTCTGCCAGTAATCCCGGTCACTGGTGAACTGATCGCAGGCAATGCAGCCCCACTTTTCCAGTGGGATCTGCTCCGAAGGCAGAAGGATGTGGGCCGGTGCAAAGCAGGATTTGGTATTCATAGCAGATTCCTCCCTCTTATAAAACCAGAGACGTTACTGGAAAATGTCGGCGCTGTGCAGCACCAGATGCTGCACGCCCTGTCCGGCGGCAGACTGCTGCAGTGCGGTGCGGCTGTCGGCGTCCATCGCCTTGTCTGCCGTCACCAGCAGGTTGTCCATGCCCAGCGTCACAGCGGGCACATCCAGCGACACGCTGTTGGTATTGCACTGATCCAGCGTGTAGCTGAACCACAGGGTCATGCTGCCCGCAAAGCGGCTCTGCAGGGCGGCGATATCCGCCTTGAGCTGATCCGCGCGGGAAACGCCGCTGGTTTCGCCGTAGTCCTGTTTGCGGCTGAGCTTCGGGAACTGGACATTGGTCAGGACTACCTGCTCAAAGCCCATGCCCTGCACCTCGGCTACCAGATCGCCTACATATTCCACTGCCGCAGCGGAGTAGGGATTCAGCCATGCATTGCCGTCCTTCTGGGCGTCCAGCCACAGGCCGTCGCCGTAGTGGATGGCCATGCTGCGGTCGGTGCGGGAGGAGATGGGGTCCTTGAAGGCTGCAAGCTGGGCCACAGGGATCACGCCCTCTTCCCGGAAGATGGCCGCGATGCGGGCCGGGTCCACGGTGGTGTCGGCAATGCTCTGGGCGGCAGCCGGCACCTGCGAAGCGTAGCAGATGCTGCCATCCGGTGTTTTCAGGGTCACAAGGCCGTAATCCGCTCCCTGCGCCTTGAGCTGCTGCGCCGCTGCACGGATGGCCGCATCATCGGCAAGGGTGCTCACATCCACTGCGGCCCAGCTGCCGCCGGTAATGGCCTTGCCGTCCAGCTCCTTGGGCTGTTCCGGCTCCGGCTGGGACGAAGCCGCTTCCTGTACCGCCGAGGATGCAGCTGCTTCGGACGAGGCGGCTGCGCGGGATGCCGATTCAGCTTCCAGATCACGGTTCTTCACCACAGTATACCAGGTGTGGGTAGCCCAGTCCAGCACGTGGGGTGCTGCCAGCCAGGCTGCGCCCAGCACCGCCAGCACCAGCACCACGATGCCGATGCCTTTTTTGATGCGTGTACCGCGGCTGTAGAAGCTGCGGCGGTAGCGCTTGACCTTCTGACGTTTATACTTTGCCATTGTCGATTCTCCTCCCTGCCAATGTTACAGGATCACAGAATGTCCGGTGAAACCATAGATTGCCAGTGCCAGCACGCCGATATACACCAGCGTGATGGGCAGGCCGCGGAATGCTTCCGGGATGGCCTTGCTGCGCAGGCGGTGGCGGGCTTCCGTTACCAGCAGCACCGCCAGCACATAGCCAAGGCCGCTGCCAAGGCCAAAGCCAAGGCTCTGCCCCAGCGTAAAGCTCTGGGTGCGCTCCACCAGTACAGTGCCCAGCACACAGCTGTTCAGGCCCGCCAGCGGCACGATGCGCAGCAATGCGCTGCGGTGCGGCAGGCCCTTCGCCAGCCACAGCACGGCGTGCTCCAGAACGCACACCACGGCAATGCTGGCAATATACACCAGCGGGCGCAGCTGGGCACGGTTTGCCAGCGGCGCGATCCGGCTGCCGGCATACCACGCAAAGGGCGTTACCAGCACCTGCGTGATGCACAGCTGCATACCAAACAGCCAGCTGCTGGTGCGGTCATCGCCCACCAGCTGCACCAGACGCGAAACGCCCAGTGCACGGGTAAAGACGGCGTTCTGCGCGAACACCGCCAGCAGTGCATAGCTGAAGAACACTGCGCTCGTTGTTACAACATCTCTCATTGTTCGCGGTCCGCCTCCTTCTGGGAATGCACATCCACAAGGTTGCGTGCCTCTTTGGTGAGATATGCCTTGCGCTTTTGGGCCAGTGCACGCCATACGGCGCACAGCACGCCCAGCACGATAAAGCCGCCTGCCGGCATGCTTGCCATGGGCAGCACCGGGCGGCTGACAACCACACCGAACATGGTGCCTGCGGCCAGCCATTCACGGACGCAGCCCAGCAGCACCAGCAGCAAAGCATAGCCCACCGTGATGCGCAGGCCCTTGGAGACAGCCTTGCGCACCGTTTCCTGCACGCGGCCAAAGCGGTAGGTCAGCAGCGGCTCCACCGTGAGCATGGGCAGGTAGATGCCAAGGCTCAGCAGGCTGGTGCTGAACAGCATATTCAGGATGGGATACACCGCCAGATACACCACCGCCGTGCTGAAGCCGTACACCAGTGCACGGGGCAGCAGCTTTTTCTGCAGCGTTTCCGGGGCGGGGTCCTCGTCGTGCAGAGGCACAAGGCGGCTCAGCAGACAGGCCAGCACGCGGGAGGGCACCAGCAGCAGCGCCACCGCCACCGCCAGCATCACCGCATTCTGGCCGCTGGTGGCAAGCACCACCAGCGGGGCAAGGCCCATGCCCTGCATGACCACCGGGTTATTCAGGAACACACGGTCGTGGTGGGCAAACTTGTTGGGATCTTTTACGATCAGTTCAGCCGTTGCGCGTCTCATTGTGCTGCCTCCTTTCCGGCATCTGCCTGCAGATGGGTCAGGTGATACAGCTTTGCCTCGGTGCGGTCGATCCATGCCGACACACTGTTGACCGCCAGCAGTGCAAAGCACACACCGGTCTCGTACACGCCATAGTAGCGGAAGCCCATGCTCACAACACCCACCAGCACGCCGTACAGCACACGGCCCATGCGGTGGTGCACGCAGGTGTAAGGCTCGTTGATCAGAAACACCGCGCTGAACAGGATCGCGCCAGTCAGCAGCTCATCCCGCACACACTGCAGGCGGGGCAGGATATTTGACAGCACGGCGCTGTCGGCAAGGCCCGCCTGCCGCGGGAAGAAGAACGCAATGACCACACAGGTCACAAGAAAGCTGATCGATGCAGACATGTGGGCATCCTTCTGGGTCCACAAAAACAGGCCGCAGGCAAGGATCACCAGCGCAGCGCCAGTGCCCATGGGAGCAGCATATTCGCCCAGACCCAGCGCCAGCGAGCCGATGTTCAGCATGCCGCCGCTGCGCAGGGTGTCCTCAATGGCGCTGGAGACCGGCACCATGGAGGCATCCCACAGGGGGATGCTGGTGTAGGGCTGCGGATAGCGGAACACCTGTTCCGGCCATGACACTGCCGCCACCACATAGCCCACAGCAGCCGGGTTGAAGGGGTAGCTGCCGTAGCCGCCAAAGATCTCCTTGCCGATCAGCACACCGGCAAGCACTGCGGCGATCAGAACATAGATATCCACCGTCACCGGCATCAGCAGGGCAATGACGAGCGCAAAGCTCTCGTTGGAAAAGTCACTGCCCTGATACACGCGGCGGCGCAGCAGCGAAACGAGACGGTCGCACAGGTTGCCGGTAAGCACCGCAATGCCGCACAGCAGCAGCGGGCGCACACCGTACAGAAAACAGGCCATGCACAGCACCGGCACCGCCATAAAGCAGATATGCTTATAGTAGCGGCCGGTCTTCTGGAGCTGTGCCTCCTGCTCCCGGATCAAAGATTCATCCATAAATGGTTATCCTTTCAAAGGCTGACGAGGTGCTGCACGGCTGCAGCAGGGTCTGCTGCGCCGAACACTGCACTGCCCGCCACCAGAATATCAGCGCCCGCTTCCACGCACTGGGGCGCGGTGGCATTGTCCACGCCGCCGTCCACTTCCAGCAGATAGTGTGCGCCGCGCGCTTCGCGCTCTGCCTTGAGCCAGCGCAGCTTGTCCAGCGCCGAGGGCATGAACTTCTGCCCGCCGAAGCCGGGCTCCACGCTCATCACCAGCACAAGATCCAGCTGGTCAAGATACGGTGCCAGCGCCTGCGGCTCGGTGCCGGGCTTGATGGTCAGCCCCACCTTGCAGCCCAGCGCCCGGACGGCATCGATGGTGGCCTGAATATCGTCCTCGCACTCAAGGTGGAAGTTGTACAGGGTGGCACCGGCTTTGATAAAGGCTTCCGCATACTGCAGCGGATGGCTGATCATCAGGTGCACATCATAAAAGGCATCCGGCAGATTTTTGTGCAGGCTCTTGAGCACCGGCACGCCAAAGCTGATGTTGGGCACAAAGTGGCCGTCCATCACGTCGTAATGCAGCATCTGTGCACCGGCATCCAGCACCATGCGGCAGTCTGCACCCAGTTTTCCAAAATCAGCGGAAAGGATCGAAGGACTTACGATTGCCATATTCTATCTTTACGCTCCGTTATTTTATAAATTCTTATTCCCATTTGTCCCATTGCACTGGCGGTTTCAAACCGCAAAAACAGCATGGGCATGGTTATCTTTTAGTTTACATGAAAACGAGCAAAAAATCAAACCCGCCAATGGCTTTTTCACGGAAATGACGTATTTGGAAAGATCTGTCCATTTGCGAAGTAAACTTCCTCAGTCAAAGCCTGACGGCTTTGCCAGCTCCCTCGGAGAGGGAGCCTCTGGCATGCCCGGAAGATTTGCACTTTAACCGGAAGCTTTACCGCCATGCCAAGGGCCCCATCCCAGAGGGGGCTGGCATTGAGCGCAGCGAGATGACTGGGGGAGTTTCATCGGCGGCAAGGTTTCCCCACGCCAAAACAGCCAGACCGCCCCGGGTCCGGGGCAGTCTGGCTGGAAGTTCATTCTACGGGCTTCATGCTTGCAGGGTCTTCCACGGTGGGTTCACCGCCGGCTTCGTCCGGCAGGCGCTTCATGCCGCCGGGGTTCGGGGCCACCGTGGGCAGGGTGAACACGAACCGGCACCACTCGCCCTGCTGGCTCTCCACCCGGATCTGCCCGCCGGAAAGGTTCACCAGCACCTTGCAGATGTTCAGGCCCAGACCCGCGCCCCGGGCGTGCAGGCCGCGGGAGCGGTCCTCCTTGTAGAACCGCTGGAACACGTAGGGCAGCGCTTCCGGGCTGATGCCCTGACCGGAATTCCAGATGGAGATCTCGGCTTCCGGGCCAAGCTTTTCCACCCCGAAGCGGATGGTGCCGCCCGCAGGCGTAAACTTGATGGCGTTGTCCAGCAGGTTATACACCACCTGATGGATCAGGTCGGGGTCGGCATAGACCAGCACCTTTTCGTCCATGGTCAGGCCGTCGATGTCGATCATGCCGTCGTTGATGCGCTGCTCTGCCGAGAGCGCCACGCCGGTGATGGTCTCCCAGATGTTGAACATCCGGGCATTCACCTGATATTCGCCGCTTTCCAGCTTGGAAAGATCCAGCATGTTCTGGATGAGCCGTGCCAGACGGCCCGTTTCCTCACTGACTAGCTGCAGGTAGTGGTTCTGCATATCCGGCGGGATGGTGCCGTCCAGAATGCCGTCCACAAAGCCCTTGATGGTGGTCATGGGGGTGCGCAGCTCGTGGGCGATGTTGCCCATGAACTGACCGCGGGAGTTGTCGTTCATCTGGATGTTGTCTGCCATGCGGTTGAAGGTGCGGGCAAGGTCGGCTGCCTCGCCTTCGCCTTCCACCCCCTCCACACGGACGGAAAGATCACCGCCGCCAAAGCGCTGGGCGGCATCCGTCACCTTCTGCAGCGGGTCGGTGAGCTGGCGCATCAGGATCTTGGTCAGGATGCTGGCACACAGCAGCATCACACAGGCCGACAGCAGGAAGTTGGACCAGAACTGCTGCTTGAACTGGGTCAGCTGCTCGCCGGAAGAGCACAGGAACAGGTAACCGCTGGGCTGGCCGTTCTCATTGCGCATTTCGCTGACCGTGATGTAGCTTTTCCCGTCCAGCATGCCGCCCAGCGTGCCGAACACATGGTAGTAGTCCGCATCGGAAGCGTCGATCTTCTCCATCATTTCTTCCGGCACGGTCAGGCTCTCCAGCTTGTCCGGGCTGGAGGCGATCATCACCCGGCCGTCGTTGTCGGTAAAGAACAGATAGGCCTCTGCGCTCTCGCCGATGATCTCCAGCTTGGTGCTCAGTGCGTCCAGCTCATCGCCTTCCGGCAGCTCCGCCTGCTGGACCAGATACTGGGCCGTGCGCTGGGTGACACCCACCACCTGATCCAGTGTTTCGTAGCGGTCCTTGGCAAAGTAGTTCTTGAACAGCACCCACTCCGAAGCTCCCATCAGCACGATGCCCAGCACCATCAGGGTGGACACCAGCGAGAAGAACGCCACCGAGATACTTTTGCGCATTACTGACGCACCTCGAACTTATAGCCCACGCCCCATACGGTCTTCAGCTCCCATTTGTCGGAAGCACCGGCCAGCTTCTCGCGCAGGCGCTTGACATGCACATCAATGGTGCGGCTGTCGCCGTAATACTCAAAGCCCCACACCTCGTCCAGCAGCTGGTCGCGGGTGTAGACGCGGTTCGGATGGGAGGCCAGACAATTCAGCAGTTCCAGCTCCTTGGGGGGAGCCTCCACCACCTTGCCCTTGACCCGCAGCTCATAGCTGTTCATGTCCAGACGCAGGTTGTCGAATTCGATCACGCCCTCGGTGCTCTCGGCAGCGGCAGTGGTGGTCTGGCAGCGGCGCAGCACCGCCTTGATGCGGGCCACCACTTCCTTGGCGTCAAAGGGCTTCACCATGTAATCGTCTGCACCCAGCTCCAAGCCCAGCACCTTATCAAAGGTCTCGCCCTTGGCCGTGAGCATCATCACCGGGGTGTTGCCCGCCTTGCGGATGCGGCGGCAGACCTCCAGCCCGTCCATCTTGGGCATCATCACATCCAGCAGCACCATATCGGGCTTGACCTGATTGAACTTTTCCAGACCTTCTTCGCCATCGTTTGCCACCGTGACCTGATAGCCCTCCTTGGTCAGGTACAGCCGCAGCAGTTCGCAGATATTGGTATCGTCGTCCACAACGAGGATCTTTTCGTTGGCCATAATGATCTCCTCCCATTTTATCGGATGCCCGCCGGGCGGGCAGAGCAGCAAAGTATTCCATTTCTTATTATACGGAAGAGTTATGACAAAATAAAGAAGGATTTGTATGATTTTTTCACGTGCTGTGCCTTTTCGCACAAAAGGGCCCGCACGGAAACACCGTGCGGGCTTGCCAATGTGTTTTTTTTCTTGAAATCAATCTTTGCCGCGGTAGCCATACCGCTCTGCATTGCCCAGCAAATACAAGAAGGCAAAGGCCGGAATGCGGATCAGTTCTTTGCCATTTGGCGCACGATGTGTTCCGTAATCATCCGGGCGCTTGGTCACCACAATGGCCGCGCTTGCTTCATCACTCAGTTCGCAAATCATCGAATCATCCGGCACGGGGGCCTGTTCACGGTATTTTACTTCGATCAGGATCTTTTTGATGTTGGGATAATCAACCACCACGTCAATTTCCTTGTCTTTTTTTCCACCGCGATAATATCCGACCCGTGTTGCCTGTTGGTAGTAAAATGCTGCCACATGCTTATACACTGCAGTTTCTACCATCTTTCCCAATTCGATCGGATTCGTCAGAACGTCGTCATCCATCAGCACTGCGTTGCGGATCGCTGCATCTGCAATATAAATTTTGGGCTTTGCCTTTAGAATTTTATGGCCACCCATTTCTACTGGCCAGCTTTGATAGATCAGATTCGCGCTTTCCAGATAATTCACATAATTTTCCACAGTCGGGCGACTCACTCCGCCAAGATCGTTCGCAATCGCAGAAAACGAGACGATCTCGGACGACACATTGCATAAATACAGAAAAATGCGTTCCAGCTCTGTTGCACTCCGAATCTTGTAAAGTGCCGGGAGATCCCGTTTCAGCACCTTGTCTACAACATCTTCCCGCATGATCTGCTGCGCCATCAAGTCATCGGATGCAAGTGCAAGCTCCGGAAATCCACCCACGCGCAGATATCGCATAAAGTAATTCTGCACTTCTTCCAGCTTTATCATAACGGCCGTTCGTTCCTGCTGTGCCATATGCAAAAAGGCCGTTGGGCGGATCTCCGGCCCCAGCTCCGGGACTCTTGCACCGATCAGGGCACAGTACTCATAAAAAGACAACGTCGGCACCTGGATCACGCTCCAGCGTCCAGCACCGCTCTCTGAGCTTCCTTTCATCAATGCAGGACTTGCCGAGCCTGTTGCAACCATTTTTGTTTCCGGCTGCATGTCATAAATCGTCTTCATCCACTTATCCCAATCACTGGCATACTGGATCTCGTCAAAAAAGTAATAGCAATCCTGTTCCGCATACACATTGCTGTGATAGCATTCCAGCAGATCGTTCAGACCGCTCAGCTTCAGCATCGGGTGGTCCATCGAAACAAACAAGATCTTCTGCGGCGGGACACCTTTTTTCAGCAATCGGTCGATCATCTGATATTGGATCGTCGTCTTGCCAACCCGGCGGGTACCCGTCAGAACGATCGTCCGCCGCAGGTCCTTCTGCTCCAACCGCTTCATCGCCTCATAGTAAGCAAACCGACGATATGTCTTGGTAAAGCCAGGGTTTACCACGCCTGTGCCCCACCAGGGATTATACGCCTTTAAAACCTTCAGGATCTGTTCCTTTGTTGCCACAGACATTTTGCTCACCTCGCATTTATCATAAGGTATTTTTTCTATTTTGTCAACAAAAGATTAAAGTATACTTATATCTTTCACCGCAAATTATGATATTTCATCTTTTTGCTAACATTTTCATGTGATCCATACACTTTTCTTCATTCGATCATCAGCCGGATGATCTCCTCATTGGTCTCCTTCATGCCGTCCTTGCCCAGACGGCCGATGCCCTTGATGGTGGTCTCGATGTCCTTCATTACGATGCCGTCGCCGCCCTTGAACTCCTGATGGCACTTGTACATGTTGTAGCCAAGCAAGGCCGCGTCCACCGAGGATGCGATCTTTGCCGCACAGGAGGCCTTTGCGCCGTCGCACACGATGCCGGACACGATGGCCAGCGCATTGACCACCGTATGGATGGCGGCCTGATAGCCGTCGCCGCACAGATATACGATGCCCGCGCCAGCGCCCGCACCGGCGCTGACTGCGCCGCAGTAGGCGGACAGGGTACCGATGCCGGTCTTTTCGTGGATGGCCACCAGATTGGAAATGATGAGGGCACGGTAAAGCTTTTCCTTGCCGCTGTGCAGCTCCTTGGCATATTCAATGAGCGGCACCGAGCAGGTGATGCCCTGATTGCCGCTGCCGGAGTTGATGATGACCGGCAGCTCACAGCCGTTCATGCGGGCATCCGAACCGGCGGCCGCCTTGGCCTTGGCCCGGATAGACACATCGTTGCCATAGGTAGAAAGCAGCACCCGGCCGATGTTCGCGCCATAGTCGCCCAGAAGGCCCTCCTCTGCAATGGCGTTGTTATAGCGGATCTGGCGTTCCAGCAGGTCCGCCACATCCTGCAGGTCGGCCGTCTCGGCAAAGTCCCAGATGTCCTTCATGTTCAGCAGGCTGCGGTCGGCCCGGCTGTCCCGCCGGGCCTCCTCGTTCAGCAGCGGCTTTTCGTAGAGCACCCGGCCATTCTTTTCGATCAGGCAGATGTTGGTGTGAAAATCCGCAATGCGCACCTTTGCGTAGGAATCCCCGCTGCGCTCGGTAACGATGATATCGAACACATGCCCCTGCTCGATGTGCTGGATGGAAATGGGCACCGTCTGCAGATAATCCCGGATGGCAGCCTTCTTGTCCTCGCTGACCTCGGAGATGACTTCCAGCTCTCTGTCTGCCGAACCGGCAATGATGCCCGCTGCCACAGCGGCTTCCATGCCTTTCAGGTGGCCGGTGTTGGGCACGATGACGCTCTTCACATTCTTAATAATGCTGCCGCTCACCTGCAGCTGCACGCTCTCGGGCAGTGCGCCCAGCACCTCGCGTGCCCGGGCCGCAGCATAAGCCAGTGCAATGGGCTCTGTGCAGCCCATTGCCGGGATGAGCTCCTCTTTTAATATTTCCACATACGCCTGATAGCGCGGATCGCTGCGTTCCATGACGGTTTCCTGCCTTTCCTGTCGATTCGATATTTACCAACAGGAATAGTATACTATAGAACCCGCGCAATGTAAAACAAATTCTTCCCCGCCCGCAGGGCCGGCTATTGCAAAGCGCAAACCGCAGAAGTAGAATAGGAGCATCCAAACCGATAAATCCATGGAGGGTCTTCCAATGATCGAAAAAGAAGTACAGGAGCTGCTGTCCTTCATTGACGGCAATCCTACCGCATACCACACCACTGCATCCGTCCGGAACATCCTGCTGAAGGAGGGCTTTTCCGAGCTGCTGGAGAGCCGCCGGTGGCAGCTGGAACCCGGCGGGAGCTATTTTGTCTGCCGCAACGGCTCCAGCATCCTTGCATTCCGCATGGGAGAACAGCTGGAAAACTACAGCTTCAACGTGGCTGCTGCCCACACGGATTCCCCCTGTTTCCGCATCAAGGAAAACGCCGAGATCCACATGGGCCGGAAGTACACCAAGCTGAACACCGAGGGCTACGGCGGCATGATCTGCTCCACATGGATGGACAGGCCGCTGTCGGTGGCAGGCCGCGTGCTGATAAAGGAGAACGATGCCATCACCTCCCGCCTGCTCACGCTGGACCGCGACCTGCTGATGATCCCCAGCGTGGCCATCCACATGAACCGCGAGGTCAACGACAAGGCTTCCTACAACAAGCAGGTGGATATGCTTCCCCTGCTGGGCGGTGCCGCCGAGGAAGGCGTGCTGAAAAAGCTGATCGCCGCCGAGCTGCAGGTCGCAGAAGACCAGATCCTTGGCAGCGACCTGTTCCTCTGCATCCGCGAAAAGGCCGCCGTCTGGGGCTGCAATGAGGAGTTCATCTCCTCCGGCCGTCTGGATGACCAGCAGTGTGTGTTCGGCATCCTGAAGGGTTTCCTGAAAGCACACAGCGCCCAGTCCATCAATGTTGCCGCCTTCTTCGACAACGAAGAAGTGGGTTCCGGCACCAAGCAGGGCGCAGCTTCCACCTTCCTGTACGATGTACTGCACCGCATCGCGCAGAACGTCTGCCCCGGCGATGAGGACTTCCACCGTGCGGTGGCTTCCAGCTTCATGTTCAGCGCCGACAACGCCCACGCCGTGCACCCCAACCACCCGGAATATACCGATGTGAACAACTGCACCTACATGAACGAGGGCGTTGTGGTCAAGGTCCACGCCGGCCAGAAGTATACCAGCGACGGCATGAGCATGGCCGTTGCCAAAGAGCTTGCCGCCCGCGCCGGTGTCCCGCTGCAGTATTTTGCCAACCGTTCCGATAAAGTCGGCGGCAGCACGCTGGGCAACCTTGCCATGGCACAGGTATCCATGAACTGCGTGGACATCGGCCTGCCCCAGCTGGCCATGCACTCCTGCTACGAGACCGCCGGTGCCCGGGACATCGTTTCTCTCATCCGGCTGATGGAGGAATTCTACGCCAGTCATTTTGAGGAGACCGCGTCCGGCACCCTTGCCATCTGCAAGTAAGACCCGTACAACCTGAATCATAAGGACTGCCTGTGGAAAAGCAGCACTGCTTTTCCACGGGCGGCTTTTCGTTTCCACTTAAGTGAGTATTGAGAAAAAACGTCCATTGTGCTACAATTATCCTGTTATAATATCGCTTTTTACCGCAGCGTAAAATCTTTTTCGCAAGGAGTATAATAAAATGAAATTAGGTATCGTCGGCCTGCCGAACGTCGGTAAGTCCACTCTGTTCAATGCCATCACCTCCACCAAGAACGCAGAAGCCGCAAACTATCCCTTCTGCACCATCGAGCCGAACAGCGGCATCGTAGCCGTGCCGGACAAGCGTCTGGACAAGCTGGCCGAGATCTGGCAGACCAATAAAAAGACCCCTGCCATCGTGGAGTTCGTGGATATCGCGGGCCTTGTGAAGGGTGCCAGCCAGGGTGCAGGCCTTGGCAACAAGTTCCTGGGCCACATCCGCGAGTGCGACGCCATTGTGCATGTAGTGCGCTGCTTTGACGATGACAACATCATCCATGTGGTGGAGGATGTTTCCAAGGCTGAGGCCGTGGACCCCATTGCCGACATCGATGCCATCGACTACGAGCTGATCCTGTCCGACCTCGAGGTGGTGCAGAACCGCGCAGGCCGCATGGCAAAGGCTGCCAAGAGCGGCAACAACAAGGGTGCTGCCGCCGAAGCCGCATGGCTGCAGCAGCTGGCCGACCACCTGAGCGCCGGCAAGCCTGCCCGCAGCTTCGATTTTGACGAGGGCGATGCCGAGCAGCAAGCTGTTCTGCATGAAATGGGCCTGCTCAGCGCTAAGCCGGTGCTGTACGCCTGCAACGTGGGTGAGGACGACCTGATGGAGGGCATCGAAAACAACAAGTATGTCCCGCTGGTGGCCGCACGCGCCAAGGAAGAGGGCGCACGCTACATTCCCATCTGCGCCAAGACCGAGGAGGATATCGCCGACTACTCCCCCGAGGAAAAGAAGGCTTTTCTGGCTGAAATGGGCATTGAAGCCAGTGGTCTGGACAACCTCATCACTGCCAGCTATGATCTGCTGGGCCTGATTTCCTTCCTGACCGACGGCAAGAAGGAGTGCCGCGCATGGACCATCCGCAAGGGCACCAAAGCACCGCAGGCTGCCGGCAAGATCCACAGCGATTTCGAGCGTGGCTTCATCCGTGCCAGCGTCATTGGCTACAGCGATCTGGAAGCCAACAACTTCGATTACGCCGCCGTCAAGGCCAAGGGTCTGCAGCGCACCGAGGGCAAGGAATACGTTGTCAACGATGGCGATGTGATCGAGTTCCTGTTCAACGTCTGATTTTCGGCAAAGATGTCACTTCCGGTTTCGCCCCTTCCCGTGAAAAAGTAAGTTCCAAAAGCCCGCAGGCTTTTGGAACTTACAAAATTAAAAATAAATTTCCGCTATATATGGCCAGAGCGCACGCGTCGGCCATTTAAAATCGTAAAAGAGGTTTCCTATGATTTTCGGTATTATGGGCGCAATGCCCGATGAAGTCGATCAGCTGTGTGCAAAGCTGGAAAACGTCACCGTGGAGCCCTACGGCGGCGTGGATTACCACAAGGGCACGCTGGCCGGCAGACAGGTGGTGGTGTGCTGTGCCGGCATGGGCAAGGCCAATGCCGCCGCCACCACGCAGGTGCTCATCACAAAATTCGGCGCGGAGAAGATCATCTTTTCCGGCATCGCAGGCAATATGACCTCGAAGATCGGCATTGGCGATGTGGTCATCGGCAAGACCGTGCTGTACCACGACGCACAGCTGGACATGATCTGCCAGAACCCGCCGTTCCTCAAGGAATACACCGGCGACCCGGAGCTGATCGCTGCCGCCGAAAAAGCCTGCGCCGAAGCGGGTGTGAAGGCTCTGGTGGGCAAGATCGCCACCGGCGACCTGTTTGTGGGCGACAGCGAGACCAAGGCTGCCATTGAAGCCAAATGCGCCCCCGACTGCGTGGAGATGGAAGGTGCCGCTGTGAGCCAGATTGCCGCCAAGAACGGTGTGCCCTGCGTCATCCTGCGCGCCATGAGCGACAACGCTGACGAGGACGGCCACGAGGTGCTGGTGGTGAAAAAGTTCAGCATTGCGGAATATGTAGCCACCGCCACCAAGATCGTGGCAGCAATGGTGGAAGCACTGTAAAAGGATGTGCCGCTTTTGCGGCAATGACCCCGCCCGTCAGGCAGCTGTACCTGACGGACGGGGTCGCTTTTTTCATGCGCCGCAGCGCAGCCTTATAAGAACTGTTCCAGCTTTACCCGGCTGTCCTCCTGAAACTCCTGCAGCCTTTGGGCAAGGCGCTTTGCGCCGGGCGCGGCATTGGGGTAATCCTTCTGGGCCTTTACGCAGTCCACCACCCCCATGCCGCTGCCCTGTGTGAGCATCTCGGCCAGATTGCGGGTGGACTTGTCCGTGAGGGTCTTCATACTGATGCCCATTTTCGTGTTCAGCTTTGCCATGGCGCTCTGCCCCTGCGCGGTGCCGCCGCAGGCCTCGATAGCGGTGTGTGCTTCCTGATTGAGCTGGTGGTACACATTGCGCTGGCGCAGCAGCTCGGCCTTGAACTGCACATCGTCGGTCATCGGCACGATCTGTTCCAAGGTGTTCTTGCCCATCTCGGTATTCTGCACCACGGCTTCCAGCAGGTTCAGGTTGTCGTTTTTCTGGTTTTCCATACAAAAAATCCCCCTTCTGGCCTTAGTCTGCGCCAAAAGGGGGATTTTATACGCTGGTTTTATTCTGCACGCATCTGATCGCCGCCGGCGTTCTGTGCCTCCCGCAGGCGTGCGTCGCACAGCTCATACAATGCCTGCCAGTTCTTTGCAGGGACATCCTCAAGGCTCGCCACGCCGCAGCTCAGGGTAAAGGGCACCCGGCGCATCATGCCGGTGGTGGTGATGCATTCCCGGGGCATCTGCTGATACAGGTTCTGCATTTCCTCTGCCAGCTGCTTGCCGTCGGCATCCAGACAGCCCACCGCAAAGATGCTGCCGGTCAGGCGGCAGACCACGCGGGCCGCAGGGGTATCAAAGCTCTTTTTCCACTGGTTGCCCACAAAGCAGTGCAGCTGGTCCATCACAGGCTGGCCGTAGGTATCCCGCAGCTTCTGGCCGTTGTCGATGCTCACCAGCGCCACAGCCGCCTTGCGGCCCTGCGCTGCACACTGTTCCAGCTTTTGGGCAAACACCGTTTCCAGATAGCGGCGGTTGTACACGCCGGTAAGGAAATCGTGGCTCATATCCTCGCGGCACAGCTCCCGCTCCCGGGGTGTCATGCGCTCTTCCGGCAGCACATTGCCTGCCAGCGGTGCGCACATTTCCAGCTCCCAGCATTTGCCGTCCGCTTCCACTCTGCGGTGCAGCACACAGTCCACACGGCCATTGCGCAGCTCGTAGTCCACCCGCAGGCCATCGTCCTGCCAGCCGTCACAAAGCGGTGCTTCGGTCAGGGTCACTGCCTCAAATACGGCCTGCGCTGAGCGCGCAAGTTCCCGTAGATCCTGCTCGGTACATTCTTTCTTCATGTAATTTTCCCCATCATCTGCGCACGCGGCGCTCCCGTATCCCGCGTGCAGTCACCTGTTCCCCATACGTTCAGGAACCATCTGCCGCATTATGCATCCCGCGCCCGCCCTGTTTCCGGAAATGCCGGGAACGCATCAGGCAAAGAAAAATGGCATAATGCTGCTTTAGCAACATTATACCATTCAGCTTCCGATTTTACCAGCAAAACGCACAATTTTCTGCCGGAGTTTTTATATTTTCGTCAAATTGCTAAGCTCCCGCCGCTCTGTGCCTTCTGTTTATACGCGGCAGTACACACTGCACTCGTCGTGGATGGTCTTGGCCAGTGCCTTGGCGGCAAAACCGTCAGCGGCGCGCCATGCCCAGTTTCCGCCCAGCTTGCCGGGGGTATTCAGGTGTGCTTCCGCGCCCAGACCCAGCCAGTCGTACATGGGGATGATGGCCCGGTCAGCCACCGACCCCAGCGCTGCGCGCAGCAGAGCGATGCGGACATCATCGGTCCGGATGGCCGCCAGCTCCTTTGCGGTGGGCTTTACGCCGGTCAGGTGCAGGTAAGCGGCAGCGGCAGCCTTTTCCTTTTCGGAAGCGCCGTTCTCCCACCAGTCGGTCAGGGTGGTGTTATCGTGGGTGCCGGGATACACCACGCTGTTCTTGACGTGGTTGTGGGGCAGATACTCGCTGTCCCCGCCGCTGAAGGCGAACTGCAGCACCTTCATGCCCGGGAAGGTGCTGTCGGCCAGCAGCTTTCGCACGCTGGGGAACAGTTCACCCAGATCCTCGGCAATGATGGGCAGCTTGCCAAGGGCAGCTTCCAGCGCATCGAACAGCTCCATGCCGGGGCCATTCTCCCACTTGCCGGTGCGGGCGGTGGTGCTGTCCGCCGGGATGGCCCAATAGGTATCGAAGCCGCGGAAGTGGTCGATGCGCAGCAGGTCGTAGATGCCCAGTGCGTGGCGCACCCGGCGCACCCACCACGCGTAGCCGGTCTTTTTGTGGTAGGCCCAGTTGTACAGCGGGTTGCCCCACAGCTGACCGTCGGCAGAGAAGTAATCCGGCGGGCAGCCCGCCACACGGGCAAAGCCGCCGTCGGCATCCAGCTCAAACAGCGCGCCGCCCACCCATGCATCCACCGAGTCGGCAGAGACATAGATGGGGATGTCGCCCAAAATCTGCACGTCCTTTTTGTTGGCGTAGGCCTTCACCGCCTGCCACTGGGCCGCAAACTTGTACTGCACGAACTTCCAGAAGCCGATCTCTTCCTCGTTTTCGGCGGCAAAGGCAGCAAGGGCCTTCTTGTCGCGCAGGCGGTAGGGCTTGTCCCACTCCACCCAGTTCTTCATGCTGTTGGCCACTTTCAGGGCCATGTACAGGGCGTAGTCGTCCAGCCATTCCTCATTGGCGAGGGTAAAGGCATAATAATCATCCGGGAAGTAATAGCTGCAGCCGTGCAGCCCGGCGCACTGCTTGCGCCATGCGGCGTAGGCGGTGCGCAGGACTTTAAAGCGGCTCACATACAAAGTGCCGTAGTCCACCTCTTTGGGGTCTGTGCCCCATTTTTCGGCCTTGAGCTGGGCGGCGGTGAGCAGGCCTTCTTCCTTCAAAGCGTCGAGGTCGATAAAATAGGGGTTGCCCGCAAAGGCCGAGCAGCTCTGATAGGGGCTGTCACCGTAGCCGGTGGGACTGAGCGGCAGGATCTGCCAGATCTTCTGGCCCGCTTGTGCCAGAAAATCCACAAACTTGAATGCTTCCTTGCCAAAGCAGCCAATACCGTAAGGGCCGGGCAGGCTGGACACCGGCATCAGGATTCCACTTTCACGCATGCTATTACCTTCCTCATTTTTAACATTTTATGGGAATATCGTTGTTTCTTATCATAACATATCCGCAGACTATTTTCCACAGGCAAAAAACGTGGTATACTTATTTTTAAACTGGGTGTGTATCCCTTTTTCGATTTTAAATAGCCTCCGCTTTCGCTCTGGCTATGTTCAGCGGAATCCAGATTTTTTATTTCGCGTTTGTCGCGGCCTGCGGAACTTGTCGGGGCAAGGCCCCTCCATCTGCTGACGCAGACCGCTCGCCGCTTAAAAGCCCCACCGGGGCTTTCATTGCTGCGCAAACGCGGGCCGCTCCAAACGCATTTTCACCAGAAGGGCCGAAACCGGCAGATGCAGTAAAATCTCTTTTGTTGTTGGCCTTTACGGCCCCTTGCGTGAAAAAGCAGAATTGGAACGACCGCAGTCGTTCCAATTCTGCAAAAATAAAAATAAATTTTCCGCTGAATATGGCCAGAGCCTGCGGCGGCCATTTTAAATCGTCAAACTGCACCCTGAACAGGAGGTACCCGCGCCATGCAGCGCACAGAAAAATACTTTGAACAGGACGCTTTCCGCACCCAGTGCGAGAGCACCATCCTTGCCGCAGAGCCGGACGAAAAGACCGGCGGCGGGCGCATTGCGCTGGACGGCACGGTGTTCTACCCGGAGGGCGGCGGTCAGCCTGCCGACCGGGGCACCCTGACCCTGCCGGACGGTGCCACGCTGAATGTGACCGATGTGCACGAGCATGACGGCATCCTCTGGCACAGCGTGGACGCTCTGCCGGAAAGCGCTGTTCCCGGCACTGCCGTTTCCGGCTGCATCGACTGGGAATGGCGGTTTGACAAAATGCAGCAGCACACCGGTGAGCACATTCTTTCCGGCATCCTGCACCAGATGTTCGGGGCCGAGAACGTGGGCTTCCACATCGGTTCCGAGGCTGTGCGCATGGACACCAGCGTGCCCATTTCTGCCGAGGGCCTGCAGGCAGCCGAGCTTGCCGCCAACCGCATCGTGTGGCAGGATGTGCCGGTGCTGGTCAGCTACCCCACCCGGGAGGAGCTTGCCGCCCTTGTCTACCGCTCCAAAAAGGAGATCGAAGGGCAGGTGCGCATCGTGACCATTCCCGGTGCGGATGTCTGCGCCTGCTGCGGCACCCACACCCGCACCACCGGACAGGTGGGACAGATCAAAATTCTGGCCAGCGAGAACTACAAGGGCGGCGTGCGGCTGAGCGTGGTGTGCGGCCAGCGGGCATTGCTTGCTGCACAGGCTATGCGCCAGCGGCAGGCAGAGATCGGGGCGCTGCTCTCGGCCAAGGCCGACCAGACCGCTGTGGCGGTGCATCGCATTTACGATGAGTATACTGCGCTCAAGTTTACACACTTTGGTGTATGTTCTCAGCTGTTCGATGCACTTGCCCAGCTGGCAAACCCCGGTGAGAATGCCATCCGCACAGTGCCCGGCCTTGACCCGGACGGCCTGCACCGGCTGGCGGTGCGCCTGACCGAAGCCACCACCGGTCTCTGCGCCGCCCTGACCCCCACCGAAAAGGGCACCGGCTACTGCATCGCGCAGGCAGACGGCGATGTGCGCGCCCTGACCAAAGCCCTGAACGCCGCCCTGAACGGACGCGGCGGCGGCAAGCCCGGCATCTGTCAGGGCAGCTGCGCCGCTGCACCGGAACAGGTGGAGGAATTTTTGCGGGAGCAAAACCGGTAAGCATCCTCGCCCTCTCCGTCTTTGCTTCGCAAAGCCACCTCTCCCAAAGGGAGAGGCTTTGGCAGTACGGAAAACCTTCCGGCTTTGCCAAGGGCTCCCCCCTTTGGGGGAGCTGGCGCGTCAGCGCCTGAGAGGGCGAGCCACGTTAATTTTAAGGAGAACAACAAACTATGAGAATGCGTTTCAAACCCTATGCCCACGACGAGCTGATGGCAGCCGACTTCCATGTGCACGAGCCGCTGATCTGGGGCGGCAGGTGGCACGCCCAGTACGCCCGCCCGGAGCAGCCCTTTGTGCTGGAACTGGGCTGCGGCAAGGGCGGCTTCATCTCCCAGCTGGCCTGCGCCCACCCGGAAAACAACTATCTGGGCATCGATATCACCGATAAGGTGCTCATCCTCGCCAAGCGCAAGATCGAAGCCGCCTATCAGGCTGCAGGCCGCCCCATCGACAACGTGAAGATCATGAGCACCGACATCGAGCGCATCAAGGGGGTCATTACCGCCGAGGATACGGTCAGCCGCATCTACATCAACTTCTGCAATCCGTGGAGCAAGAACGGCTCTTCCCACAAGCACCGCCTCACCTACCCGCGCCAGCTCATCAACTACCGTGAGTTCCTCAAGGACGGCGGCGAGATCTACTTCAAGACCGACGACGATGATCTGTTCCGCGACAGTCTGGAATACTTCCCCGCTTCCGGCTACGACATCGAGTGGATGACCTTTGACCTCCATGAGAACGAGCCGGAGTGGAACATCCGCACCGAACACGAGGGCATGTTCACCGAAATGGGCATCAAGATCAAGGCCCTGATCGCCCGCAAGGACCCGGACCCTGCCAGCGTGACCTGGATCGAGCCGAAGATCCTCAAGCGTCAGGCCCGCGAAGCGGCCGAGGCCGAGGCTGCTGCCAAGGCTGCACAGGAAGGCGAAGGCAATGAATGACCCCTGCGAGATCTGCCTGAACAATGTGCAGGACGAGTACGGCAGCTGGTACTGTGCTCAGGGCGGCTGTCTGGACGAGGACGAGATGGCCCGCTATCTTTCCCGCAGCACGGCCGCCTGCCCGTTCTTTGAGCCGGGCGATGAATACAAGATCGTACAAAAACAGAACTGACCTGCACAGCAGCATGATTCTCACAGGAGGTGTTTTATGCTCAACTTTCTCACGACCACCACAGTATGCGGCTTTTCGCTGTACCATGTGCTGGCCTTCTTCCTCATTTATTCCTGCACCGGCTGGTGTCTGGAGGTCATCTTTGCCGCCGCCACCACCGGTCAGCTGGTGAACCGCGGCTTTCTCAACGGCCCGGTGTGCCCCATTTACGGCTTCGGCATGATCATTGTGCTGTTCACCCTGACCCCTTTGCAGGACAGCGTCCTGCTGCTGTACATCGGCGGTGTCATCCTGCCCAGTGCGCTGGAACTGGTAGGCGGCTGGGCACTGTATAAGCTCTATCACACCCGCTGGTGGGACTACAGCGACTTTCCCTTCAACATTGGCGGCTACATCTGTCTGGAATTCAGCCTGCTGTGGGGCGTGGGCACGCTGGTGGTCATGCGCATCGTCCACCCGGTCGTCGCCGGTCTTGTGGATATGGTCCCGCCCTTTGTGGGCTTTGTCGTTATGTGTGTGCTCTATGCGGTCTACGCGGCAGACGTAGTCGTTACGGCCTTTGCCGCCTCCGGTCTGGCCAAGACGCTGGATGCCATGGAGCAGCTGGCTGACAGTATCCATGCCGTCAGCGATGCCATGACCCAGCTGCTGGGCACCACCACCCTGAACGCCGACCAGAAGCTGGACGAGCAGCGCCTGCAGCTCAAGCTTGCTGCCGCCGAGGCCCGCGAAGCCGCACCGAAAAAGCGCGCCCTGCGTGAAACGCTGGCCGCCGTCCGTGCCAAGACCGAAGAGGCCCGCGAGGCCGCAAAGCGTGCTTCCGAGATTGCCAAGCTCAACACGGCCGAAGCCGCCAAGGCTGCACAGCTGGCCGCCAAGGGCACGATGGAGCGCGCTGCCGAGCTGCTGCGTCTGGAACAGCTGGCCGAGGAGCTGCAGGCCCGCAGCGATGAAATGCAGGCCCAGCTGCTGCGCACCCCCCGCATCGTTGGCCCGCGCCGCATGCTGCGCGCCTTCCCCGGCCTGAAGCATGGCGTAAAAAAGACCACCCTCAAGGCCCTGCGCCTTGGTCTTGCCCGCCGGGAAAGCCCCGAAGAAGAACCGAAGAAAAACGGCTCCGACACCCGCAAGGATGCCTGAGACCGCTGCCCAAAAGACCGCTGCACAGGAATGCAGCGGTCTTTTTATGCCCCGCCTTCCGGACCCGTCCGGCGTTCCGTTCTTTTTTGCCGCAATGTCGCAATGTTTTAAATATCTATTTTCAAAGGTTTAAAATCGTGCTATACTGTTTTCTAAAATGCCATATTTTGTCGAAAACATCCAACAGCGAGGGATTTATCATGTCCGAAGAACTGAAGTCGAATGAAAATGTCGGCGCACTGCAACCCGATGCACTTGCACAGATCGCATCGGTAGACCCCAGCCCGGCCGTAGGCGGTATGCACCCCTTTACTCCGGCCATGCTCAGCCGTCTCAAGAAGCAGCGTCAGCTGCTGAGCGAGCTGGAGCACGCCCTGAAAAATCACGAGTTCTGCTTCTTTCTGCAGCCCAAGTGCAACAGCATGACCCGCGCCATCGTGGGCATGGAAGCACTGGTGCGCTGGAACCACCCCACCCGCGGCTGCGTGCCCCCGTCTGAGTTCATGCCCCTGCTGGAAAGCACCGGCCTTGTGACCCAGCTGGATCAGTATATCTGGGAGTCTGTCTGCAAGACCCTGCACAAGTGGCAGGAGAGCGGCAGCAATCTTGTGCCTGTATCTGTGAACGTTTCTGTGGTGGATATCGTCAATCTGGACGTGCCGCAGATCTTCTCCAACCTTGTGGAAAAGTATCAGCTGGAGCCCAAGCTCCTGCTGGCCGAGATCACCGAGACCATGCTGGCCGAAAACGCTTCTCTGGTGGAAAACACCATCCAGGGCCTGCACCGCAAAGGTTTCTCTGTGATGATGGACGACTTTGGCAGCGGCTATTCTTCGCTGAATATGCTCAAGGACACCAACGTGGATGCCATCAAGCTGGACATGAAGCTCATCGACATGAACCAGCAAAACCGCAGCAAGGGCGTGCAGATCGTGGAATCGGTGGTGGATATGGCCCACCGCCTGAATCTGCCCATCATCGCCGAAGGCGTGGAAACGCCGGAGCAGGTCTCCATGCTGCAGGCCGCCGACTGCCTGTATACGCAGGGCTATTATTTCTACAAGCCCATGCCGGTGGAGAACGCCGAGGCCCTGCTGGCCCAGCCCAACAGCGAGGATTACTGGGATATGCGCCGCGACCTGATGCGCCGCGACCTGATGCGCCATGACCGCCGGGTCCCCGTCTCCGACAGTGAGCAGACCGCACTGGCACTGCAGGCCTACCAGATCTTTGCGGATAATGTGCTGGAGCTTTCTCTGCTGAACCTTTCCACCGGCGAATACCGGGTCATCAAGCGGGATCCACGCCTGCCCGGTGCCGGTTCGGACACCGAGGAGGACTTTGCCGCTTACTGTGAGCGCATGGTGACGAACAAGGTGATTCACCCGGACGACGCGGAGATGTTCACCGACCAGACCGATCTGGAGACCCTGCGCTCCGCTGTATTCAGCACCCAGCAGCCGGAGGCCTACCGCTTCCGCAAAAACGTGTCCGGCCAGTTCGTGTGGATCACCATGGAATTTCTGCCCTGCCGCAACTGCTGCGCCCAGAACCCATGGGCCACCGTGGTGGTGCGTGAGGATGCACAGGCCGACCATCTCAGCGAGGAGCTGGACTTCTCCTACAGCCACGACACCCTGACTGGCCTGCTGAACCGCAGCCTCTTCGAGACCGATCTGCGGACGCTGCAGTCCAGCGAATACGACTCCATGGTGTGCACCTACATCGATGTGGTGGGCCTGCACGAGATCAACAACCATCTGGGCCACCGCAGCGGCGATGCCATGCTCTGCTTCATTGCCAATGCGGCCCGCAAGTTCTTTGTTTCCAGCCGCATCTACCGCATCGGCGGTGACGAATTCGTGATCTTCACCCCGAACCAGCCGCCCTACAGCGTGTGGGTGGCTGTGGACAAGATGCGTGCTTTCCTGCGCGCGAAGGAATATGAGATCTCGGTGGGCATCCAGAGCACCAACGACCTGCACCGGCTGGACGATGCCATGAATCAGGCCGAAGCTGCCATGCGGCAGGACAAGCAGGCCTATTATGCCCGCAACGGCCAGGAGCGCCAGCTGCGGGGCCTGAACGAGAAGCTGGAGCGGACCCTGACCGAAAAGCGGGATGCCGAGCACTTCCTGCGGGTCCTTGCCCCCAAGTTCAAGAGCGTGTTCGTTGTGGATCTGAAGACCGACCGTATGCGCGGCGTGATCGTCCCGGACTATTTCCAGAAAATTCTGGACACCTCCGGCGGCTCTTTCCTCGCCGTTCTGCAGCAGTACCGTGATACGCAGGTGCAGCCCGCCTACCGCGAGAGTCTGGCGGACCTGCTGGACTACAACTATATCCGCAGCAAGGTCCTGACCGGCGACATCGTGGAGCACACCTATAAAAAGACCGACGACACCGCCTTCCGCGTCAAGGTGACACCCTACTCCAGGAGTGGCTCTCATATCGATGAAACGCTCTGGATCTTCTCGGATGAAGGGGCATCCCTTACCCCTCCCCAGACAAAATAAGTGATTAAACGTTAAAAAAATCGGAAACGACTGTGGTCGTTTCCGATTTTTGTTTTTACAGAAAAGTTGTGCCGGGTGCCCAGAGCCAAGCGGAGGGCATTTTAAATGGTCAGGCCCACAGATTTTCCGGGTACTGGCCCTCTGCCGTTTTGCGGGCGATGGCTTCCACCACCAGCGGCTTATCCTCACGGTAGGTAACGCCGTACCATTTATCCGTGCTGCGCAGCACCTGAATTTTTGCCTTGCCCTCTTCGATCAGTTCCGTGACCACCAGCGGCAGGAAATACTCACACTTGAGCGGGTTTTTAGGCAGATTTTCGGTCAGCCAGCCCGCAAAGCGCTGCTCGGCTTCGTCCAGAAAGCTTTTGCCAAAGCCCCACAGGTTCATGCTCACCGGGGTATCGCCAGGCAGGTCGGTCCAGCTTGCGCCGCCGTCCTCGGTGAAGTGTACGCCGTTTTCGTACGTTTCAATGCGGGTGCGTTCGGTCACACTGTGCAGGGTGCCGTCGGGGTCGGTTACGCACACGCCGCGGGCCACGCTGCCGTTCTCGGAGACAGTGTTCCGGAGCAGATAGCTTACCATGCAGTAGTCGTAATAGCTGCCGTCCTCGTGGGTGGACAGGTAATCATACATCACCCGGAAGGCCTCCGGGCCGTAATAATCATCGGCATTGATGACCGCAAACGGGCCGTCGATGAGGTCCTTTGCCGCCAGAACGGCGTGGCAGGTGCCCCAGGGCTTGACACGGCCCTCCGGAACGGCAAAGCCTGCGGGCAGCTCATCCAGCTGCTGGAAGGCGTATTTCACGTTCATGGCCTTGGATACACGCTCGCCGATGGCTGCCTTGAAAGCATCCTCGATCTCATGCTTGATAACAAAGATCACCGTCTCAAAGCCTGCGCGGCGGGCATCGTAAAGGGAATAATCCACGATCACCTGACCGTTCGGCCCCACCGGGTCGATCTGCTTCATGCCGCCGTAACGGCTGCCCATGCCAGCCGCCATGACCACCAGTACCGGTTTGTTCATATAAGGTTCCTCCCGTATCTGAGCCGCAGCCGCGGCAGAATATTTATTGTCTCATTATACTCCATTTTGGACAGAAAAACAATTTGAAATGGCTCCGCCTCAGGGAAATCAATTTTTGCAGCTTGATCCGGATTAAAAGCGCCGTGCCAGCTCTCGGGTGACTGACCCTCTCAGTCATCTCGCTTTGCTCAATGCCAGCTCCCCCTTTCGGGGGAGCTGGCAAAACCGTCAGGTTTTGCCTGAGAGGGTTCCGCCAATCGCGGCTATCCGTTTGGGCCTCTGTGTGAAAATGAGTTTGTCGCGGCCCGCAGGCCGCGACAAACTCAAAAATATAAAATTCATTCCGCTGATAATGGCAGAGCGAAGCGGAGCCATTTTTCAATCGTCCCTTCGTTCCGCAAGTTAAAATTTCCAAAATATGCAATTTATTCTTGCAAAAGTATTGTTTTTGTCATGTAAATATTGTATAATGGCGGCATCAATGCAGGTTTTACCTGTCAAAAAGCGTCCTTTAGTGAAAGCAAAGCTTTCCAATACGATCAAGAAAGAGGTATTTTATCATGAATGAAGCCGTTACCAAGCGCTTTCTGCTGTATTTCCGCCTGATGCTGCTGGTGTGGATCCTGATCGCCAATGCCATCATCCATGTGACCGGCCTGGAGTACAGCTGGCTGATCTTTCTGAGCAATATCATGATGTTCACGCTGGAAGGCGATGTGAAGGATCGCTTCGTCACCGTTGAGCTGGGTGGTCTTGTGGGCCTGATCCTCACTGTGATCGCTCTGCTTTCCATCACGGCCCTGACCCCGGTGCTGGGCGGCTTCTTCGGCTTCCTCATCCCGCTGGCCGTGGTGCTGTTCATCCTCATCATCCTGCACCCCTACGCACCCAAGGTGCTGAACAACGTGGGCTTTGCCTACCTGACTGTGGCCTGCATCGACA
Organism: Faecalibacterium sp. Marseille-Q4896; assembly: GCF_017377615.1. Classification (NCBI taxonomy): domain Bacteria; kingdom Bacillati; phylum Bacillota; class Clostridia; order Eubacteriales; family Oscillospiraceae; genus Faecalibacterium; species Faecalibacterium sp. Marseille-Q4896. The sequence continues at coordinate 73,530 of NZ_JAFREG010000009.1, forward strand.
CCACCGCTCTGGCCACCCACCTGCCCCAGTTCTTCATCACCTTCATCGTGGGTTCGATCCTCTTCAACGGCGTGTGCGTGCTGCTGATGAAGCCCGCCAAGGCTCTGGCCGTCAAGAGCGTCCAGAAGGAAAACGCGTAACTCTCTTTACGGAGTATATAACATAAGCGAAGGCCCCGTTCCGATCGGAACAGGGCCTTCCCGTTTATGTGTTGTTATTTGCCGAAAATTGCACACTGTCGATTTTTGTGCTATACTGGTCGCGCTGCCCTTCCCATTCTGGCATCAGAAGGGGGTGAGGACCGATGAACTCAATTTTAGTCAACTTTCTCGTGGCTGTCGCAGCGCAGGTAACGGCAAACTATCTGTGCAAGTGGCTTGATAGTCACCGCAAGGGCAAGTAAGCACAAGAACCCCCTTGGAGCGGCAACTCCGAGGGGGTTCACTTTTGTGTGAGACCGATGCAATACTCAATCTCTATCAACTTTCTCTACCCTTATTATATGCATCCTTGCAAAAAAGTCAAGGCGGCGGTATTTTTTTCAGTTTGCGGCATCCATACGGATCCTTACATTCGTTGTTGCCATGCAAAAAAAGCGCCGCTCTCCCCTGCCGGGAAAGCGGCGCTTTGTGTTTTGCAGTGTCTGCTTACAGGCTGCGGTTGCGGATCTCGGCAGTCACCTTTGCGATGAATGCATCCAGCTCCATCGTGGTGGTCTCGCCCTTGCGGTCACGCACCGAGATGTTGCCTGCTTCGGCTTCCTTGGCACCCAGAACCAGCATATAAGGCACACGGTCCACCTGCTGTGCCTCGCGGATCTTGTAGCCGATCTTCTGGTTGTCGTCGTCCAGCACAACACGGACACCGGCTTCCACCAGCTTTTCGGTCACGCCCTCGGCGTAGTCCAGCGTCTTTTCGGAAACGGGCAGCACCTTGACCTGCGTGGGAGCCAGCCAGGTGGGGAACTTGCCCTTGGTCTCTTCGATCAGGTAAGCCATGAAGCGGTCCAGAGAGCCCAGGATGGCGCGGTGCAGCACCACGGGGGTCTTTTCGGTGCCGTCCTTGTCCACGTAGGTCAGGTGGAACTTTGCGGGCAGGCAGAAGTCCAGCTGGCAGGTGGACAGGGTGTACTCGGCACCCACGGCGGGCTTGACGTTCACGTCCAGCTTGGGGCCGTAGAAGGCAGCCTCGCCGATCTCCTCGGTGAAGTGGATGCCCAGCTCGGTCAGCACTTCGCGCAGGGCCTGCTCTGCATGGTTCCACATGGCATCATCGTCGTGGTACTTCTTCTTATCGGCAGGATCACGCAGGCTCAGCACGCAGCGGTAATCGGTAATGTTGAAGTCCTTGTACACCTCAAAGATCAGGTCGCACACGTTTGCGACCTCGCTCTTGATCTGCTCCGGGGTGCAGAACAGGTGAGCATCGTTCTGGCAGAAGTGACGGCCGCGCTCGATGCCCTTCAGGGTGCCGGAGGACTCGTAACGGAAATCGTGGGCGATCTCACCGATGCGCATGGGCAGGTCACGGTAAGAATGGGGACGATTTGCGTAGATCATCATGTGGTGGGGGCAGTTCATCGGGCGCAGAACATAGCTCTCGCCCTCCATCTCCATGGCGGGGAACATGTTCTCACGGTAGTGATCCCAGTGACCGGAGGTCTTATACAGGTTCACAGTGCCGATGCAGGGAGTCATAACGTGCAGGTAGCCGCGTGCACGCTCCTTCTCCTTGATATAGTTCTCCAGCTCCTGCCAGACGGTGTAGCCTGCGGGCAGGAACATGGGCAGGCCGCGGCCAACCAGATCGTCGGTCATGAACAGGCCCATTTCCTTGCCGATCTTGCGGTGATCGCGCTCACGGGCCTCCTGCTGCTCCTTCTCCCATGCATCCAGCTCTTCCTGATTGCGGAAGGCCACGCCATTGATGCGGGTGAGCATCTTGTTTTCCTTGTCGTTCTTCCAGTATGCGCCGGACTGCTGGGTGATCTTGAAGGCCTTCAGCGCCTTGGTGTAGGTCAGGTGGGGTCCGATGCACATATCCACGTACTCGCCCTGCTGGAAGAAGCTGAACTCGGTCTCATCGGCCAGATCAGCCATGTGCTCGATCTTGTAGTTCTCCTTGCGCTCTTCCATCAGCTTCACGGCCTCGGCGCGGGGCAGGATGAAGGGCTTGATGGGCAAATTCTCCTTGACGATCTTGCGCATCTCTTTTTCGATGTTTGCCAGATCCTCGTCGCTAAGCTTCTGGTCGCCCAGATCGACATCGTAGTAGAAGCCGTTCTCGGTAGCGGGGCCGAAGGCGAAGTCAGCCTGCGGATACAGGCGCTTGATGGCCTGCGCCATGATGTGGGCTGCGGTGTGGCGGATAACGTGCAGTTCCTGATCCTGCGGGCACTCGTCCACATGACCGTCCTTATAGATGATCTTCATAATGTTTGCTCCTTTGACTGATAAAGTAAAACAAAAAAGCGCTTCATCCCGCACACTTACTCACGGGATGAAGCGCCTGAAAAAATCAGAAACGTTCCACGGTTCCACCCGAATTGCGTGCTTTTCTGCACGCCACTCGCTGTGCTGTAACGGGCGCACCCGGCAGAGGTTCTCCTCTGCGCTCTGCGGTGGTAGAGCTCCGGCACATGACAGGCTGCTTGCAGCGCCCTTGCGGGGCAGCCCTCTCTGGGTCATGGAGAAACAGGAACTCAGTTTGTCCGCATCATCGCTTTTACAGGATGAAACTACGCTGATTGTAGCACGTCCCGCCGAAAAAATCAAGAGACGCAGCCATGAAATTTTTTCTTCATTTTTCTTCCTTCGGCTGCAGGAATTCCGAAAAAAGCTTGCTGGTGCGGAACCCCTGACTGGAATACAGGCTGTGATAGCCGGAGAACATATAACTCAGGCCGCAGGCCAGAGCCATCAGCTCAAACCCGGCCCCGCTGAACAGCTCAGCCGCCAGTACAATGGAAGCCACCAGCGTATTGGTCGCCCCGCAGAACACGCACACCAGACCCACTGCAGCAGAAAAGCCCGCCGGGAGCCCCAGCAGCGGCCCCACCACGCAGCCAAACGTTGCGCCGATGTAAAAACTCGGCACCACTTCGCCGCCCTTGAAGCCCACGCTCAGGGTCAGCACTGTAAGCACCATTTTGCACACAAAGTCCCACGGCAGAGCCTGCTCCAGCTCAACGGCATCCATAATGACATCCATGCCGGCACCGTTATAGCGGCCCACCCCCATCAGGTAGGACAGCGCCACCACAGCCGCACCGCCTGCAGCAGCCCGCACCCACGGATTCGGCAGCAGTTTGGGGATCTTATGCTCAAAAAAGTGCAGCATCTGGCAGAAAATCACCGCCACCACCGCGCAGCACATGGCCAGCACGGCGGTGCGCACCACCGTCCGGGCATCCAGCGGCGGCGCTTCCATCACAAACCGTGTGGGCGCAATGCCGGCCTTCAGCGAGATGCTGTATGCAATGAGCGCCGCCAGAAAGCCCGGCACGAAGGCCACGGTCAGCATCAGGCCCACATCCACCACCATCATCGCAAACAGGGTCGCGGTCAGCGGTGTACCGAACAGCGCCGAAAAAAATGCCGCCATGCCGCACACGGTAGCCGTGCGGCAGTCATGATTGTTGAAGTGCAGCACCCGGCCGATATTCCAGCCGATGCTGCCGCCCATCTGCAGCGCTGCGCCCTCGCGGCCGGCCGAGCCGCCGCACAGATGGGTGAGCACAGTGCCCAGAAAGATGGCCGGGACCAGCCACGGCGTCACCGAGCTGCCGTCCTGCACGGCCCGCAGCACATCGTTGGTGCCCTTGCCGACACAGCCTGTCGCCTTATACAGAGCCGTAATGGCAATGCCTGCCGCAGGCAGAAGCCATAGCAGCCAGACCTGCTCTGCGCGCTGCTCGGTCACCCATTCCACTGCCAGATGGAACAGCGTTCCGATACCGCCGCACAGCACGCCGGTGCACACAGCCAGAAGCGTCCACCGGAACAGTGCCAGAAGCGAGACCCGGATCGCTTCCTTATAATGCAGGAACCATTCCTTTATTTTCCACATGTTTCTTCCCCGCACCTCTCTTATTTTCGATCTGATTTTGTCTATATGCGCCAAAACATAACATGTTTTTCTATCAATGTCAACCAAAGAACGGCAAAGGATATTATACAACTTTTACATACCCGGTAAAACAAATGCCAAAAGCCCCGCTTCTTTGTGCGCAGAAGCGGGGCTTTTGATTTGGTTGCCATTAGAGATTTTGGAGTTTTACTCCACATCCTGCAGGGCGGCAAAGTCCTCTTCGCCGGTGCGGATCTTGACCACGCGGGTCACGTTGTACACAAAGATCTTGCCGTCGCCGATGTGTCCGGTGTACAGTGCCTTCTTGGCAGCCTCCACCACAGCGTCCACGCTGATCTTGGAGACGATCACCTCCACCTTGATCTTGGGCAGCAGGGTGGTATCCACAGGCACGCCGCGGTACTTTTCGGAAGTGCCCTTCTGGATGCCGCAGCCCATCACCTGCGTGACGGTCATGCCGGTAACGCCCAGATCGTTGAGGGCAGTCTTGAGCTGATCGAACTTGGAAAGCTTTGCAATGATGGACACCTTGTGCATACCGGTGTCGTACACGCCATCGTGAATCACGGGCGAAGGCTCGCGCACCACAGGAACGGCAGCGCTGATCTGCTTGTCGGTGGCCTTGGTCACATCGTCCTCGCCGAGGTCGGTGTTCTCGTTGGGCACCATGGCAGCAGAGTTTGCATCGGAGATGGAGAAACCAGCGTAAGCGGATGCCAGACCATGCTCGTGGATATCCAGACCGTCGATCTCCACCTCTGCGGGAACGCGCAGGCCGATGAACTTATCGATGAGCTTGAAGATAATGAACATCACAACGACAACGTAGATGTCAACGGTAACGAGGCCCAGCAGCTGGGTGCCCAGCTGTGCCAGACCGCCGCCGTAGAAGAGACCTGCGTGCTCGGTGTTGGCACCGGTGGAGAACAGGCCCACCGCAATGGTGCCCCACACGCCGTTTGCAAAGTGGACGGAAACTGCACCAACAGGGTCATCCACCTTGGCGATGTTATCGAAGAACTCAACGCTCAGAACAACGAGCAAGCCGGCCACAAAGCCGATGAAGAATGCGCCGAAGGGAGAAACGGTATCGCAGCCTGCAGTGATCGCCACCAGACCGGCCAGAGAACCGTTCAGGGTCATGGAGACATCGGGCTTTCCGTAGCGCAGCCAGGTGAAGATCATAGTCACACAGGTGGCAACGGCTGCGGCAAGGTTGGTGTTGAAGCAGACCAGACCGGTCATGGTCATGGCCTCGTCGGTGGCAAGGCTCAGAGAGGAGCCGCCGTTGAAGCCGAACCAGCAGAACCACAGGATGAACACGCCCAGAGCACCGGCGGTCAGGTTGTGGCCGGGAATGGCGTGAGGCTTGCCGTTCTTGTCGTACTTGCCGATGCGGGGACCCAGCATCCATGCGCCCAGCAGAGCGATGACACCGCCCACATTGTGGACTGCTGCAGAGCCTGCAAAATCATGGAAGCCCATGCTCTGCAGCCAGCCGCCGCCCCACATCCAGTGGCCGCAGATGGGGTAGACCACCAGCGAGATCGCAGCAGAATAAACGCAGTAAGCCTTGAAGTTGGTGCGCTCGGCCATGGAGCCGGAAACGATGGTGGCGGCCGTTGCGCAGAACACGGTCTGGAACACGATGTAGACCCACAGCGGGATATCCAGACCCAGATGGCTGTAATCGCCCTGAATGAACGGGTCGAAGCCGCCGATCAGTGCGCCGGTGCCGCCGAACATCAGGCCAAAGCCGATGATCCAGTAGCACGGGGTGCCGATGCAGAAGTCCATCATATTCTTCATCAGAATATTACCGGTGTTCTTGGCACGGGTGAAACCGGCTTCGCACAAGGCGAAGCCCGCCTGCATGAAGTAGACGAGGAACGCTCCCACGAGCGTCCAACAGGTGTTGACGGAGCTGAACATAACTTTCCATACCTCCCACGAATGTGATGCCGCAAGGCCACCAGAACCTTTTGGCGTGTGCGGTGTTCCCCGTGCCGATCGCACGCAGGAACGCTTCATTTGCACTCAGGAGACCCTCTATCCTCCCCCGAGCGGCAATATCCCCGAAAACACAAAAGGCGCTGGCGGAATCTCTTCCGTCAGCGCCTTTGCTTTCGATGGCAAGAGTATAGTCCCTTTGTGCAAAAGTGTCAAGGGCTCATGTCAAGGTTTTACGTTTTTCACAACGCAAAGAAAGTTATCACGGCAAAAGTTTGGCAAAACTCTGTTTTCAGCTGCGCACTAGTCATTCTTTTCCGTTTCTGTGTCGTTTTCTGCTTTTTTGCGGCCGGAGCGATGTCCGCCCTGCATTTCCCAGTGCAGCATCAGGCTCATCATGGCGCGCAGCGCAAAGGTGGCAGCCAGCGGCACCACCGACTCCAGATTCTGCAAAAGGAAGGTCTTTGCGATCTCCGCCGACATCAGGAATTCCAGCGCCGTGGTCAGGCCGCTGCTCATCTCGTGGTGGAAATCATGGTGGTCATGGAAGAAGGTCGCCCGCACATAGTGGTAGGTGGCCTTGATAAGACTGGTGACGATGATGAACAGACCGATCACTTCGGCAAGGCCCGCGATCATGGGCACTGCGGTCTCCAGAAAGCCTTCCAGTCCATGGGTAATGCCTGCGTTCAGATGATAAAGCCAGCCCATAGCAGCATCCTCTTACAGCAGCGTCTTGACGTATGCTGCCAGCTCCTCGTCCTTGCAGGAGGCGAAGAACAGCTCGCTGAACTTTGCACCGGCCACAGCGCCCTTCAGCAGGTCCTGATCGATGCTCTTCAGGCACTCGATCAGCGGCTTGAAGGTAGCGGCACGCACGCCGTCCAGGATCTTCTTGTTGCGCTGCTCAGGCTCCACGCGCTCCTTGGGGTAGCCCTGACCGTGGCCGAAGCCGAACAGTTTCTCGAAGCAGTACTCAAGGTTCAGCTCACCGCCCCAGCCGAAGCCCTTGGCAAACGGCATGGCAACGGCGTTGCCGTCGTTCACGTGGGCAAAGGTATAGGCATCCACAGGGTCCTCCACATGGCCGCAGATCACGCCGGGGAAGCTGTTCAGAGCCAGCATGGCACCCTCGCCGGTGCCGCAGCCGGTGATGACGTAATCGGCTGCGCCGCTGTTCAGCAGGATGGCAGCCAGAATGCCACACTGCACATAGGTCAGCTGGGCAGCATCGTCGGCAGCGTACATGCCGTAGTTGACCACCTCGTAGCCCATGGGCTCCACCACCTTTTTCAGGGCAGCTTCAATGATGCCATTCTTGGCGGCCTGACTGTTCTCGTTGATGAGTGCGATCTTCATAGTAGTTTCTTCTCCTTTTATGATCTTCTCCTGCAGGTGCAGGTGTTATACAAAGTCCTCGCGCATGGGGGTAAAGAAGTCCAGCATCACGCCGCCTTCCAGACACACACAGCCGTGCATCACGCCGTCCTGCTTGAGCAGGGTGTCGCCGGGGCCCACCTCGCGGGTCTCGTCGCCGATGGTAAAGCGGTAGCGGCCGGAGACGATGTAGGTGACCTGCGTGTGCGGGTGGCAGTGCATGGCACCCACACCGCCGGTCTCAAAGGTATTTTCCACGCACATGGCATCCTTGCTGTAGGCCAGAATGCGGCGCTTTACGCCCTTGCCGCACACCTCCGGCTCGATCTCGGCATGGGGCACCCATACTGCGTCTTTATGCTGTTTTTCCATTATAACATAACATCCTTTCCCATACAAACACAAAAAGCGGCAGCCAGCAGGCAAAGCCTGCCCGGCTGCCGCCGTGCTCAGTCCTTTGGGATATCCTCAGCCATTACTGAGGCTGCTTGCCGATGTAAGCCAGAATGCCGCCATCGACGTACAGGATCAGGCCATTGACAAAGTCAGAAGCCTCGGATGCCAGGAAGACAGCAGGTCCGCCCAGATCCTCTGCCTCGCCCCAGCGGCCTGCGGGGGTCTTAGCAACGATGAACTGGTCGAAGGGATGACGGCTGCCGTCGGGCTGGATCTCGCGCAGAGGTGCGGTCTGCGGGGTAGCGATGTAGCCGGGTCCAATGCCGTTGCACTGGATGTTGTATGCGCCGTACTCAGAAGCGATGTTCTTGGTGAGCATCTTCAGGCCGCCCTTGGCTGCAGCGTAGGCGGAGACGGTCTCACGGCCCAGCTCGCTCATCATGGAGCAGATGTTGATGATCTTGCCGCCGCCCTGTGCGATCATGTCGGGGATGATGGCCTTTGCCACGATGAAGGGAGCGTTCAGGTCAACATCGATGACCTGACGGAACTGAGCAGCGCTCATCTCGGTCATGGGGATGCGCTTGATGATACCGGCGTTGTTGACCAGAATGTTGATGTGGCCAACTTCCTCGGTGATCTTTGCCACCATGGCGTTGACGGCATCCTCATCGGTCACGTCGCAGACGTAGCCGTGAGCCTTGATGCCTGCTTCTGTGTAAGCAGCGATGCCCTTATCCACCAGCTCCTGCTTGATGTCGTTGAACACGATGGTAGCGCCATTGGCTGCCATTGCCTTTGCAATAGCCATGCCGATGCCGTAGGATGCGCCGGTGATCAGCGCGACCTTGCCGGTCAGATCAAAAGATTTGGGAGTGCACTGTGCCATAATAGAGTCCTCCAATCAAATTGTTCCTTTGCGGGGAAGCCCCGTTTTTGCTCTGCAGGACGCTCAAAAAGCCGAACTCTCGATTTCAGCATCCTTCTTGTATACAGGGTAACATTCTTTTTGGGCTCTGTCAAGGCATTTTCTTCTGCATTTTTGCTGTATTTTTAATTTTCCGGGAAATTTTTTCGTGAAAAGTCGTGCAAAGCTGCAAAAACCCGGGTTTTTCTTGTATACACGGTTTCAGCCATTAGCGGTGCGCACAATTTCGGCGGAAAAATTTGGGCTTGTTGACAAGAGCCATATTGAGCCATCCAGAATATCATCCCATCTTCTTTTTCTGCTGCCGTGCCACAATGGGCATCAGCAGGGAGGCAGGCAGCAGCTTCTGCGCCGTGGTGCATGCCCGCATAAAGGCCGAGGGCACGATGATGGTCCTGCGGTGCATCATGCCGTGCATGGCTTCCTGTACGCAGAACTCCGGCGTGATGCCCTTGAGGGCAAACACCACCCCTGCCCGGTCGTTGAACTCGGTATCCACCGGCCCCGGGCAGAGCGCACACACGTAGACCGGGCTGTGCAGCTCCTGCAGCTCCCGGGCAACGCCCCGGGTCAGGCTGACCACATAGGCCTTGCTGGCATAGTAGCCCGCCATATAGGGCCCGCCGGGCAGCAGCCCCGCCGAGGACGCCACGTTCAGGATGGTGCCGCCGCCTGCCGCGTGCATCCTGCGCACCGCAAAGCGGAACAGCCGCGCCATGGCTTCCACATTCACCCGGATCATTTCCTCTTCCCGGGCGTCGTCGGTCTCCAGATAGCTGCCGCACACGCCAAAGCCCGCGTTGTTGATAAAGATATCAATGGTCTCCCCCTCCAGCTCCTTGAAAAGGCGCTGGCAGTCCTCCTCCCGGGCAAGGTCTGCGGGCAGGATGCGGCAGGGCGTGCCCAGCTTTGCGGCCAGCGCTTCCAGCCGGTCGGTGCGGCGGGCGGTCAGGATAAGCCGGCAGCCCAGCTTTGCATAGCGGCGTGCAAACTCCTGCCCGATGCCGGAGCTTGCGCCAGTGATCCAGATGGTCTTTTGCATGGTGATTTTCCTTTTTTCTCTCGCCCCCAGAGCGGGGGCTTTCTGTACTTATTGCCCCTATTTTAACACAGTTTGACCGCATTTTCTATGCAATTTTCGTAAACTATAAAAAGAGTGTCCGGAACACCTGCGGCATCCCGGACACTCTCATAGATTTTATTTCAACAGGTTGTCATTCTCGAAGTAATCGATCCGCATGGACTTGCGCACCTCGGCCAGCGTGGCGGCGGCAGTCTTTTCGGCATAAGCGCTGCCCTCCTTCAGGATCTCCACCACCTCGGGCAGGCGCTGCTCCCACTCCTTGCGGCGGGTGCGGATGGGCTCCAGCTCGGCCTGCATGACGCTGTTCAGGAACTTTTTCACCTTCACATCGCCCAGGCCACCGCGCTGGTAGTGCGCCTTTACCTCGTCGAGGTTCTGGTATTCCGGCCAGAACTCGGCAAAGTGCTCCGGGCGGCAGAAGGCGTCCAGATAGATGAACACCGGGTTGCCCTCCACCTTGCCGGGGTCCTGCACCCGCAGGTGGTTGGGGTCAGTGTACATGGACATGACCTTCTTTTTGATGTCCTCCGGTTCCTCGGACAGGTAGATGCAGTTGCCAAGGCTCTTGCTCATCTTGGCCTTGCCGTCGGTGCCGGGCAGGCGCAGGCAGGCGGCGTTCTGGGGCAGCACGATCTCCGGCTCGGTCAGGGTGTCGCCGTAAACGGCGTTGAATTTGCGCACGATCTCGCAGCACTGCTCGATCATGGGCTTCTGGTCCTCACCGGCAGGCACGGTGGTGGCGTGGAAGGCGGTGATGTCCGCCGCCTGACTGATGGGGTAGCAGAAGAAGCCCACCGGGATGCTGGTCTCAAAGTTGCGCATATGGATCTCGCTCTTGACGGTGGGGTTGCGCTGCAGGCGGCTCACGGTGACGAGGTTCATATAGTAGAAGCTCAGCTCAGTCAATTCCGGCACCATGGACTGGATGAAAATATGGGTCTTGGCGGGGTCGATGCCGCAAGCCAGATAATCCAGCGCCACCTGCAGGATGTTCTGGCGCACCTTTTCCGGGTTGTCGGCGTTATCGGTCAGGGCCTGTGCATCGGCGATCATAACGTAGATCTCATCGTACTCGCCGGAGTTCTGCAGGCGCACCCGCTCCTTCAGGGAACCGACATAGTGGCCCACATGCAGGCGGCCGGTGGGACGGTCGCCGGTCAGAATGATTTTTTTCATGATGTTCTCCTTTATTTTGCCGGAAGGCGGCTCGCCCTCTCCGTCTTTGCTCCGCAAATCCACCTCTCCCAAAGGGAGAGGCCTTGGCATAACGGTATACTTCGTGTAGACTGCCAAAGGCTCCCACTTTGGGGGAGCTGGCGCGAATGCGCCTGAGAGGGCGAGGATGCTGCTCTTAAAAGCATCCGCCCACCAACAAATTTTCAATTCTAAAACATGCTTTAAGTATATCCCGCCTCGCATTTTCTGTCAACAAAAGCGGCCGGAGAAAAAGAAAAAAGCGATGGAAAACTTCCATCGCTTTGCTGGCGCCTCTTGCCTGACTCGAACAGGCGACACCCTGATTAACAGTCAGGTGCTCTAACCGACTGAGCTAAAGAGGCATCTATATAAAACGGCACATGACCGTTTTACTACTATAAAATGGTGACCCGTACCGGAATCGAACCGATGTTAAAGGCGTGAGAGGCCTCTGTCTTAACCGCTTGACCAACGGGCCATACGTCCATTTTGCATCGGGTGTTCGCTCCCGACTTGGCTATTTTAGCATAGCACGCCTGCTTTGTCAACACAAAAATTCAATTTTTTCAAAAAATCTTCCGCACCCGGGCCGCGCCGGTGTGGAACAGGCCCAGCGCCAGCCCCAGATATACGCCGATCACCGTATCGTTCTGGTCAAATTCCATCTGCTGGCGCTGCGGCAGGCCGGCCAGTGTACCCTTGTATACGCACCGCAGCTCTTCCAGCCGGGTGTAGTCGTTCGGGTGCATCAGGGTGCTGTGCTTGGGCAGCTCCATGGCACCGCTCTTTTCCAGCACCTCGCTGACGAACTGGGAGCAGAAATAGTGCCGGCGGCGCTTCCAGCGGATATGCATCCCGCAGAGCGCAAGACCGATAACGTTGAACTGGTAAAGGCTGCCGTGGGCCATCATGTGCTCGGCACGGCGGCGGGCACGGGTGTAGGCTTCATCGCTCACATCCAGCGCATACAGTGCGCAGGGCACGTTCTCCCGCAGACGGAACACACCCCGGTTCAGGTATTCCCTGCTGGGCCCTGCCGGGAACATGGTATAGCCGTTTTTGCGGGTAGAGCTGTACAGGCAGCTCAGGTCTTCGTCAAAAGCCAGCGAAGCGTGGGTATAATTTGCACCGGTAACAGCGTAAACAAGGTTTGAAAGCAGGGTACCCGACCGGGTGAGCAGGATGTAGATGGTCTTCATGATCTTTTTCCTTTTTATATGCAGCACACAGAAAAAGCGGGGCTGTCCTTTTGTCAGATACAGTATACCACAGGCAAAGCTTCTTTGTCATAAAAATCGTCAAAATCTCGTAAATTTTGCACAAATCGGGCTGTGGATCCTGTTCCGCTCTTCCCTGCCGCGCCGTTTTGCGGGAAGGGCCGTTTTTGTGCTCGGTTTTTCATGCATCCCAGCTCGTCAAAATTTTATCAAAAAATTGTTTTCCCGCCGTTCCACCTTATTTTTTCAGGTCTTGCCCCCTGCTTTTGTTTCCTGAAATTGTTTCAGGCAGTTAAATTTCTTAATGAAATTTGTTTCTTTTCTGCAAATAGCACGATTCGTTTATTGATTTCGGGATACTTTTATGTATAATGGTATACAGGAGAATTTGCATTTACAAACTGCAAGCCTTCTGCGCAGCGCCCGGCCCGCCGGGAAACGCTGTGCCCTATACAGGACGTATGGATCAAACGAAAGTAGAGGTATAGCGAATATGGCAAAGTTGGATCTTACCAAGTATGGCATTACCGGCACGACTGAGATCGTGTACAACCCCTCCTACGAGCAGCTGTTCGAGGAAGAGACCAAGCCCGGTCTGGAAGGCTACGAAAAGGGCCAGGTCAGCGAGCTGGGTGCTGTGAACGTTATGACCGGCATCTACACCGGCCGTTCTCCCAAGGACAAGTTCATCGTTATGGACGAGAACTCCAAGGACACCGTGTGGTGGACTTCCGACGAGTACAAGAACGACAACCACCCCGCTTCTCAGGAAGCATGGGCTGCTGTGAAGGCCATCGCTCAGAAGGAGCTGTCCAACAAGCGCCTGTACGTGGTGGATGCATTCTGCGGTGCCAACAAGGATACCCGCATGGCCATCCGCTTTGTCATGGAAGTTGCATGGCAGGCACACTTTGTCACCAACATGTTCATCAAGCCCACCGCTGAGGAGCTGGAGAACTTTGAGCCCGATTTCGTTGTCTACAACGCATCCAAGGCCAAGGTTGAGAACTACAAGGAGCTGGGCCTGAACTCTGAGACTGCTGTTGTGTTCAACATCACCAGCAAGGAGCAGGTCATCGTGAACACCTGGTACGGCGGCGAGATGAAGAAGGGCATGTTCTCCATGATGAACTACTTCCTGCCGCTGAAGGGCATGGCTTCCATGCACTGCTCTGCCAACACCGACCTGAACGGCGAGAACACCGCCATCTTCTTCGGTCTGTCCGGCACCGGCAAGACCACCCTGTCCACCGATCCCAAGCGTCTGCTGATCGGCGATGACGAGCACGGCTGGGACGACAACGGCGTGTTCAACTTCGAGGGCGGCTGCTACGCAAAGGTCATCAACCTGGATAAGGACTCCGAGCCCGATATCTACAACGCCATCAAGCGCAACGCTCTGCTGGAGAACGTCACTCTGGATGCCGAGGGCCACATCGATTTCGCCGATAAGAGCGTTACCGAGAACACCCGTGTGTCCTACCCCATCAACCACATCAAGAACATCGTCCGCCCCATTTCTTCTGCACCCGCTGCAAAGAACGTCATCTTCCTGTCTGCTGACGCATTCGGCGTTCTGCCCCCGGTCTCCATCCTGAGCCCCGAGCAGACCCAGTACTACTTCCTGTCCGGCTTCACTGCAAAGCTGGCAGGCACCGAGCGCGGCATCACCGAGCCCACCCCCACCTTCTCTGCATGCTTCGGCCAGGCCTTCCTGGAGCTGCACCCCACCAAGTATGCTGAGGAGCTGGTCAAGAAGATGCAGAAGAGCGGCGCTAAGGCTTATCTGGTCAACACCGGCTGGAACGGCACCGGCAAGCGCATCTCCATCAAGGATACCCGCGGCATCATCGACGCCATCCTGAACGGCGACATCAACAATGTGCCCACCAAGAAGATCCCCTACTTCGACTTCGAAGTTCCCACCGTGCTGAACGGCGTGGACACCGGCATTCTGGATCCTCGCGACACCTATGCTGACGCTTCCCAGTGGGAAGAGAAGGCCAAGGATCTGGCAAGCCGCTTCATCAAGAACTTCAAGAAGTACGAGGGCAACGAGCACGGCAAGGCTCTGGTCTCTGCCGGCCCCCAGCTGTAAGCTGATCTCCGCCTGATACTGAAGCGATAAAAAAGGACGTGTTCCCGCAAGGGAGCACGTCCTTTTTGTTCTGCAGACTGGCAGGTAAACGCTCCGTCGGTTGTATTTCCCACATTCCTGTGTTATCCTGTGGAAAAGGATGTGAGCAGAATGGATGCAAAAGAATTTGGTGCATTCCTTGCACAAGTGCGCCGGGAGCGGAACATGACGCAGGCCGAACTGGCTCAGCAGCTTCACGTTACGGATAAAGCCGTCAGCCGCTGGGAACGCGGCATCGGGCTGCCAGACATCAACACGCTGGAGCCGCTGGCCGATGTGCTGGGCCTGACCCTCGCTGACCTGATGCACTGTCATGACTCCCGTCAAAAAGATGACACTCCTCCCGTTCCTCTGGAAGATTTTTTCACCATGCTGCGCCGCCAGCACACTGTAGACTGGCATTCTGTGCGTACTGCTCTTCTTGCATTAAGCATTGCACTTGCCCTGTGGGGAATTTTTGCCTGTCCAGGCAGATTAGCTGTACACTGGCGGACTCTCAGCGATGGTTTGCTTCAGGCCGACGGCTGGATGTCCTCCCTGGTCATTTTTCCATTGTTTGCCGGATTTGAATTTCTATCTCTTGAACTCTGGAACAATTTTGAGCAAACCGGTTACTACCGGCGCTGGGGTGAGGCGAATCTTTTTATCATTCACGCCATGTCTCTCGGCACGCCGCTTACCCGTCTGATGCGGCTCGTGCTGGATCTTCTGTTCTTTTTCTGTTTTGGATTTCTGCTTCCATGCTGCGAAGCATGGCTGATCCTTTTGAATTAAATGCCGCTTTCCTCTGCGTCCCCACCCGTGAAAAAGCAAAAGAGCAAAGCCCGCCGGCTTTGCTCTTTTGCATAAGCATCAATCATTTTTCCGCTGCTATGCCCAGAGCGCAGCGGAGGGCATTTTAAATCGTTTTTACTTGGCAGCGTCGAACTCTGCCTCGATCTCTGCCGAGGGTGCCGGGGTGACAAGGCTCACCACAACACAGACCACCAGAGAGATCAGGAAGGCAGGCAGCAGCTCGTAGATGCCAAACACGCCGCCCAGCGGGCTGATGATGTACTTCCATACAAAGACCATCAGGCCGCCGGAGAGCATACCGGCCAGAGCGCCCTGCCAGTTGCAGCGCTTCCAGAACAGGGAGCACAGCACCACTGCGCCAAAGGAGCCGCCAAAGCCGGCCCATGCAAAGCTGACGATGCCGAACACGCTGGAGTTGGGGTCGCGGGCCAGCACCACGCCCACCACGCTGATGCAGATGATGGTCAGGCGGGCGGCGAACAGGCTCTGCTTCTCGGTCAGCTTCATGTGGCCGAACTCCTGCAGGATGTTCTGGGATACGCTGGAGGCCGCTGCCAGCATCTGGCTGTCGGCGGTGGACATAGTAGCGGCAAGGATGCCGGCAAGGATCAGACCTGCCAGAATGGCTGCCAGCACGCCGTGCTGAGCGATCAGGCTGGCCACGCGCACGATCAGGGTCTCGCTGGAAGAGCCGCTCAGGAACTCCAGCGCGCCCGCCTTGGTCATGCCCAGACCCACCATGCCGATGACGATGGAAGCGGTCATGGCAATGACCACCCACACGCTTGCAATGCGGCGGCTGAGCACCAGCTTCTTTTCGTCCTCAATGGCCATGAAGCGCAGCAGGATGTGGGGCATGCCGAAGTAGCCCAGACCCCATGCCAGCGTGGACGCGATGTCCAGCAGACTGTAAGAGGTGGCGGTGTTGTCTGCCGCATTGTGGCTTGCAGCCATGGTCAGGTAGCCGGGCAGGCTGCGGGCGTTGTCCAGAACCACGTCCCAGCCGCCTGCCACGTTGACGCCATACACCAGCACCGCGATCAGCGCCATGCTCATGACAATGGACTGGATCAGGTCGGTGGTAGACACAGCGCGGAAGCCGCCCATGATGGTGTAGCCCACGATGACCACAGCGGACAGAACCATGGCCGCCATGTAATCCACGCCAAACAGGCTGTTGAACAGCTTGCCGCAGGCGGCAAAGCCGGAAGCGGTGTACGGGATGAAGAACACGATGATGATGACCGCGCCCAGCGCGTTGAGCAGGTTGCGCTGGTCATGGAACCGCAGGGAAAGGAACTGCGGCACCGTGATGGCATCCAGATTGGCCGAGTAGCGGCGCAGGCGGCGGGCCACGATGAGCCAGTTGAGCCATGTGCCCACAGCAAGGCCGATGGCCGTCCAGCCCGGCGACGCGATGCCGGTGAGATATGCAAGGCCCGGCATACCCATCAGCAGCCAGCTGGACATATCGCTGGCTTCGGCGCTCATAGCCGTGACCAGCGGGCCCATCGTGCGGCCGCCGAGGTAGAAATCGCTGCTGTCCTCGTTGGATTTGCTGTAGACAAAGCCAACCAGCAGCATTCCCACCAGATAGATCACAATGGTGGCAATGATGCAGATATTGATCATTTGATTACCCCTCTCTTTCTTCCCCTCAACGGGAACATATCTTAAATATTACCACAAAAACCTGCATTCCTGCAAGCTTTTCGGGCAATTCAAGAGCACAAACTGCTGTTTTTCCGGGTTTTGAACAGAAAAAGCAGCATTTCTGGTGCAAAATCCATCAGAAACACTGCCGTCGTAAATTGATATCCGCAGCCCGGCGTAAAGCCGTATCCGTATTGAACCAAAAAAGCACCCCCCTGCCATGGCCTTGTAAGGGTCAGCAGCGGGTGCTCTTTTTGGTTTATGTCCGTACAAAGAAATCCGGGAACCGTTCCAATATCTTCTGGAAATTCTCGCGGTACATGCCAAGGTGATGCTCAAACAGGGCTTCTACGTCCACGTCCAGCGGCAGGCCGTCCCGCAGGTAGCCAAAGATCTGCTCGTGCTCTTTCTGCACCGAGGCAATATTTCCCCGGCAAAGGGCCGAGTCCAGATACCGCACACGGTCCATATGGGAAGTAACGTTGTGCATAGCCTCCCAGATGCGGTCGTAGCCGGAATCGTGGTACAAAAGCCTGTGGAAGTCGTTATCCAGCGAGATGAAGAAGTCATCTGCTGCATCCTGATCCAGATAAAGGTCTTCGTTCTGCCGGTTCAGCAGTTCCTGAAATTCGTTCAGCTGTTCCCTTGTCAGCTTTCCGGCCAGCCCGCGCAGCAGCGCCGGTTCCAGAATGCGGCGCATGGCAAAGCCTTCGTTCAGGTATGGAACGCTGATCTTGGACACAATGCTGCCGCGCTGCGGCAGAACATCCACAAGCCACTCACTTTTCAGCATCATCAGCGCTTCGTGTACCGGTGTGCGGCTCATGGCCAGCTGTTCGCACAGTTCGGCCTCGCTCAGCTGACAGCCCGGCTGCAGCTGCAAGGTCATAATATTTTTGCGCAGCATACGGTAGGCGTAAGCCCGGTTATTTTCGTCCATTCTGCGCACGTCCAGCAGCAGCGGCAATGCGCTGGCCTTTTCTTCTCTCATAGCAGTTCCCTTTTTTGCTTGCCGTAATTTTACCGCAGGGCGCACCGCCCCGCAGACATCTGAAATCAATCTTATTATAAAGCATCCCGCGGCACATGTCAAAAAGAAAAAGCACCAAGCATTGCTGCTTCGTGCTTTTTTGTGGTGCGCCTCGCGCACTCCTATCCGAACGGTGCGCCGCTGGTGGCCATTACCGGCCAAGTGGGCACCGACCGGCTGCACATCCCGGTGGTGAATACCATGATGGCAAAGGGCATCATCCCCATGGATGACAAGTACAGCCTGTGGACCATCGGCATCCCCCAGAATGACTATGTGAACCAGCTGTTCGACCGGGTCGATCCATATTCTGTACTTTTTTATTTGTTCTTTGTCGTTTTTATTTTTGAATAAGTATTACTTCTGCCGCTATTCTGCAATAAACTTTCCAAAATCAAGTCCAGAACACTATACTGTTACGCCCAGTTCATCCGGCCGTAGCGGGTGGTCAGCTGGCAGATCTCCTTTTGGAGCTTCTTTGTCAGCTGGGTCTTTTTCAGCCGCCAGCGCCAGTTCTGGCCCACGGTGGAGGGCTTGTTGATGCGGGCAGAGTTGTCCAGCCCCAGCCAGTCCTGCATGGGAACGATGCAGGTCGCCGCTGCGCTGCGCAGGATCAGTGCGATCATGCTTTTATAGAGCTGCTCCTCCGGGGTGGCATAGTCGTACAGATAGTCCCGCACCATGGCGCGCTCGGCATCGGTGACAGTCTGATACCACGATACCAGCGTCTCGTTGTCGTGGGTGCCGGTATAGGCCACGCTGTTCACCGGGTAGTTGTGGGGCAGATAGTCGCTGGCACTGCCGGTGTCGCGGGAGTCAAAGGCAAATTCCAGCACCTTCATGCCGGGGAAGCCGCTGTCCCGCACCAGCTGACGGACCGTCTCGCTCATATAACCAAGGTCCTCTGCAATGATCTCCCGCTTGCCCAATGCCTGCTCCACGGCACGGAACAGCTCGATCAACCACATCGAAAACCCGAATCTTCTGGCAACCAAGATCATCGTGCCGCATAAGCTCATCCAACGGGAGAGCTGCTGCCCGCCGCCGGAGGCCTGATGTGCAAAAAACGAGGCCGTTTCCTCTCTTTTCCAGAGAGGCAGAACGGCCTCGTTTTGCTTATTTTTTCCGGTACTCCCGGGGTGTCATGCCGAAGTGCGCCTTGAACGCCCGGTTAAAATAGGAGAGGTTCTCAAACCCGCACCGGGAAGCGATGGTCAGAACCGTCTCATCCGTGGCCTGCAGCGCTTCGGCGGCGGCGTTGAGCCGATACTCGTTCAGAAAGGCCACAAAGCTCTGCCCGGTCATCTGCCGGAACCACCGCATGAAGTGGCTGGCACTGAAGGAGCAGACCCCGGCGGCATCGGCGACCCGGAGTTCCTCGGTATAATGGGCCGAGAGCCATTGCAGGAGCGTTTTCAGCCGCTGGGTGTCGGCTGTCTCGGCGGCAAGCCGCTGCCGGCCCTGTGCAAGGAGCAGGGCAAGAAACCGCAGCAATGCCCCCTTGACCTGCAGCTCGTAGCCGGGGAGCTTGGCGCGGTTGGCATCCTCCACCTCCCGCAGGCAGGCGGCGGCCTGCAGATAGCACAAATCGTTCGGGGTCAGCCGCGCAGGCAGCGACAAGCGCCCGCTTTGCAGCGGAAGCAGATATTTCTCGGCACAAAGGTCCTCTGCGCCGCCCAGAAGCTCCAGCTCAAAAATGATATTTTCGTATTCCATGCACTGCCCCTCGGCCTGCCGCAGGGCATGGAGGGTGCCGGGCGTAAAAATAAAGATGTCCCCCATGCGGGCCGGGCAGCTCTCAGCGCCCACCTGCACCAGTCCTGTGCCCCGCTTGACAAAGACCAGCTCCATGCTCTCCTGCCAGTGGAGCGCCACCTGCGGAAAGTCCCCCGGAATGGTGCAGGGATACAGATTGAAGGGAAACCGCACGGCACCATGCTGCTTGGTCTCCTGCAAAGATGCCTGATTTTGCATTGTTTCACCTCCCGATGATAGGATTGTACCACAGTCTGCGCTTTTTAGGCAAGATTTTGATTGTTTTATGTGGTATATCTGGAAGTACAGATGTCAAACCTGTTTTCCGCAAGGTGTATTTGAAAACAAAGAAAATGACGAATATTTCGCAAGCACAAGCGGGATCCAAGGCTGTTTCACGCAAGATCCGGCTGTGCTTGTAGAAATAGACTAAATTTTCAACTTTTCAGATACACCCTAACAAAGGAGGATGCATTTATGAGCTTTACCGAAACGTTACAGGGTCTCACGGGCAAGCCGCTGGCAGACTGCACGAATCAGGAGCTGTATCTCGCGCTGCTGGAACTCGTCCGGCAGAAGAGCGCCGACCGTGTGCAGCCGGTCACCGGCCGCAAGCTGTACTATATCAGCGCCGAATTTCTCATCGGCAAGCTGCTGTCCAACAACCTCATCAATCTGGGACTGTACGATGAAGCCCGCGATGCACTGGCTGCCGTCGGCAAGAGCCTTTCCGATATCGAAGAGGTGGAGCCGGAACCTTCTCTGGGCAACGGCGGTCTGGGCCGTCTGGCTGCCTGCTTCCTCGACTCTCTGGCAACGCTGAACCTGCCCGGCGACGGCGTGGGCCTGCGGTATCACTTCGGCCTGTTCCACCAGTCCTTTGAGAACGGCGTGCAGAACGAAAAGCCCGACCCGTGGCTCACCGCCCACAGCTGGGCGGAAAAGACCGACATCACCTACCCGGTGGAGCTGGCGGGCAAGGAGTACACCGCCCGGCTGTACAAGCTGGCCGTCACCGGCTACGAGGGCCGCACCAACACCCTGAACCTGTTTGACCTTGACACCATTGATGAGAGCATCGTCCATGACGGCATTGCCTTCGATAAAACTGCCATCGACAAGAACCTGACCCTCTTCCTCTACCCGGACGATTCCGATGAGGCAGGCCGCCGCCTGCGGGTGTACCAGCAGTACCTGATGGTTTCTGCCGGTGCCCAGCTCATTCTGGCCGAGTGTGCCGCCCGGGGCTGCGATTACCATGATCTGGCCGACTACGCCGCCATCCAGATCAACGACACCCACCCCAGCATGGTCATCCCGGAGCTGATCCGGCTGCTGGGCGAAAAGGGCATCGAATTTGAGGAAGCCGTAAAGATCGTCACAAAGACCTGCGCCTACACCAACCACACCATTCTGGCCGAAGCGCTGGAAAAGTGGCCCCGCGCCTATCTGGATGCCGTGGTGCCCCAGCTGATGCCCATTATCGAAAAGCTGGACGCACTGGCCCGCACCCGCACCAAGGACGAGAGCCTTGCCATCATCGACAAAGACGACCGGGTGCACATGGCCCACATGGACATCCACTTCACCCACTCCACCAACGGCGTGGCGGCGCTGCACACCGAGATTTTGAAAAAATCCGAGCTGCACGGCTTCTACGAGCTGTACCCGGAAAAGTTCAACAATAAGACCAACGGCATCACCTTCCGCCGCTGGCTGCTGGAATGCGACCCCCGCCTGACCGCCGCGCTGGAACAGCACATCGGCTCCGGCTTCCGTAAGGATGCCGCCGAGCTGGAAAAGCTGATGGCTTTTGCTGACGACGAAGCTGTGCTGGAGCAGCTGACCGCTGTGAAAAAGGCCAACAAGGAAGCACTGGCAGACTGGCTGCTGCGCACCCAGAAGGTGAGCGTGAACACCGATGCTGTGTTCGATATCCAGTCCAAGCGCCTGCACGAGTATAAGCGCCAGCAGCTGAACCTGCTGTACCTCATCCATCAGTACTACGAGATCAAGGCCGGGCACCTGCCCGCTGCTCCGCTGGTGAGCATCTTCGGTGCCAAGGCAGCACCTGCCTACACCATTGCAAAGGACATCATCCATGCGCTGCTGACCCTGTCCAAGGTCATTGCCGCAGACCCGGAAGTGTCCAAGTGGCTGCAGGTGGTGTTCGTGGAGAACTACAACGTTACCGCCGCCGAAAAGCTGATCCCCGCCTGCGACCTGTCCGAGCAGATCAGCCTTGCCTCCAAGGAAGCTTCCGGCACCGGCAACATGAAGTTCATGCTGAACGGCGCGCTGACGCTGGGCACCATGGACGGTGCCAATGTGGAGATCAGCCAGCAGGTGGGCGAGGAGAACATCTATATCTTCGGCCAGACCTCCGATCAGGTCATCCACCGCTACGCCGTGGGCGACTACGACCCCGCCCAGTGGGTGGAGGGCGATGTCAACATCCGCCGCGCCATCAACTTCCTCACCGGCCCGGAGATGCTGGCCGCCGGTCACGCCGAAAACCTGACCCGCCTGCACAACGAGCTGATCCATAAAGACTGGTTCCAGACCCTGCCGGACTTCAACGCCTACGTTGTGCGCAAGGGGCAGGCCCTCAGTGATTACGCCTGCGACCCGAAAGGCTGGCGGCGCAAGTGTCTGGTGAACATTGCCAAAGCGGGCATGTTCTCCTCCGACCGCACCATTGCCGAGTACAACCGCGACATCTGGCATCTGGGCGAATAGTTTATTATCGCAATTTTATTGATCTTCTGCCGCAGGACGAGATCTATCTAACCATGGGCACCGCCTACGATTTGCGGCATCAAAGAAGATTTCCAAAATCTACTGTACGCAAAATTTCTATCGGCACAAACTCTATGCTGCCAGAATTTCTGCGCGACCCGCCTGGATGAGGTGGTTGCCGCCATCCGGAAGCACCCCTATCTGGAGCTGCTCTATAAGCCGGGCGCAGATGAACACAAATAAAAGACGGGGTGCTGTGCATTTGTGCAGCACCCCGTCTTTTACTTATTAAGAACTTGAGTGAAGAAAAACCACCAGCTAAGCTGGCGGAATAAAAACGGCTTTAGCCCTAGACAAAGAGAAACCTCTCTGTAGAATAGAGTGTGGGTTTGCCAACCACATTCTAGGAACAGAGAGGTTTATCTTTGAAATGAAAAATAACAAAGACGTAGATAGTTTAAGCCATACGACATGGAGATGTCAATACCATGTAGTGTTTGCACCGAAATATCGGAGAATGGTGATATATGGCCAAATCAAAAAAGATATTGGTCAGATACTTCGCAAACTATGCGAGCAAAAGGATATTGAAATAATTGAAGCAGAAGCCTGCCCGGACCATATCCATATGCTGATAAGTTTTTCGCCGAAGTACAGCATTTCTTACGTTATGGGATATCTCAAGGGAAAGAGCAGCCTCATGATTTTCGACAGACACGCGAATTTAAAGTACAAGTATGGAAATCGGCATTTCTGAGCCAGAGGATATTTTGTGGATGCAAAGGAAAGCAGGCTGTGCAAACCTTGCGCAGAAACGCCGTTGATTCGGGCAAATGTGCAAACGGTGTGCAGAAAGTGTGCAGTCGCTTTCCTACACAAAAAAGAACGTCAAATCTTACGATTTGACGTTCAATATCTGGTGCACCTCCAGGGACTCGAACCCTGGGCCCACTGATTAAGAGAGCAAGCCGCCGGTTCGTCTCAATTTCTGGAAATTTCGAGTCATCGTTATTTTTAATCAAAGCGACGTGATTTTTCACCCGATAATTTCTGCACTCTTTGTCGGATTTTGCAGCGAAAAGCACCCTTTGCACGTTTTGAAACCGTGCAAAATCCGTGCAGAAACCGTGCACCTACTCTCCGACAAACAAAATCGCTCTATCCCCCCACCGGCTTGACGGCATTGGTTTGAGTGGCCGCACATCAAAATCAAGTCTAGGAGGATACTACTATGATGAAACTGCTTTTCTGCCGCTACAACATGGACACCAACCGGATGGAAGCCCGGTTCGAGGATGGCACCACCGTTGCCATTGACTGCATCGCCATCGAGGACGAATACGGCAACACCCCGGCACAGCGGGCAGAGCTGGATTGGCTGCTCTACAATAAGCCATTGGAGTACGCCCAGCTTGTGCTGAGTGGTGAGATTGAACACTACCTTTCACTTGGCTGCGACCATGGCAGACTGGAAGATTGACCTTTAATTAAAATATCCAAGGCAAAACAACAGCCCTCTACTTGCAGTCGTTGCAAATAGAGGGCTCTTAGTTAGTAGTTCAACCTATTATGGTAACCATCTGAAAATACTGATATTGATATTCGTCTTCTAATACCGCCTGCATTTCTTCCATGTATAACGGGTCTTTCAACAATTTGGGATGAAATGCTCGCTCTCTCCAGAGTCGGACTCCAATTTGGGGAAAAATATATTCCGTTCCAAGTTGCAAGTCCTTTTCGTTGCAAATAACGTTGTCCTTTTTCATTAAGCTATCAACAATACACTCGGCGGTTGTATTAAACATATCCAGCCCGAACAATTTTATTGATGCCACTTTAGACAAATCACGCTGGATGCCGATTTCAGCAGCTTTTCCGTTCCGATACTGCACAAGAAAGAACGAATCATTATCCATATATCGTCCGGTTATCAAATTAGGGTCATCGGTTTCCGCACAACATTCCATTTGCATTGCTTCATCAGAAGAATTCGACCACTGTTTCTTCATTTGTAGAAGAGCATTTTCTAGTTCATCTGATGTCATGCCTAATTTTAATTGTCCAATTCCAATATGTGGTTCAATAATTATCTCTTTCATAATAATATCTTCATATTCTCAAAAGCATCTATATTCATTTCATTGTTTAGGGCATGAAAATAGGATTATGGTAATCGAATACTGTATATCGTATCAAACTGATAGGGGTCAGATAATAAAACCTTTCCATTGGAAACTACCGCAATCTTTTCGCCTTCTTCAATTTGCGATAGCTGAATATTTCCTTTTAAGTATTCCGAAGCACCCTGAATGAGATAGCAATTATCTGTGCCATACAGTTGATTGGGAGCGGTTGCATAGATAGAATTATTACTTAAATCTACCTTTGTTACAGTAAGTTCCGATTTTGTCCTCCCCCACGTATGCAACAGGAAACCGCCTATAAGAATCGCTACGACCAATGCCATACCAATGATCGCCAATCTCTTATTTGGCTTTGCCATTTTACGCACCCTTTTCGTAATCATCTGGAACTTCACCCAATTCTTTTGTTATTGGCCTGCCCAATATTATAATTAGTAGCACCGCTATTACCGCAAAAATTAACACAATTTTTCTTACTCTCATCCGAAACGCTCCTTTTTAGATTTATTTCTCATTGCGGGACTTTTTAATTTTGCAATTCACAATCCGACTTGCAAGATAAATTATCCAAAAAGTAAGGATGTAATTGTTAGTTATAAACTTTGTAAAGGTCGCTTGTTCCCCTAATCTTATTTCAACAAAGTAAAATATCAAATACTGCACAATTAGCATACTACCAACGTCTACTACCAGTTTTTTCACTATCTTCGGCTCCTCTCTATAAACCCTTTTATCCAGATAACGCAGCAAATCACTGGTTTGTTGCAAGATTTTCTGTTTTTGTCTATCTTAACAAAAAATCGCTCAGGTGTTTGTGCTTCTTCACAAATATTCAAGCAATTTTCTGTTAAGAAATACTTTCTGCGATTTTGAAAACTTCATCCATCGGAATATTTCCCATTATCATATGCGCTATACCATCTTGCTCCCAGTTGAGAATATAAACAGAGATTCCACTTTCTACAGTACTCGTTCCCAAAGATGCGTCCACGTCACCAATTTTTACAATTTTATAGGTCGTATGCTCATTATCAAACAACGCTTGGTTCCCCGGCTGGATAACTGAGCATTGAACTGTATACCCTATACTGCTTTTTTTCGATGAGTAAACATGCAAAAAGGCTTGTGCATCATCATACCCTTATTCATAATCTCGTTCAAATCCATCCGGCACATAATGGTCGCTGTATCCATTCGGAATTTGCTCCAACGGTTCTCCATCCACCTGATATGTCAGCTGCATCTCAATGGGCAGGAACTTCTGAATCATCGTGTAGACTGCCTTGCGGAAGTCTGCGCTTACTGCAAGTGCGCCGAGAGTTAAAATTACCAGCGTCATGGCTGCAACAAGCACTCGTTTCAGCACAGGGCGGTGTTTATGCAACGCCGCTTGCAGGCGAGCATCCCATCGGGACGTGTCCGGGTAGCGTTCCTTAAGCTGGGCCGGACTTGGCAGCTCATCCAGCTCTTTTTGTGCATCTGCACGGAGTGCCATCATCAATGCAGCATCAAAAGAAACTTCTGCTCTCTCACTCATGGCTGTTCAACTCCTTCCACAATAGTTTTCTTCCACGGAAAAGCCGCATCCGAACCACTTCATCCGTCAGTCCAAGCGATTCGGCAATCTCCCGGTTGGTGTAGCCCATTGCCAAAAGACGTAGTGGGGCACGATACATTGGTTTCATCTGTCCGATCAGTTCTGTCAGGTGTTGGATGTTATCGGTGCTGACTACTGCATCATCCGGCACCGGGGCATCATCTGGCACGTCTGGGATTTCTTCTAATGGTTCTTCTCGCTGCTTGCGAAGCATATCGTATGCACGGCTTCTACTACAACTAACGAGATAAGCGGCGAGTTCGTGACAGTTTTCTCGATGAATTTTAGAAAAATTTTTGGCAACGTACAAAAAAACCTCTTGCAGCACATCTTCTGCCAGATATGAATCGCCCATAATTTTGTAAGCGGTATGGTAGACCAGCCGCTTGTAGGTATTATATACATCTATAAATTGTTCTTCGCTGCTCCGGTCATCCAGAACTGCCAGATACATTGCCAGCATTTTCGCTCACATCCCTCTTATCGGGAGGAATTATGTCAATTTGACACAATTCCTCTCTGCCCATTCAGATAAACCACCACGGCAGTTCCAGCCACAGGTTATCCATGGCCTGTTCCTCGGTCTTTTGGGCGCGGCCTTTTGTCAGGTGGAAGTATATCGCCGTACCGATCAAAGGATGTTCCTCACCATCGGTGAAGCCATAGCGGTACAGCAGATAGGTCTGCTCCCGTTGGGTCAGCCGTTTCAGGCCATCGTACAGTTCCCGGCGCGATTCCTGCTCTTCCATAATACTCTGCGGCTGCATGGCATAAGGGTCGGCTATGGCTTCGATGCGCCGCAGCTGCTCTTCTCTCGGCAGAACATCGTTCAGCGAAACGCGCTGGTAGCAGATACCGTCCTTGTCCTCCGTTACCATCCGCTGCTCAAAAGCGGCAAAGGCATCCCGCACCATGTCCATCATGGCGTTGCGGATGGCAGGAGCCGCATAGGTCAGGAACTTCATGCCGCGCGCTGCATCGAACTTCGGCACAGCTTTCCAGAAGCCCAGATTGCCCGCCTGTTTCAAATCGTCCGTGTCAAGGTTCAGGCCGGACTGTGCCAGATTCATGCTGCGGAAAAGGTCATTTGCCACCTTGCCAATAAAGGACTTGTTGTTTTCGATCAGGCTGTCCAGTGCGGTGGCGTCCCCTTTCTGTGCCAGCGCACAAAGCCGTTCATTCGTCTGCTTCATGGGCGTTTTCCTGCTCTGCGGCAGACTGCAAGATTCCCAGCAGGCCGTTCCGCAACTGTTCCAGTGCCTCCGGCGTGGCTCCTTCCATGCCCGAAACACTGTCCAACATTGCATCCGTCAACTGCTCTGCCGTAATCGTTGGGTGCTGCACATCCTGCCCTTTGGTCAATTCGGTGAACATCTTCTCTGCCACTTTCTTGCTCATGGCTTCCTGTTCGGCGTAATGGCTCCCGATCCCCTTTTTGATTTCCTTGACCGCCGCCATGAAGTACATTTCAATGTCATCAAGATCGCCTTGATACACCGGCTTTCTCCGAAGGCTGATGTCCTTTGCGGCTTTGGCTGCCTCCGGGGTCTTGACCTTTGTGCGCAGCAGGGTGCTCAATGTCGTGAGCATGGCGTTCTGTGCTGCGATGCCGGAAGCAAAGGTATCATCAAAATACTGCGATATGCGGTAAGTAAGCTCTGCGAAGCGAGCGTTTTCCAGCAGCAGGTTGACCACCTCTGTATTGACACGTCCTGTGTAGAGGTTCTTTGCAGCTTCTACGGACAAGCCTAACTCGGCAATGTCGTAGTTCTTGCGGTCGGGAATGTTGGTTTCTCCCAGCAGAAAATCCGTGGACACGTTGAACAGCCTTGCAATTTTCAGCACCTGCTCATGGGTCAGGGTTCCCTTTGCACCGCTGATAAAGCGGCTGATGGTGCTTTTGGAGCAGCCGATTTCCTTAGCAAGCTCCGGTTGGCTGATATTGTGCTCTTTCATCAAGTCCGCAAGACGGACGTTGGACGGTGCGGGCAGATATTCCTGTGCCATGTGGTCGGCCCTCCTTTTTGAGCTTTTTCCTCATTATAATACGCTCTGCCGTTTTGTTCAATATACGGTCACCTCTCCACCCTTGCTGTTGCAGCCCTGCAACCAGTGAGGGCATTTTTCTTTTTCCGTTGCAGTTCTGCCGCTTTTTCGCCTTTCCTGCAAAATTTCCCGTATATTCAGGCATGAAGCAAAAACACCAGAGTTCCCACTTTGGGGTCTCTGGTGCAGTACATAACATCGCCCTGCCCGGTGGCCGCAGGGTGCGGGGTTTCGTGGGCATTGAGCCGCTTGTCCACCCCTGTCCGTAAAAAGTGCATTTTTTCACGGAAGAAGTTCGCACAACCTGTACGGTCTGTACTTATACGCACCCGTACGGCGAATCGAAGCAAATTAAAACGTGTTATCGTTTTTATTTTAGATTTCCGTACGCCGTACAGACCGTACAGGTTATTTGAAGTCCGTACGCAATTTTTTCAGATGCGTACGGAGCGATCAAGTTCGCATTGTGCGAACTTGATCGTAGCTCTCCCGCAGGAGACGTTCCCCCTCGGAGAGTCCTCAAAGAGCCCACTACACTTTGCAGCCCATAGGGATGAAAGTGTTATAGTGGGTTATTACACTTCCGCAGAAGTGCATCTCCGTTCCCCGTCACCTCTCGATGAACCTTGAAAGGAGGGATGCCCTTTGGCAAGAAATGATGGCATTGACCGCACCAGTGTTCGAAATCTCGCCGTTTCGGACAAGGCCGTTGGCAACACTCAGCAGCACAACGAGCGCGAAAAGGACAGCTACCGGAACCCCGACATCATCCCCCAGCGCACTGCATGGAACATCCACTTCAAAAAGCCAACCGCCAGCTACACCGACCTGTTCTCCCAACTGGAAACCGCTGGCACGATTTCAACGCGCGGCTTGAAGCCGGATGCCACCCATTACTGCGAGCTTGTCTTTGATGTCAACTCGGCCTACTTTGACAACCACGGCGGCTACGAGTTCGCCAAGCAGTTCTATGAGGATGCCTACCAAGCTGCCGTTCAAATCGTGGGCGGTGAGCAGTATATCCTCTCGGCAGTCATGCACGCCGATGAGATCAACCGTGCCATGACCGAAGCATTAGGCCGTGAAGTCTACCACTATCATCTCCATGTGGTCTATGTGCCTGTGGTGGAAAAGCAGATCCTCTGGTCGAAACGCTGCAAGGACAAGGCACTGGTCGGCACAGTCAAGGAGACCGTCATGCAGGTCAGCCGAAGCAAGAAGTGGGCTTCCAAGCCCCTGCTGGACGATGCCGGAAAGCCTGTCCTGCAAAAGAGCGGCAAGCCAGTCCTGAAGAAGTCGTACAGTGTCCTGCAAGACGATTTCTTCCACTATATGCGCAACGCCGGGTATACGGATGTAGAGCGCGGTGAGCGTGGCAGCACTGAAGAACACCTGACCGTCACCCAGTTCAAAGTCCAGCGGGAGCAGGAGCGACTGGACACTCTGACCGCCCAGATTGACCAGAAAGAGCAGCACCTCACCCAAACCAACAAAACCCTCTCCAAGACCGAAAAGGAACTTGCCGCTGTGCAGAAAAAGGTCACGCTCACAAAAGAAGCCCTCATTCATGCGCGCGATCTGGATTATATTGGTAAGCGCACCTTTCTCGGCAACTATTCGCTGACCGAAGAAGAGTTTTCCAAGCTGAAAAAGCGAGCCGACCACGGCTATATGATGGATGTGGAGAACCGCCGCCTGAAAGAAGAACTTTCCACCGCCAAGAAAGAAGCCGTTCGTTGGAGCAACAAGTACCACGACCTGTGGTACGACGTGAAACCCTATCTGGATGCTCTCCGCCGTGCGCCCGAACTGGTGCGCGGCTTTCTGGAAAAGATTCTTGCCCCCAAGCAGGAGCACACCATGAATGTGCCGCAGCAAAACCGTAAGCGTGGGCAAGATGTAGAACTTTAAGCTGAATTTTTAGATGATATGACAATATAAGGAGCAATGCTTATGGATTTTGACCGTAATTCTATGACCGTCCCTGTGCAATCTTCCGATTATACGAAAAAGTTCTTGCAAAAGGACTCGAATCCCACTACAATGGAAGTGGTCACTCAAACCAATGCCGTCAAGTCTCCGACTGACAGCCCGGCAACCACGAAGCTGGTGTACACGGTGGAAGAGATCGCACGAATGCTGGCCATCAGTCTGCGCTCTGCTTACAACCTGTGCAACAGCACCACCGAATTCCGTGTCCTGCGGGTAGGCGGAAGCATCCGTGTGCCGAAGGACAGCTTCGATGCGTGGCTCTACCGGGCAGCTTGATAAGGAGGCAAACAGTATGGCATATATTACGAAGCGCGGCAACTCTTACAGCGTCCGCTACACC